>DYIV01000034.1 GCA_020723435.1 Slackia heliotrinireducens | reverse complement strand
CGCGTGCTGTCTACCATCGGATTGTCGCCGGCCTATGCGACCGACCAGACCCTCTTCGTGGGGACTTTCACCGATGGCATCTTCAAATCGACCACCGGCGGGGTTGGCTGGACGCTGCTGACGGCCAACCTCCCATTGACCGATATCCGAGACGTGGCCGTCTCTCCCGCGTACGCCAGCGACCATACCGTCTTTGCCGGCGCCTATGGGGTGGGTTTCTTCAAGTCGACCGACTCGGGCGGGAGCTGGACCGGGATGTCTATCGGATCGACAAACAGGAATGCCCGGTCGGTGGCTGTCTCCCCCAACTACGCGTCGGACCAAACCGTCTTCGCCGGGATAACCACTGCTCTGCTGAAGTCGACCGACGGAGGGACCAACTGGACTGACTCAAGCAGTGGATTGAGCACGCCCTGGGTCCGGCGCATCGTTTTCTCGCCTGCCTACGCCGGCGATCAGACACTCTTCATCGCGACCCGGGAAGGCGTCTTCAAGTCGGTCAACCGCGGCGCGAGCTGGTCTGCGGCGAACGCCGGCCTCGCCGGTGCCGACGTGCGGTCCGTCGATATCTCGCCCGACTACGCCGTTGACCAGACGGTGTTCGCGGCGACGAGCGATGGGGTCTTCAAGTCGGTCAACCGGGGCGCCAGCTGGGCGGCTGTGAACACCGGTCTCACCGCACCGTCCTGCTGGTCGATCGCCGTGTCGCCCGACTACGGAAGTGACGATACCGTCTTTGCCGGTACTGCAGGCGGAGGCGTCTTCAAGTCGACGAACGGCGGGAGCAACTGGTCGCCGGCGAACGGAGGCTTGGCGTCTGACGCGGTCTACTCGATTGCGCTCTCGCCGGCGTACGCAAGCGATGACACGGTCTATGTGGCAACTCACGGTGGTGGCGTCTTCCGGTCATTCGACGGAGGTGCGAGCTGGGTTTCGATCGACAGCGGTCTTACCACCCCATTCGTCAACTCCATCGCCTTGTCGCCCGACTATTCGAACGATCACATAGCGTTCGCTGGACTGTGGGGCGGGGGCGTTCTGAGCCACACATATGCGGAAACGACACCGCCTGTGACCACGGTGTCGACGATCCCCGTGTCGCCCGACGGAGAGAACGGCTGGTTCACGACGACACCTTCGATCGGTCTGGCGCGCAATGAGGCGGGGGTCACCTACTGCCAGTGGGACGCGACGGCGACGCCGGGGTGGACGACCTACTCAGGCCCGATCGGCGCGCCCGAAGGCGCCCACACGCTCTACTTCTTCTCCATCGATTCACAGGGCAATACCGAGACGGCCCAGGGCAGGTCGTTCAAAGTCGACACGGGAGCGCCAATCGACCCAACGTTGTCGAGCCCGAGTCATACCGTCGGCGTCTGGTCCAGCGACAACTCGGTCGATATCTCTATGACGGCCGCGGCGGACGCCGCGAGCGGTGTCGACGGATTCTCGGCTTCATGGAGTCGAGATGAAACGGAAGCGCCTGATTCGGCGAAGGACCTTGAGGAGACGATAGGGGCAACGACGAGCCCGGCTCTCAGTGACGGATCGTGGTACTTCAACGCGCGGACGAAGGACAACGCTGGGAACTGGACCTCGACGGTCCATATGGGGCCGTTCAGCATCGACACGTCGCCCATGGCGATCTCGTCTCTCTCATCATCGACGCATTCGGACGAGAACGCGTGGTATTCGGACAACGACCCCGCGTTCTCATGGAGCGTGGAGGACTCGACGGGCGCTACCGGCTACTCATACGTTCTCGATCAGATATCCGGCACAACACCCGACACGACGTCCGAGGGAACCGCCACCACGACCGTTTGCACTGACACCGCCGACGGTGTGTGGTACTTCCACGTTCGAGCGAAGGATGAGGCGGACAACTGGGGCCCTGCCGCACACAGGCGCGTTCGAATCGACGTGACTAGTCCAACCGACCCCACTCTCACCAGCTCCAGCCACACCGCGGGGATCTGGTCCAGCGACAACACCGTCGACGTGTCGATCACGGCCGCTGCGGATGCCGACAGTGGTGTCGACGGCTTCTCGGTCTCATGGAGCCGAGACGAGAGTGAAGTCCCGGACGCCGCGAAGGATCTGGACGAAACGGTGGATGCCACCGCGAGCGCCGCGCTCGACGACGGGGTCTGGTACTTCAACGCGCGGACTGTGGACAACGCCGGCAACTGGACGGCAACTGTGCACCTTGGGCCGTTCAAGATAGATGCCTCACCGCTGGTGATCTCGTCGCTCGCGTCATCGACGCATCCGGATGAGGACGTCTGGTATTCCGACAACGACCCCGCGTTCTCGTGGAACGAGAACGATCTCTCGGGTGTCGCCGGCTACTCATATGTGCTCGACCAGACGGCCGACACGGCGCCCGACGTCACGCCGGAGAGCACCGCAACCTCGGTGACGTACACCGACGCTGCGGACGGTGTCTGGTACTTCCACATCCGTGCCGAGGACGGGGCGGGCAACTGGGGTCCTGCCGCGCACCGGCGCGCGCGTGTGGACGTCACCGAGTCGGACGATCCGGTGCTTTCAAGCTCGAGTCACACCGTCGGCGTCTGGTCCAACGACAACACTATCGACATCGCTCTCGTGGGAGCGACCGATGGGGCAAGCGGTCTCGACGGATACTCGATTTCCTGGAGCCAAGACGCAACCGAGAACCCCGATGACACGAAAGACCTGGAAGAGGCCGCCGACGCTACGACGAGCCCCGCCCTTGCCGACGGGGAATGGTACTTCAACGTGCGGACTCGGGACAACGCGGGGAACTGGACTTCGACCGCGCACATCGGTCCCTTCCGCATCGACACCGTGGCACCGGGTGTATCATCGCTCTCCTCATCCACTCATCCCGACCAGGACGTCTGGTACGAGGAGAACGATCCGGCGTTCGCCTGGAGCGCTGAGGATTCCTCGGGTGTCTCGGGCTACTCGCGGGTCCTGAATCAGACGCCTGACACTCTGCCCGATAGCGTATCGGAAGGAACCGCTACAGCCATCACGTGCACCGACACCGCGGACGGCGCGTGGTACCTACACGTTCGAGCAAGGGACGGTGCCGGCAACTGGGGGGTGGCTTCACATCGGCGGGCGAGAATCGACACGGCCGCGCCAACCGATCCAACAGTGTACAGTTCGAGCCACGCCCAGGGCGGCTGGTCCAACACCAAGCCAATTGCGGCTCAGATATCTGGCGCGACCGATGCCGGGACCGGTGTCGACGGCTACTCGATCTCCTGGAGCGAGGCTGCCACGGAGACACCCGATGCCACGAAGGACCTTGAGGAGGGCGTCAATCTCACAAACAGTCCTCTAGTTGCCGACGGCTCCTGGTACTTCAACCTGAGGACGAGGGACAACTTCGGTCACTGGACGGGAACGGTCCATGCGGGACCGTTCCGGATCGACAGCGTCAACCCGACTGATCCCGTCGTCGCCGGCACGAGCCATACGCCGGGCGGCTCGTGGTCCACCACAAGCACGGTGATCGTCTCAATCTCGGGGGCAGTGGACGATTCAAGCGGCGTTGACGGTTTCTCAGTATCTTGGAGTCAGAACACCACGGCCACTCCGAATACAACCAAGGACCTCGAAGGGACGGCGGATTCCGCAAGCGGTACGCCGGGCGATGGGACCTGGTACTTCAATCTGCGAACGAAGGACAATGCGGGCAACTGGACTTCCACCGTCCACGCCGGGCCCTTCAACATCGACGCGGAAGGCCCGACGATCACGTCGCTCACATCATCCACACACCCGAATGAGGACGGGGCGTACTCCAACAACGATCCGGCGTTCGCCTGGGCCGGCAGTGACGTCTCCGGCGTTGAGGGGTACTCGTACGAATTCGACGCGGCGCCCGCAACGGTGCCGGATGAGACCTCCGAGGGGACGGCGACTACGAAAGCGTACGCTGACGTGGCGGACGGAACATGGTACTTCCACGTTCGGGGCAAGGACGAGACGGGGAACTGGGGAGCGACTCAGCACAGGGGAATCACCATCGACACGGCGCCGCCGTCTGCCGTCAGCGATCTGGCTACCAGCGCGGCGAGCGGCTCCTCGGTCGACTTGAGGTGGACCGCCCCCAGTGACGGCATCATGGGCTCGGTCGCCGCCTATGACATCAGGTACGCCACTGCTCCAATCAACGATGGGAACTGGGCCATCGCGACTCAGGCCGTGGGCGAGCCGGCTCCAGGCGGCGCAGG
Source organism: Slackia heliotrinireducens (assembly GCA_020723435.1). Lineage (GTDB taxonomy): Bacteria > Actinomycetota > Aquicultoria > DYIV01 > DYIV01 > DYIV01. Next base: position 16,090 of record DYIV01000034.1, on the reverse strand, counting down.
ACAACCCCAGACCTTCACGATCCGCAACTTGACGGGAGGCACGACATACTACTTCGCGATGAAGTCGGCGGACCGGGTGCCAAACTGGTCGGCTCTGTCGAATGTGACGTCGGCCGAGACTGTCAGTGACGATATCCCGCCGAGCGTGCCAAGCCCGGTCTCCGTCTACCCACAAAGCGCCGATGCGGTTGTCATCCGGTGGGATGCGTCTGAGGACGACGCCATTCCCGGCGATCGGGATATCTGGTATCGGGTCTACGACGCGACCACGGGCGCCTTGATCGATACCACGTCCTTTACCAGGTACACCCATAGCGGGCGAGCGCCTTCGACCGCCTACAACTACTACGCCACCGCTGTCGATGCGGTCGGCAATGAGTCCGGCCCGAGCGTCACGGTATCGGCCACGACCTACGGGCCCGGCGTGACACCGGCGGGCTCTCACGTCGTTGTGGATCTCGGCAACGGAGTCACGATAATCTTCGGGTCGGTCTCGCAGCCAGGCACGACAACCATCTTCGCTCGACCCGACAGTCCCTACACGCGTCCGGCCGGATACCGGCTCACAGGGTTCGATCTGGACATCAACACCACGGCCGTCTATGGTCCGCCCGTGCTCGTCAGCATCCCGTACGATCCCAGGCTCACGGCCAACGGGGATAACACCAGACTGCTCCATCGCGTTGGCGGCATCTGGGAAGACAACACGCTGGGGGTCGACACCGTAGGTCATGTGGTCACCGGAACCTCTCAGACTCTTTCGCCATTCGAGCCGGCGGAGCTGGAACCCGCCGCGGAACCCATTCCCGACGCCAGCGAGTGGGCGATGATCATTCTCGCGCTCGGCGGCGCGGGTATCCTTGCCTGGAAGGGCCTTCGCGGTCGAAGCGGCTCGGCAGGCGGGCGAATGACGGCGTAGGCTGACTACCGGAATGCGTCCGGTCAGTCCCGCCGTCGCTCGCCGCAAGCAGGCACTGCGCCCCTGACGCCCATCCCTGTGCCTCTGCCATCCTAGGCGGCCAAAAGGACTACTCCCTCGGCACGAGATATGCGGTCGTGCCGATATTGCCGCTTGACTGCTTCTGCAGAGCTGTGAGCATAGTGGCAATCCGGTCATCGCGGTCATCGCAGAACTAGGCGAACCAGCGCCGGCTCATAGTTGTCAATCCCACGGCCGCGCGATTCACATTCGGGCACACACTGGCAAGGGGCTAGGCTGCGATGAGGGAGCGTGCGAACACCACATCCCCGCTCAATCCTGTCCCGAGCATCCCCTGCGATTTTGCCAACCTGCCCCTTTGGCGTGCCCGGCGCCGGTGGGTCTGGGGTGGAGCTTGAGCTAATCGAGGCGGAGCTATAGGAGGAGGAAGTGATGGGACAGCGACCTGTGCGACCGAGACCGACGCGGCGGACGAATGCCGCCTTGCTGGTCGGCGCCGCTCTGATCCTGGCGGCGCTCTTTCCGGCGCATGCCTTTGCCGGGCTGAATCAATGGACGACGAACGGGCCGGAGGGCGGTTTCCTCCACACAATCGCCGTATCTCCTGACTTTGCGACAGACAACACCATCTTCGTCGGGGCCGGGGTAAGCGGCGTATGGAAGTCGACGAATCGCGGAACCACTTGGACCCCTACCGCCGCTCTCACCAATCACTACATATACTCGGTCGCCGTCTCGCCCAACTTCGGAAGCGGGACCGGCCATGACCAGGTCGTGCTTGTGGGGACTCAGCACGGCGACCTCTTCGAGTCGACTAACGGAGGGGCAAGCTGGAACCAGGTCACCAGTTTCACCAGCTCGGACATCCGCTCCATCGCGTTCTCGCCCGACTACCTGAACGACCACAGGATCCTCGTGGGCACGACGGGGGACGGGGTCTACGAGTCCACCAACTACGGTGCAACCTGGACTCAGAGGATTGTCGGTCTCACGAACCAGTCCGTCTCCTCCGTCGCCTTCTCTCCCGACTACGCAAGCGACCGCACAGTTGTGGCGGGCACGGGTGCCGGCGTCTTTGTGTCGACCAGCTACCCGACCATAGGTTGGAGTCAAGAGAACACCAACCTCGGCAACCTGTCCGTGAACTCCGTTGCGATCTCTCCCGACTACGCGGCCGACGACGCGATCCTCGCGGGAACCAACGATGGCGTCTACATGTCGACCGCTGCCGGAACACCGAACTGGAGCCGCAAGGACGACTCCAACTTCACAAACACCACCGTCCACGTGGTGGCCTTCTCGCCCAACTACGGGAGAACGAACGCAAACGGGACCGACCAGACGATTCTGGTCGGGACCAACGGTGGGTATGCCTGTACATCGGCCGATAGGGGAACCAGCTGGACCAGGCACACATCCGGCCTCACGAGTGGCTACGTACTCACGGCCGCCTTCTCTCCGAACTACGATCCCAACGCCGTGCACCCTCTGGAGCCTATGTTCCTAGGGATCTACGGAGGCGTCTTCAGCTCAACGGATGGTGGGGCAAACTGGGCGTGGAAGAACAATGGTCTCAAGAACATCCCCATCTACGCGATTGCCTTCACGCCCGACGACCCGAGCGGCGAGACGCTCTACGCCGGCGCCGATGGAGACGGCGTCTTCAAGACGACGGATGGGGGCTTGAGCTGGACCCTTAAGAAGTCCGGCATGAGCATACGCTCCATCGGCGTGCCCCCCAACTATCCAAACGCACTTCCTTTCGCCGGAACCGCTTTGGGCGTGTACGAGGCGATGAACGCCCAGGCCACGCAGTGGAATCCTATGAACGCCGGGCTCCCAAGTGACCCGGTCTGGTCGATCGCTCTCTCTCCCAACTACGATGGAACCATCGACAGGACGCTCTACGCGGGAACTGAGGGAGGGGCATTCGAGTCGACCGACGGGGCGACAAGTTGGCACACGGCGAATCTAGCGAACCACGTCTGGTCGATCGCCGTGTCCCCCAACTATGCGACCGACCACACTCTATTCGCGGGGACGTACGGCCAAGGCGTCCACGTGTCGCACAACCAGGGGGCGACCTGGTCCCAAGTGAGCACCGGCCTTGGGAACCTTGACGTGAGGGCGATCGCTCTGTCTCCAACCTACAGCTGGGGTGGGACCGACGAAACGCTCTTTGCGGGAACCAACGGCGGTGTGTTCGAGTCGGCCAATAGTGGCGGGCTATGGACTCAACGCAACATCGGCCTCACGAACACCTGGATTCGCTCGCTAGCCCTGTCCCCCAACTATCCGAGCGACCACACGCTTCTTGCGGGGACCTACGGCGACGGCGCATTCAGGTCGATCGACGGCGCGCAGACATGGACCCAGATCAACAACGGTCTAGCGCACCGGGACGTGCGCGCCTTAGGCTTCTCTCCCAACTACGCAAACATCAAGAACATGTACGCGGGGACCTACTGCGGAGGAGTATACAAGTTCACCGCTCCACCAACGACCGCAGTCTTGACGGACCCGTTCACGGCCAACGGCTACAACAGCTGGTTCATCACGACGTGCACGATCACGTTCGTGCCTGACGTGCCTGCCAGCACGTTCTACCAGTGGGATTCGACCACGGGTATCTGGACTCCGTACATGCCGGCGAACCCTCCAACCGCGCCCGAGGGAGTCCACACTCTCTACTACTACTCCGTCGACGCCTCAGGCAACGCGGAGAGCGTGCAGAGTCAGGTGTTCATGGTCGACACGATACTGCCCACCGCGTCGATATCGTCGCCAACTCAGGGCGGGTCCGTTTCCGGAGTCGTCGCGATTCAGGGAAGTGCTCTAGATGCCAATGCCGGCTCGAACCCTTGGCCGCACGACAACTTCCTCCGGTACGAGCTTCAGTACGGCAGCGGATATAGGCCGCTCGCCTCGGCGCTGCAGGCCCCATTGGTGCCGTTGAGGTACGGTACGTGGTGGCGGACCATATCGTCTTCCACGACCTCGGTGTCGGCGGGAGCGTTGGCCTCCTGGGATACCAGCAACTGCGACAACAGCCACCATACCCTTCGACTGATCGTCGAGGATCAGGCGGGCAACAAGTCGACACGGTTGCGCGCCGTCAGTGTCAACAACCCGGGGCGAAACTGGCTCGATGAGGTGACGTCTGACTCCTTCGACTGCGTTCCCGAGTACCGGCCGGACGGAGCGAAGATCGCATTCGCCTCCGATCGTCTCGGCACGTATGACCTGTGGAGCATGAACACGAACGGGACCGGGACGGCGCTGCTGGAGAGGTCCTCGTCGTCGGACCTCCACCCCTCCTACGACCCGACGAGCACGTTCGTAGCGTTCGCGTCAGACCGGTCCGGGGCGTTCGAAATCTGGACCATCCCCGCCAACACCGGCCTCGCCAGCCAGGTTACGACCGCGCCGGGCACAAAATACTTCCCGACGTGGACTCCCGACGGTCGAATCGTCTATGCGTCGGACGAGGCCGGCGGCATCAACCATATCTTCATCATCAATCCGAACGGCACCGGCAGGACGCAGCTGACATTCGGCAACGCGAGCGACATCCGGCCGGACGTCAGCCCGGACGGGTCGATGATCGCCTACGATTCGACCAGTGGCGGCTCGTCCAGTATCTGGGTCATGGACGTCAGCACCGGCATCTCGCAGCAGATCGTCACGCTACCCGGGGCCGGACACCCGTCGTTCAGCCCCGACGGACAGAAGCTGGTATTTCAGTCGGGCAGGGGAGACACGAACGCGGACGTGTGGGTCGTCAACGTCAACGGCACCAACCTGCAGAGACTGGCCCACGATGCCGATCCCGAGAATATCCCGTCTTGGTCGCACCTCGGCACGAACAGCGTGGTCTTCAACTCGGGCAAGAGCGGGCTGGTCGATATCTACTCCATGAACGACGACGGCACCGGTCGCCAGCGGCTTACGCAGAGCATCGACGACTTCATCCCTGATGTCAGCAGCGATGCTTCCCATATCGCCTTCTCGTCGAACCGAGCGCGGAACTACTCGACGATCACCTACGCCAACCGCGTAGCCGACGTGTATCTCGTCGATCCCAACGGGGCCAACCTGGCGCCGGTCACCGATCTGTCTTTCTACAGCCACCACCCGTCGTTCAACGCCACGGGCACTGAGATCGCCTTCACCTCCGATAGAGCGGGGAGTCATGACGTGTGGAAGATGGACATTAGCGGCTTCCCTGTCACCCAGCTCACAAGCGTGCTCTCCACGGAGTCCGTGCCGACGTGGGGAAGCAGCGGCGTCATCGTCTATGATTCCGACCTTGCCGTCGGTGACGACGACATCTGGATCATGAACGACGACGGCTCGCAGCAGTCCCGTCTAACCACTTCTACGTTGACTGAGCGGTACCCGGACGTCACCGCGTCCGGGACACGAGTCGCGTTCAGCGGGCGCGGCACCGGCGTCATGGCCGACAGGCAGGACGTCTGGGCGATGAACGCCGATGGGAGCGGCCAGATCCAACTGACCAACGATCCATCTGTCGAGGAGTGGCACCCGAGCTACTCGCCGAGCGGCGGCCGGATCAGCTACACCAGGGACAACGACCTCTACTCGATGAGCAGCAACGGAGCCAATTCGATGCGGCTGACCTACGATCAGGCCGTCGACAACGTTCAGACTTGGGGGGCTGACGGCACGACGATGGTCTTCGCGACGTCACGTACCATAGGCGCCGGCGGGGGAGCGAAGACAATCTGGAAGATGACTCTGCCGCCGGACACCACTCCCCCCACGGCGCCGGCCAGCGCCAGAGCGTACGCCTGCAATGAGAGTTCGATAGAGATCACGTGGACCGCGTCCACGGACGCAATGGGCGTCGATCACTACACGGTGCATGATGCCTCGACCAACGCGTCGATCGGCACTACAACCGGGACGTCCTACGTCGACACAGGTCTGTCGCAGAGCACGTCGCGGTCCTACTACGTCAAGGCCTCCGATTCCGAAGCGAACGTGTCAGGGCCTAGTCCGAGCGTGACCGCCACGACGTACGCGTCCGGAACAACGGCGTCGAATGCGAGCACGGAGACGGTGAGTCTCGGCAACGACGTCGGCGTGGAGTTCCATGCGGTTGGCACGCCGGGCGTGACGACCATCGACGTGGCGCCGGAGAGCACTGTCGTGATGCCGAGCGGGTTCAACCTGGCGGGTTTCGTGTACGACGTGACGACAACGGCGGGGTACACACCGCCGATCAACGTAACGATTCCGTACGATCCGAACGCGGTGACGGACCCGAGTTCTCTGAGGCTGCTCCACTGGGACGATACGTTGTCGCCCGCGCGGTGGGTCGACTGCACGGTCTCCGTCGATACGGCGAATCAGACCATAACCGGACAGGTGAACCATCTTTCGCCGTTCATGCCCGCGGAACCCTCAGGTCCGCCGGCGCCGATACCCGACGCCTCCGAGTGGGCGATGATTATCCTTGCGTTTGGAGGTGCGGCCGTTCTAGTCTCGTCAGGTATACGGAAACGAGGCGGAGTGTGGCGCAGGGAGATCTGAGCACGCGCGAGACCCGCCGCCGCGCACAGATCGCGCTGGCGGTTCTCGTCGGCATCTTCCTGGCCTACGCGGTGACGCAGCCGTTCGTTCCGGCTCTATCCGTCCCTCCGGTTGTGGGGACGAGAATCGCCTACACGATCGCGTTCTTCGCACTGGCGTGGACTGTGGAGCGCCTGGAGCGTGCCCTGTGGGCCACGGTTGTCTTCTTCGTGGTAACCCTGATCGTGCGCGTCGCGATCCAAGCGCTCCTGAGTGGCGGGATAGGCGTCTTTCGCAGCTGGCACACGTCAGAAGTCCTTCTGGACTACAGCTACCCCGTTTGCCTGCTTGCCGCCGCCGCCGTTTGGGTTTCCTGGAAGAGGAAGAGAAGCCGGCATGACACGTGATCGGAGCGAGGTCGGCGAGTCTGCGGGTAAGCCGGAGATAGAAAAGCCGGAACGTGGCAGGACAACGCAGACCACAGCCGGGTCTGAATCGGACGCAGCATGGCGGGTCTATGCTGAGGCGGCGCTGCCGGCACTCGTCTTCCTCGTGCTGTTCGGAGTCTCCCTGTACGTTGTCGAGTGGCTGGGCAGGACTGGGCCGCTCGACGGCTACACCGCACGAGTGGCGGCAAGCGCGGCGGCTGTCCTGCGTCTCTTCCAGGTCGAAGCCCACGCGCAGGGCTCACAGGTCCTTCTCGGCCAGGGGACAGGCGTCGAGGTGGGGTGGCAGTGCTGCGGACTCTCACTCGCAGTCCCGGTGGCCGCGTTCTTCCTCGCCTTTCCCGCACCGCTGGGCAAACGCCTGGCTGCGGCACTGATCGGATTCGTGGCTGTGCAGGCAGTAAACGTCCTTCGGGTCGCGGCTCTGGTCGTGATCTCAAGTCGCGCGCGGGAGTATCTCGTGTTGAGCCATGACACATTCTGGAACGCCTTTGTCATCACCGTCGTGCTGCTTGTTTGGGTGCTCTGGAGCGGTCGGCTGGGGAATGAATCGGCCTGAATTGCCGGTTGACGTGAGGCAAGTCGTTATGCATATACTGAGTGGCGGTTGACGTAGTAATCAACATACTCGAATCGCAGGATAGTCATCGCTGTATCACCGCGGCGTTCTCGATTGTGTTCCCGGCTAGCGGTCCGCATCGAAGAACCCTTCATCGGTGCGTCTGGGAGCAGAGCTAACGCCACAACTCCGTGCGAGACCGCGGCGAGCAGCGGTTTCTTGCGCCCGCCCGCGCGCCCCTGGGTGAACGGGCGGGTCGCCTACGTTCTGAGCAGACAGCGTGTCGGGCTCTCGCGCGGGACGCGAAAGCGGCGGCCCGTCGGGCGCCACGCATGATGACCATTCTGCTTGCGCAACGACCCGCCCTGCGAGAAAATGCCTAACAGCCTGCGGATTTTCTGACTGACTTCTCTGCGAGAGGAAGAGGCGTGTGAAAGCGGTCATTCCAGCGGCGGGGCTTGGAACCCGATTCTTGCCTGCGACGAAGGCGCAGCCCAAGGAGATGCTTCCGGTTGTCGACAAACCCGTCATTCAATTCGTCGTCGAGGAAGCCGTATCCGCCGGAATCGACGACGTGCTCATCGTGACCGGCCGGGGCAAGCGCGCCATTGAGGATCACTTCGATCGTTCGTTCGAGCTGGAGACGACGCTTGACGCAAATGGCAAGTGCGAGGCCCTCGCCAATCTCGAAGGCATCTCGAACCTCGCCAATATCCATTACATTCGCCAGAAGCATCCCAAGGGGCTTGGCCACGCCGTGCTCTGTTCTCAGCACCACGTCGGAGACAGGCCGTTCATGGTGCTGCTCGGCGACGTCATCGTGCCGTCAAACGACTGCATCCCCCGCCTGATTGAGCTGTACGAGAAGCATCACTGCTCGGTCATCGCCGTAGAGGAAGTTGAGCCTGAGGCCGTCCATCGCTACGGAGTGATCGCCGGCCAATCGCTGGGCGATGGCGTCTGGAAGGTCGAGGACCTGGTGGAGAAGCCCGCGCGAGCGGAGGCGCCGTCGAACCTGGCCATCTTCGGTCGCTACCTGCTCACCCCCGACGTCTTCCGGCATCTGCATCGGACTCGGGCAGGAAAAGGCGGCGAGATACAGCTCACCGACGCATTGAAGGACATGGTCGCCCACGAGGACATCTATGCGGTGGAGCTCAAATCAAAACGTTTCGACATCGGAAACCCGCTGTCATGGATGGAAGCGAATGTCGCCCTGTCTCTGGAGGATCCCGAATTCGGCGAGCGGCTTCGCGAATACATCCGGAAGTTGGTCCACGGGCGGGAGGAATCATGAAGGGGCTGATTCTTGCCGGCGGCAGCGGCACTCGCCTGCGGCCGATCACGTTCACGCGCGCCAAGCAGCTCGTTCCTGTCGCCAACAAGCCGATCCTCTTCTACGGGATCGAGGCGATTCGCGATGCCGGAATCGCCGACATTGGGATCGTGGTCGGTGATACCAAGGACGAAGTGATGGAGGCCGTCGGCGACGGGTCGACCTTCGGCGTCGACGTGACCTACATCGAACAGGAAGCGCCACTTGGTCTGGCCCACGCCGTGAAGGTCTCGCAGGCGTATCTCAGCGACGACAGCTTCGTGATGTACCTCGGCGACAACCTGATCAAGGAGGGCATTACGCCGCTGGTCGAAGAGTTCCGTCAGACGCGGCCGAACTGCCAGATCCTCCTTGCCCATGTGCCGAACCCCCAGATGTTCGGCGTTGCCGAGCTCGATGGTGACCGCGTCGTGCGGCTTGTGGAGAAACCAAAGGAACCGGCGACGGATCTGGCGCTCGTAGGCGTCTATATGTTCGACTCAACGATCTTCGAAGCCGTCAACGCCATCGAGCCGTCGTGGAGGGACGAGCTTGAGATTACCGACGCGATTCAGTATCTCATCGATCACGGGCGCGGCGTTCATCCCCATATCATCGAGGGCTGGTGGAAGGACACGGGCAAGCTCCAGGACCTTCTTGAAGCGAATATGATCATGCTCGACCACCTCGAGGCTCACATCGAAGGCTCGGTCGATGAGGAGTCCACGATCACCGGCAAAGTGGTCGTCGCCGACGGGGCCGAGATCCGCTCCAGCACCATCCGCGGGCCGGCGATCATCGGCCGAAAGACTAGGATCGCGAGCTCCTACGTCGGCCCGTTCACGTCGATCCACGACAACGTTTTGATCAGCGGCAGTGAGGTTGAACACAGCATCATCATGCCGGGCGTGCGCATCGAGCAGATCGGACACCGGCTCTCCGACAGCCTGCTGGGGTGCAATGTCAAGGTCACAAAGACCGAGCGGCGGCCCGCTAGTTTCAAGCTGATGCTCGGCGACAACAGCGAGATCGAGGTCGTGTAGGCGGATGATCGAAGGCGTAATCGTCAAGCAGCTCAAGGTCATCTCGGACGAGCGAGGCTTCCTAATGGAGATGATGCGCTCGGACGACCCGTTCTTCCAGCGCTTCGGCCAGGTGTATCTGTCCGTCTGCAAGCCCGGCTACGCCAAGGGTTGGCACTACCACAAGGTCCAGACGGACCACTTCGTGGTGGTGAAGGGGCAGGGACGAGTGGTCCTACACGACCAGAGAGAAGATTCACCTACTCGCGGCGAGATCCAGGAGTTTTCGATGGGAGAGCGCAATCCGATCCTCGTCGTCATCCCGCCCTACGTCCTGCACGGCATAACTCCCGACGGCGACGAGGCCTGCTATCTCATCAACGTTCCCACCGAACCATACAAGTACAACGAACCGGACGAGTTCCGCGTGCCCTTTGACGATCCGTCGATCGGATACGACTGGGGCGTGAGCAAGGGTGGGTAGTCCGTGAAGCTTCTCGTAACCGGCGGCGCCGGCTTCATCGGCTCCAACTTCATCCGCCACGTCTTGAACACCTCTCCCGACGATGAGATCGTCAACCTGGACAAGCTGACCTACGCCGGGAATCTCGACAACCTGCGCGAAATCGCCGAGAATCCCGCCACGGCAAGTCGCTACAGGTTCGTACGCGGCGACATCTGCGACGCCGGGGCGGTCGACGAGGTCCTGGCCGGCTGCGACGCCATTGTCAACTTCGCCGCCGAAACCCACGTCGACCGGTCGATAGTCGGCGCCAAGGAGTTCTTGCTCACCGACATCGTTGGGACCTACGTCCTTCTCGAAGCCGCGCGCACACATCAGGTGTCGAGATATGTGCAGGTCAGCACGGATGAAGTCTACGGAAGCGTATCGACCGGTTCGGCGACGGAGGAATGGCCGCTGGCTCCAAGTAGTCCGTACTCCGCGAGCAAGGCCGGAGGCGACATGCAGCTGCTCGCCTCGTTTGTCACCTATGGGACCCCGGCGATGATCACGCGAGGCTCGAACACCTACGGGCCCTATCAGTACCCGGAGAAGGTCATTCCGCTCTTCGTCACCAATGCGCTCGAGGGCAAGAAGCTGCCGCTCTACGGCGAGGGCATCAACGTGAGAGACTGGCTGCACGTTCTCGATCACTGTGCCGGCATCGACACTGTTCTCCGCCGCGGCACCCCGGGCGAGATATACAACGTCGGCGGGGGCAACGAGCGGCAGAATCGCGAGGTGGCGGCCGGTATCCTACGCCACCTTGGCTTGGGCGACGACATGATCGAGCGGGTGGCCGACCGGCCGGGCCACGATATGCGGTATTCGATTGACTCCGGCAAGCTGAAGGCTCTGGGCTGGAACCCGGCGCGCGACTTCGAACAAGGGCTGGCCGAGACGATCGACTGGTATCGGGAGAACGAGTCGTGGTGGAAGAAGATCAAGCATCATACCGACGAATTCGCGAACTGGGAGAAGCGCTGGTATGAGGAGAGGCGGTAGCCGGTGCGCGTCCTGGTCTTCGGAGGCAGCGGAATGCTCGGGTCGGAGCTGCTCAAGGCGCTCTACGGTCCCGGTGAGCAGGTATTTGCCCCAAGCGAGGGCGACCTCGACATTGCCGACGAAGCGGCGGTCTTCAAGTGCTTTGCCGATTTTACCCCCGAGGTTGTCGTTCACGCCGCCGCCTATACCGACGTCGACGGCTGTGAGACCAATCCTCACCTGGCAAACCGCGTCAACGTGGACGGCACCGCCTACATCGCGCGCGCCGCGGCGAAGGTTGACGCCGCCATGCTCTACGTCAGCACGGATTTCGTCTTCGACGGGCGCAAGCGGACGCCGTACCTGCCGGACGACGCGCCCCGCCCGCTGAGTGTCTACGGGGCCTCCAAGCTAGCTGGAGAGAAACAGGTTCGCGGTCGAACCGAGCGCCACTGGATCGTGCGAACCGCGTGGCTGTTCGGTGCGGCGGGACGCAACTTGGTACGCACCGTTCTAGAACGGGCCGACGGAGGCAGACAACTGGAGGTCGTCGACGACCAGGTGGGCTCCCCGACGTATGCGCGCGATCTTGCGGCCGCCATAGCACAGGTGGTCACCACTGATGCCTGGGGCACGTGGCACGCGACTAATGGCGGAAGCTGCAGCTGGTTTGAGCTGGCCAAGGAGGCGCTGGCTCTGTCGGGCCGGGCTTCGGCCGAGATCAAGCCGATCCCTTCGGCCAGGCTGACGCGCCCGGCGAGACGTCCGCCGTACTCCGTATTGGCGAATCCACCTGGTGTGGACACTCCGTTTGCGTCGCTCAGGCCCTGGCAGGAGGCGCTCGCGGCCTACCTGGAAGAAATCGGAGAGCTTGACGGAGGAAGAGAGCGGCTCATCCGCCGGGCGTGAGGCGACACCAGCGATTCCATGAAAGCCGGCGATACGTAGCCCATGCTCAGGACAGCCAAGGAAGTCAAGCGAGCCATATCCCGACTGGAGGACTTCTACGATCCGGTGACGGGGTCGATCGTCCTGCTCGACGGCACGCGGGGCAAGGACGCCTATCGTGACGAGCCTTTCAAGGCCGGCTTCCTAGATACTCTCGACGAGCGCCACGAAGTCGCGCGCCGGCTGGCTCTTATCGACGAGCGGAAGCGTGAGATCCTCCTGCTGTGGTACCTGGAGACACTGCCGAAGGACGAGATCGCCAAGAGGGTGGGTGTGTCGCGAATGCACGTCTACCGTCTTCACGGGCAGGCCATTCAGGAGATCATCGCGATGGGGGAGGAGGAGGCCGGGCCGAATCCCCGAGAAGGCGACTGATGACCGCGGCGTACGACGTAGCCGTCATCGGCGCCGGAGTGGTCGGTCTGGCGACAGCGCGGGAGATACTGCGCCGCGACATCTCCGTCGTGGTGATGGATAAGGATGATGATGTCGGCCGGGGTGCGAGCGGGCGCAACAGCGGCGTCATCCACTCTGGCTTCGCGGTCGCGCCCGGCACGTTGAAGGCTCATCTGAATGTCCGCGGGAGTCGTCTCATGAGGGCGGTCTGCGCGGAACTGAACGTGCCGTTCGACGAGGTCGGCACGCTCGTCGTCGCGGCCGACGAGGACGAGGCGGACGCCCTTCCAAGGCTGCGGGACAACGGCGTGGCCAACGGCCTGACCGACCTGCGCATGATCGACACCGACGAACTGGCGCGCCTCGAGCCGTCAGTCGCCGGTCACGTCGCGCTCTTCTCGCCGGAGGGTGCGATCATCAATCCATTCACATTCGTACTCCGCCTGGCCGATTGCTGCCTGGCGAACGGGGCCTCCATCGCGGTCGGCACCGAAGTCGAGGGCCTGTCGCCTCTTCGCGACGGCTGGCAGGTGGCCACGAGCGGCGGGGTGATTGAGGCCGCTGTTGTAGTCAACGCGGCCGACGTGAACGCTCCCGACATCTCGTCGGTGGCCGGCGGGGAAAGGTATGAGTCCTTCCCGTGCCGTGGAGAGTACCTCGTGCTCGACCGGGAGGCGCGGAACGTCCCTAGGCGGATGGTCTATCCGGTTCCGCCGAGCGAGGGTGGTCTCGGTGTGCACTTCACGCCGACGACGAGCGGCAACACCTTGATTGGGCCGAGTACCGAATACGTCGACAGCCAAGAGGATCATGCGACCAGCGGTCAGGTTTTGGCTCGGCTGATGAGCGAAGCGAAGGCTCTGTGCCCCGGTTTTGACCCGACCGACGTGATTGCCAGTTTCGCCGGTGTGCGCGCGAAGATCTCCAAGGGCGCCTACGGTGCGGCCGATTTCGTTGTCGAGGAGAGTCGCAAGGCGCCCGGGTTGATCAACGCCGTGGGCATCGAATCGCCGGGCCTAAGTAGCGCTCCGGCCATCGCCGAGCGGATTGCCGAGCTTGTGGGGGCGCGTTTTGCGGATCGTCCCGTCCGGAAGCACTTCGCGGCAGGGCCGGTTGCCACTTCACGTCTCCCAGGCGCATCCGCCGAGGGAGAGATCATCTGCCGTTGTGAGCAGGTGACACGGCGCGAAGTCCTGGATGCCTTGGACAACCCGTTGGGCGCGCGCTCGCTGGCGGCGGTGAAGGCGAGGTGCCGCGCAGGCATGGGTCGGTGTCAGGGGAGCTTCTGTATGCCGCGGATCGTGGACATCTTGCGCCACGAGCGTGGCGTTCACATCGAGGACATCACGCTGAGGGGCCCCGGCACTGAGCTATTCACTGGCGAGACCAAAGAGCTGCTGAGGTGACGGCGCGGTTGGCGGCATCTGGCGGACCTGACGTGCTTGTCGTCGGCGCCGGCCCGGCCGGTCTTGCGGCGGCGGCGGAGGCTGCCCGTTCGGGGGCGGCCGTCCTTGTTGTAGAGCGCGATCGTGACCCCGGCGGCATCCTCAACCAGTGTATCCACGACGGATTCGGGCTGACGCTGTTTGGTGAGTCGCTGACCGGTCCAGAGTACGCGACGCGCCAGATCGATGAAGCGCGGCGGCAAGGGGTGCGCCTGTCGCAGAACGCGACGGTTCTGTCGATCAGGCGCGACCGAACCTGCGAAATCGTGTCGCCCCGCGGCCACGAGCGGCTGAGGCCGGGCGCGGTGGTATTGGCGATGGGCTGTCGCGAACGGTCGTTCGGCTCGCTGGCGATCCCCGGGGCCAGGCCGGCCGGGATCTACGGGGCGGGTGCGGCCCAGCGACTCATCAACCTCCAGGGCGTGATGGTTGGGCGCAGGGCCGTGATCCTTGGCTCGGGCGACATCGGACTCATCATGGCCCGCCGGCTCGTCCTCGAGGGAGCCGAAGTCGCCTACGTAGTGGAGAAGCTACCCTATGCCGGCGGCCTGGCTCGCAACGTCAGCCAGTGTCTCAACGACTTCGATATCCCATTGGCGCTCGAGCACAAGGTCGTCGAGGTTCTCGGACGCGGGCGCCTATCCGGCGTGCGCATCGCTCGGGTGGATGAGCTAGGGCAAGCGGTTGGCGGCACGGAGCGCGTCGTCGAATGCGACACGCTGCTCGTCTCCGTCGGACTGATTCCCGAGAACGAGCTGACTCGCTCGGCCGGGGCGGCGATGGACGGGGCGAGTGGGGGGCCTCAGGTCGATCAGCGGCTGACGACGTCGATCCCTGGCGTTTTTGCGTGTGGAAACGTTCTTCACGTCCACGACCTGGCCGACTGGGCGAGCCTTGAAGGGCGTCGGGCCGGGGAATGGGCCGCGCGGTACGCGCGCGAGCCATGGACCGGCGAGGAGACGACGCCGATGCCGCGCGCGGCCGGGCCGGGGAAGCCCGTACCGGTGAGCCGCGGGACCGGGCTGAAGTACGTCGTGCCCCAGCGCTTGGCAGTCGGGGAGGCCGCGACTCTTCACTTCCGAGTGAGCGAACCTCGGCGCCGCACGACCGTCGTGGTGAAAGCCGATGGGCGCCGGCTGTCGTCGAAGCCGTTCGCGTACCTCGCTCCGGCCGAACTGGCGGCGGTCGAGATACCCGCGCTTCCAGAGGATACGAGAGGGGTGCTGGTAAGCCTTGACTGATCCGGCCCCGACGGAGATCGTCTGCATTCTGTGCCCCGCGGGCTGCCGCCTGCGGGTGCGCGGCCTGGGGTCGTCGTCTCGCGGCCGGGGTGCGGCAGTGGAGTCCCTGGACGTCAGGGGCGCGGCGTGCCGGCGAGGGCGAGAATACGCGTGGAGCGAAGCAGCGGAACCGATGCGCACCTTCACCGGCACGGTTCGCGTCATAGGCGGGGAACGTTCCGTCGTGGCCGTGAAATCGGATGGGCCGGTGGCCCGCGACGCGCTGCTCGACGTGGCGAGGATCGCGGCACGTGCCGTTGTCAAGGCACCGGTTGGGGCGGGGGACGTGATCGCTGATGTGCCGGTGGGGGGTGCAGGCACCGCCGGCGGCGTGAGGCTTGTCGCGACGGCAAGCGTCCCCCGAGTCTAGGTCGCACGCGGGCGGCGGTGCGCCCTGCCATGAACGTCAAGGTAGATGGTTCTGTGCCCGGGCCATCGGCGTCCAGGTCAGACGGTTGTGTGTTACAGAACAAGAGCCTATACTCCTAGGATGTTCAAGTAGTGAACACTGCGAGCGACCATGGAGCCGGCGTGACGAAGAAGATGCGAGTTGTCAGCATAGTGGGTGCCCGTCCGCAATTCGTGAAGGCGAGCGTGGTAAGCCTCGAGCTTCGCAAGAGCTGCGACGAGGTGCTCGTCCACACCGGACAGCACTATGACTATTGCATGTCGGAAGTATCCTTCAAGGAGCTGCGGATCCCGGAGCAGCTCGAGGTGG
>DYIV01000033.1 GCA_020723435.1 Slackia heliotrinireducens | reverse complement strand
GGTGAGGAGGCGGTTGATCTCCTCGGGCATCGTGCGGTCGAAGGAGCGGAGCCCCGCCTCGACGTGCGCGACCGGGATGCCGAGCTTCACCGCCGCGAGCGTCGCCGCCATGGTCGAGTTCACGTCCCCGACGACCACCACCCCGCGCGGCCGCGGCGCGGCCTCGAGCAGGTGCCGCTCGAAGGCCTCGAGCACGCGCGCGGTCTGAGCGCCGTGCGTGCCGGAGCCGACGTCGAGGTGGACGTCGGGCGCGGGGATGCCGAGCTCGTCGAAAAAGACCTGCGAGAGGCCCGCGTCGTAGTGCTGGCCGGTGTGGACGAGCGCCCGGGGCAGCGAGCGCGCGGCGAGCGCGCGGAGGACGGGCGCGATCTTCATGAAGTTCGGGCGGGCGCCCGCGACCAGGAGAATAGGCCCGAGCACCATCAACTCCTCTTCAGCGGCTTTGCGGGAATGCCCACGACCGTTTCTCCCGGCGGGACGTCCTTGGTCACCACCGCCCCGGCGCCAACCGTCGCGCCCTTGCCAACTCGCACATACTGGAGGATCTGGGCTCCGGTTCCGACGAGGACTCCCTCCTCGAGGACGACCCCACCTGAGATGTTGACCGTCGGGTTGAGCACGCAGCCGCGACCCAGGACCGCCTCATGCCCGAGCGTGCAGGCGAGGTTCACCATGGCGAATGGCTCGAGGACCACATTCACGGTTCCGATCACTCCTGCACAGAGCAGCGTCCCCTTGTCGAGTCGGCCACGCTCCTTGTCGAAGATCGCGCTCGGGTGCACGAGAGGCGGCCACTCGAGCTCAGGGAATCTCTGCTCCAGCTCCGCCGCCACCTTGAGCCGGGCACCAGGCGTGCCGATCCCGATCGCGAGCGCGTCGAATTCTCGACGGTGCGCATCGATCCAGGAATAGTCGCCGAGCACCTCGTCGCGACTGTCGTGCTCGCCGAGCCTCGAGAGGTCGCTCACGATGTAGCCTATGAACTCATGGGCCGGCGTTCTGCGGTTGATCTCCTCGATCAGCCACTTGACCTCTCGCGCGAATCCGCCCGCTCCGACAACAGCGATTCGTTTGCCCGCCATGACTTACTCCCTCATGAGATCTTCCATCACCTGGAGGTACCTTCGCGCGAGCGACTCCCGGGTCGCGTTCGCGAGCACCCACTCGCGCCCCCGCCGGCCCATCTCCGCACGGGTCGCCGGATCGTCGGCGAGCGCGCGGATCGCGATCGCGATCGCCTCCGCATCCTCGGGCTCCGCGAAGAGCCCGGCCCGCGCCTCGTCGCAGACGAGCTGCCTCGCGACCCCATCGATCGCGAGCAGCGTCGGCTTCTCGCAGGCCATGTAGTCGAAGACCTTGTTCGGATAGACCGTATGGAAGGTTGGGTTGCGCTGCAGCACCGCCGCGCCCACGTCGCAGGCCCGCACCACCTCGGGCATCCGCTCCTTCGGTTGCGGACCGTTGAAGAGGATGTTCTCGAGGCCCCGCCGGCGGGCCTCGCTCTCCAGCTCCTTGCGTTCGGGACCGTCGCCGACGCACGCGATCAGGATGTCGCGGCGATCGCGTAGCCGCTCCGCTGCCTCGACGAGCTGTCGGAGTGCGTTCGCCCGCCCATGAGCTCCCGCGTACATCACGACGAAGCGATTCCCCCAGCCGAGCGCCTCGCGTACTCCGTTACCGGAGGCGCCCGGTGTGAACCGCTCCGCGTCAGCCCCGTTCGGGACGAACACGATCTTCTCCGCCGCCGCTAGCCCTCGCTTGACGAGGTTCTCGCGGAACGCAGGGGTGAGCACGTTCACCTTGTCGGCGGTCATGCAAGCCCATTGCTCGACGAGATAGAGCAGCCGTGTGAGCGCCGCCCGCTCGCGAAGGACGCCCGTCGTGACCGCGCTCTCCGGCCAGAGATCCCTCACCTCGAAGATCAACCGCGCGGGCCGGAGCCTGACCCGCGCCCCGAGCCATCCTGGGATGGCGGCGACCAACGGCGGCGAGGTGGCGATCACCACATCCGGCCGCTCGGCGAGGAGCGCCGCGCTCGCCGCCGAGAGCGTGAACCCGAAGAAGGCCCACATACGCCCCGCGTAGCTCTTGCCGTAGCTCGAAGGCACGTGGCAGCGGTAGACCGTGACCGGTCCGTCCTGCTCCTTGACCAGCCACCTTCCTCGCAGGCGTTCCGGCACTTCGCCCGTCGCGTAGTTCAGGCTCCCTGCGACGACCGTAACGTGATGTCCCGCATCAGCCCAGAGGCGGGCGAGTTCGTTGAAGCGCGAGCCGCCGGGTTGGCCGGGCATCAGGTAGTACTGGTGGACGACGAGTATCCTCATGGGTGGCCGACCTGGACTTGGGCGACGAGCCCTCCCTCGATCGCCAAGCTGACCTCAGCTCCTGCGCTGATCTGCCAGCGCTCATGCTCGACACTGCAGCGTGCGGTGTCCGCGGAGAGAACGCTGACGAAGACCAGCGGGGTCCGCCCCCGCCGTTCCACCGCCAGTGAAGGGACCGGCACCTTCTCGCCGTAGTACCGCGAGAGCCAGCCCCGCAGCGCGCTCTCGCTGCCGCGCACAACATCCCCCGCCAGCGGATGGCCCTTCTCGTCGAATACCGCGATCTCGAAGGGGCCCTCCGGGGTCAGGAGCCGCATCGCCCCCGGCCGCAGCTCCTCGTGGGGGAACTCTCCTCCGAGCCAGTGGAGCCGCGCGACGTGCTCGCCCCTGCCGTCGATCTGATCGACGACCACCCAGAGGTCGTCCTTGACGTGAAGGACCGAGCGGCGGTGCACGCATTCTCCCGGATGCCGCCTGTAGCCGTAGTGCTCGCCGGAGACGAGGGCCGAGTCGCCGCGATCCTCGAACGCGAGGAGCCTGGCTTTGGTCCAGTAGAGGCACTTGAACCGGCGATAGTGGAGCATCTGGTCGCGGCCGTCGACGACCACGGTATTGTGGCTCGCCGTGCGCATGAAGTGCTCGTGCCACTCCGCCGGTCCGTTGTAGAGGTAGCTCCCGCCGTCGACGAGCACGTTCTGCCCGCGCCACCAGACGTCGAGATGGAGCATGTCGATCTGCGAGAAGCGGTCTCGGATCGAACCGCAACGGAAGGCGGCGAAGCTCCGCTCGTCGTTGCCGCGCAGCACGTGGAAGCCGGTGGGCTTGAACGATGCCGAGCGGCGAGGGCGTGGCCGGAGCGGCGCCTCGAGCGCGAGCGGTCCAATCACCCAGGCCGCAGTCTCGTCCCACGGGCCGGGCTCGTAGAGCCTCTCACCCCGGACCATCAGGCTCACGCACTGGAGGACGGGGCGGTAATCCGAGAAGTCCGAGCTCGAGAAGATGCTGGGCAGCGCACCGTCGTTGCTGCCGTAGTTCGGGAGACGCCCGTCGGTCGGGCATTGGTGGGCGTGCAAGAAGTCGAGAGACCGCTCGAGCGCCTCGCGCCAGGCGGGCGCCATGCTGTCTCCATCCGCGCGCGCGAGCACGCTTGCCCAGAGGAGATCCTGGAGCGCGACGCGATGGTAGTTGTGCGAGAGCTGGATATAGGCGCCATCGGCATAGAACTGCCGCTGGGCTTGTTCCTCGAGGAGAGCCCGCCCGATTCGTCGCCAACGGCGAGCCGCCTCCAGCGCCGGGAGCAGCACGCCCGCGGCGTAGAGCAGGAGCGCCTCGCTCAGGAGGTGGTTGTTATAGACCGCTATACGGGCGTAGTCGATGTGCCGTTCGACGTGGCTCGCACCTTCGCAGAGCGCCTCTCCCACGGCCGCTGCGGCTCGCGCCCCGTGCGGTCCACGGACGAGGTGCGCATCGAGCGCGAAGAGCCACGCGAGCAGACGGAATGCGGTCTCCTGTCCGGACGCCCAGTGGATCCCCCGCCCCACGGGGTTCTCCGAGCGGAACGACTCGATCTGGCGGAGGAGCGCCTCGGCCCAGCGATCACTGTGCTCCGGGTGGAACGCCGCCGCGCGCGCGATCACATAGGCGTGGGGAAAGCGAGCGACCTCCCAGGTGAGTTTGACGTCGCCGATCTCCGTTTCATCGAGCAGCGAGCGTGCCCAGCTCTTGGTGCTGTCCCAGCGCTTCGCACCTCGCGGGTTCCGTTGCCAGTCGATGGGGTCTCCGAACTCTGCCGGCCAGCGCCCAAAGCAGAGGACCGTCCCCCGTGCCGCGGCGTCCGCGCTCAGTCTGAGATCATCGAGCTGAGCCCGCCCCAGCCGCTCGCGCATGCAGGCCGCGACCGTGATGGGATCGGCCATCGGCAGCCGCGCCGTCCACTCGAGCGCGGCCTCTCCAGGGGAGTTTCGCCAGCGGGGCGGCGCGTGCTGGATGAGGGTCGTGAGCCCGGTGCGGGTGCGCAGCTCCCACGAGACCCGGAAGAGCGTGCCGCCCGGGCCGAGCTCGCGGAGCTCCTGGATGGCGTCTCGCGTGCTCACGGCGCGGCGGGCGACAGTCCGTTCCCGTCGAGGAAGGTCCTCGCCCAGGCCTCGACACAAGCGAGTTTCCAGACCCGATCGAACCAGAGCGGCCGATCGGGCTGCGCGAGGAGCTTGGCGACCGCGGCGGGCTTGAAGAGTCCGCGCGTCCGCGCTGGCGAGGAGAGCAGGAGGTCGTGCACGAATCCGGCATGCTGCCGCCGCATCCAGCGCTCGGCCGGGGTGTCGAACCCGGCCTTGCGCCGGTTCAGCACCACGGCGGGGATCACGTCGGCGACGGCCTGACGGAGAATCCACTTCGACGCGCCGTCGCGCACCTTGAGCGCGAACGGCGTGTGGAACGCGAAGCGCACGAGGCGGGGGTCGGCGAGGGGCACGCGCGACTCGAGGCTGTGGGCCATGCTCATGCGGTCGTCCTGCTGAAAGAGGCCGGCCAGGTAGCTCTGCATATCCCAGTGCTGGAGCTTGTCAGCGGGGTCCTTCGCCGGGGATCGATCGAGGGCCTCTGAGTAGATGTCAAAGGCGCGGCGGCGCGAAACGGCGCGCTCGTCGGCGAACAGCACTCGCCAGTCTCGCTCCGGGACCTTCGCGAAGTTCTCGAAGTACCGTTCGCGCCAACCGCGAGCGGCCCAGAGATCACGCCCGAGCCGCCGGAGATTCCGGAGGTCGACGAGCTGCTTGATGAGGTTACCTCCCACGCGAGCGCGTGGTGCGCCATCCGGTGCGTGGTGCGTCCGGCGAAAGAAGGGCAGCATGCTCGTCGCCACATCGAGGGGATGTGCAAGGGCGTAGCGTGCGTAGCCGGCGAAGATCTCATCTCCCGCCTGTCCGCCGAGACAGACCTTGACCTTCCGCGATGCGAGCTGGCTCACGTAGTACATGGGAAGCATCGCCGCGCCGATCACGGGCTGGTCCTGGACATGGAGGAGCTTCATCATGTCCTCAGGGAAGCTCGCACCGTCGAGCGTGATGAGATCGAGCTCGAGCCCGAGCGCCCGTGCGGCCTCTTCCTGGTAAGGGCGTTCGTCGATCACGCCCTGCCCGGTGAAGTGGACACCGAAGCACTGGAGTCGCATCCCCTTCCGCTTCGCAAACGCGGCGACCGCGCAGGAGTCGATCCCCCCGCTGAAGAAGGAGCCGACGGGCACGTCGGACATGAGCTGGTCGCCGACAACGGTCTCGAGCAGATCGCGAAGCTCCTGGACTCTCTCCTCGGGCCGCGCCTGCGTGGGATCGAAGCCGTCGAGCTGCCAGTACCGGCGCGCGTGGACACCGTGGCGATTGACCTCGAGCACTTCGCCAGGCTTCACCTGGCGGATGCCCTTGAAGAAGGTCCGCTCGAAGAGCGGCGTGTGAAAATGGAGGTACTGGTTCAGCGCCTCGGTGTCGAGCTCCCGAGGGACTTCAGGGTCCGCAAAGAGCGCTTTCACCTCGCTCGCGAAGATGATGCGCCGGCCATCGTCGTGGTAGTAGAGCTGCTTGACGCCGAGCGGGTCCCTACCAAGAACGAGCCGCCGCTCTGCACTGTCCCAGTAAGCGAACGCGAAGATACCGGTGGCCTCCTCGAGGGCGCGCGGTCCCCAGGTCCGGAGCACATGGAGGAGGGTCTCGGTGTCCGAGGTACCGCGGAAGCGGCACCCTTGCGCGCTCAGGCGCGCGCGGAAGAAAGCGTGATTGTAGAGCTCACCGTTGTACGCGAGCCATACCTTGCCGTCGGCAGACGACATGGGCTGGCGGCCAGTCGGTGTGAGGTCGACGATCGATAGGCGCGTGTGACCGAGGGCGAGCGGGCCGTCGTTGTGGAGTCCGGCATCGTCGGGGCCGCGGTGGGTGAGAGCTGAGGCCATCTGTCGCGTGAGCGACGGATCGGCCAGACGATCTCGCGCTGCATAATGGAAGGTCCCCGCCACCCCGCACATAGCAATCTCCCTCGCCTACATTGTGTCCGGGCTGACATCGAGCCCTTCTCGCCTGACCGGGAAACCCTGACGGAGACTCTTGACGGCCGCGAGCGACGCCCAGCTCACGCCGAGTAGCTCCCGCCACGGGATCGGCCATTCGCCTCCCCTGCGACAGGCCTCGAGGAACACCTGAAGCTCCGCGGCGTGTCCCTTGTCCTTGCCGCCGCCCTGTCGCAGCTGCTTGCCGTTCGACCAGAGATCGATGCGATCCCAACCCTCGACGACTGCGGTCCTGCCGCCGCCGAAGACCTCAATGCGCTCCGTTGGTCCGGAGCGGTCACCGCCGGCGGTGTACAGAATGGTCGAGCTGCTCCCGCTATCGTGCCGAATGACGATCGTCACGCGATCGTCGCTTACCTCGAGCCCCGCGTGTGCGACGGACTCCGCATATACCTGAACCGGCTCGCTGCCCGCGATCGCAACACAGGTATCAATCGCGTGGCATGCCTCTCCAACGATGCGGCCTCCTCCGATCTCCTGATCCTGGGGCCAGACGCTGCCCGGCAGCTCGGCGGTCGCGAACCGGTACGAGATGTTGAGCGGCCGGACCTGCGCGAAGTGTCCGCGCACGATCGCGGTCGCCGGCGCGAACCGCCGGTTGAGCCCGACGGTGAGGATCGGGCACGCAGCGCCAAGGTCCTCGACGGTGACACGGATGGCCTCGAGCTCCTCGGGGACAATGCAGAGAGGCTTTTCGACGAAGACGTGCTTTCCGGCGCGGAGCGCTCGGATCACTTGCTCGGCATGTAGGTTGTGCCGCGTCATTACGAAAACGACCTGCGTTCGCGCGTCGGCAAGGATCTCCTCGAGGTTTGTCGTCGCGAAGGCGAACCCCATCTTCTCGCCGCTTGCTACCGCGCTCATCCCCTTCGCCGTGCAGAGCCCGCGGAGCGTGAGTCCGCCCAGCCTGGCAAGGAGCGGCATCATGATGAGGCGAGAGAAGTTGCCAGCGCCGACCCAGCTCACCCCCAGATCGCCGCTTGTTGCGGGCCGCGACCGGAGCTCAATGCGCCGGCGAGGGGTCTCGATGGCGCCCGGATACTCAATCAGGATCCCGTAGTAGGGCTCTCGGTTCGTCGTGATGAGATCATAGGCCTCAGGCGCTCGCTCGATCGGGAAGCGATGCGTGGTGAGCTTCTCGACCGGCAGTCTGCCCTGAGCCATGAGATCGAGGCAGGCCTCCATGTTGCGCTGGGCGGTCCAGCGCGCGTGCCCAATCGGGTAGTCAATACCCTTCTCTTCGTACTGTGGGTCCGAGCGGCCGGGCCCGAGGGACGACGAGACAGTAAACTCAAGCTCCTTCGCGAAGAACGGCGGCCGCGGCAGGTTCAGGCCGGTAACCCCCACGAGGACGATCCGCCCTCTGGGTCGGCAGGCCTCGGCCGCGAGCTCGATCGGCCCATTCGAATCGGTCGCCGCGGTGATGATGGTTGCGTCAACCCCGTGCGCTCCGCTGAAGGCCTTGATCGCCTCGAGCGGCGAGCCCTTGCCGACGGCGTCTGCGCCGAACGTCTTCGCGAGCTCGAGCTTGGCCGGATCGAGGTCGATTCCAAAGACGCGGCATCCCTGCGCCTTGAGGAGCGCAATGCAGATCTGACCTATCAGCCCCAGCCCGATGAGAAGCACGCGCGAACCAAGCTCGAGCCGGGCCAGGCGCACTCCCTCGAGCCCGATTGAGGCGACCGACGTATATGCCGCCTGTTGGAAAGACACATTGTCGGGGACGCGCGCGCAGAGGTTTTTCCCCACGGCAACGATCTCTGCATGCGGCCCTGCAGCGGCGACTCGGTCCCCGGGCTTGAACTCCTGCACGCCTGTACCACACTCGAGCACGATTCCCGCGCACGAATAACCGAGGGGCATGGGCTCGTCGAGCTTCGCCCGGACCTGAGTCACGGTCGAGAGAAGGCCCTCCTGCCGGAGTTTCTGGAGCACTCGTCTAACTTGGTCGGGGCGGGCGCGGGCCTTGCCCAGGAGCGACTTGCGAGCGAGGTCGACCACATAGCGTTCGGTACCAGCAGAAACCAAAGATGCTTCGCAACCAATCAACAACTGTCCGCTCGCAGCGGGTGGCTCGGGAAGCTGCCAGGTCGAAGTGGTACCAGACCTTATCTCCTGTACAACTTGTTGCATCAGCGCCTCTAGTGACCTTCGTCAGTTATCGTGTAGACTTCGGTGACGCCGTCGTGGCCTACTACGCCGACTCCATACATGCAGAGGTAGCGGTTGGAGTGGCCGTCCGGGAACTGGATGGTGCTGAACTGGAAGAGCCGCTTGGGCCAGTGATAGGCGGGCCAAGCGAAGGTCTCTCGAAAGCCACGCGCTAGGTTCCCAACCACAACGCGGCAGGTGGGACTCACGATGCCAGGAGCCGAGCGCAGATCCAGCGTATCGAGAAGGATGTTCCCCCGAGGGGGTGGGGGTTCAACAGCGGTTGAGAACACGACATCCTCTCCGACTCGGGCCGAGGAGATCGAGGATCCCTCCATTGGAAATAGAGGCGTCGAAACCCAACCGTCACGACCTTCGGTCAGGAGTCGGATGGCGTTCGCTTCCAAGTGGCTGTCCGTGGCGTAGAGCAGCCCCTCTTTGACAACGTGTGCCATCGCAGCGCGGGCGGATTGGGTGCCCCGAATAATGGGCCGCACCGCACGAGCATCCCTGTCTGCGCGCCAGATCGCCGCAGCGCTGCCGTAGTCTCCAGTCAGGATCCACAAACAGTCGCGGTGAGGGTCGTCCACCAACGCATGGACGTGTTCGATGGTACCGGCAGGAAAGGTGTACCACTCTCTCCAACTTCCGCCAGGTGATCGCGTCCAAACGGGAACCGGTTCGCGCCGCGGGTTATTGCCATACCCGCCGAAGAATACCGTGGCTTCGTCGGAATGGCTCGGCGCCGCCCGGCAGAAACAAAGGGGTCGGAATGGACGCGGCCATCTCATCTCTGCCACGAGTCTTCGCCGCGCAACATCAAAGCGATAGATGTGGTCGGACACCGAGATCAGCGCCGTCTGCTCATCGAGCGCAGTAGCACAATGCACGCCGAGCCTCAGAGCGCGCTCGAGCAACCGAACGCCACCCAGCAGCGCCGCGGCAGCCGTTCTCGGCAGGCGAACGAGCGCTTCGGGAGGATCGTTTCCCATCTCCTCGACGAAGAGCCAATTCAAGTTCGCCGAGAGCAAACGGTTTCCCAGGAAGCACAGAGGGCGCCTCCCTCGCAACGACGCAACGTGATTGAGATCCAACTTCGGCTATCTTGGGCTCGGGATCCAGTAGTACGGATAACCAGTGTGATTCCTCGAATTGAGGTAGTCGACCAGCGCCCTCGCCGAAAGGACCTCGATGTTGACCCCGTCTACGGTCGCTCGCTTCATGATGCCGGTGCGAAGGAGGTCCTTGCTTAGCGTGCGCTCGGCATAGTGCATGGCCCACCGCGGGTGCCGTTCTCGGCACTCAAACAGCCGCTGATTGCCGTTCTCAATCAATCGGAAGGTGCGGTTTCGATACCATCCGCGCCGCGACCATGTTTCTTCATTCATGTCCTCCGCCACATGGATCATCGTCAGGCTATGGGCCATGTCAGCACCAAGTGCAACAACCCGTGCGTCATTCTGATAGCAGAAATACCATGATGAGCTTCTGCCGCACGGCAGCGGGCGATCACCGTCGGTGTTCCTCTCCATCATTGACGCTGCGAGCGGTCCAAGCGCCACCATCGTGTTGAGTGGGTGACGACTCCGAATCGCTTCCGGGTATGTGCGGAGACAGTTGGGAACCGCGCCAGTCCAAGCCGGCGTGTTCTTCGGATCATAGTCAAGCACCAGCGACGAAATATCGGCCTTCATGCGGTCGATCCCTTGTGGTGCTGCGTCGAACCGCGGGATCGCGGGCATCGCCAGCGTTCCGTCTGTTCCAACCAGCTTGAGTAGGGAGTCCACCAAGTCGGCCGGCTTGGCCTTTGCTCCCTTGAGTGATCCGAACCCCGAATGAAGAATCAAGAGATCCCCGGTCGTTGCCCCCAGGCCCGAAACGGCGTCAATCAGCCTCCGAAGTGTCGTTGGTGCGGGAGGCTTCTCTCGACGCTTTCCTCTCAAGCGCTCCTTGACCTTTGTATAAACATCGATGGCAACTTCCGACCTCCAGTAGATGTTTCGTACGGCCACCTCTAGATGGGGAGACAGCTCCAGCACATCATCTAGCCGCATGTTGTTCCGCTCCCGAAATACTTCTGTAGAGATCCACCCACAGCGGGAGAACTCGTTCCTCAAAGTGAAATCGAGAAACGTGTGCGCGACCTGCTCTGCCGACCTGTGCCAGGTGTTCTCTGTTGCTGGCGATGTGTTGCAGGGCTTGTCCCAGAGCGACGCCATTGGCAGGCGGGATCTCGAATACGACGCCAGCTGGCGCATCCCACAGGAACCCTGTGCGCGTCGTCACCACCGGAACCCCCAGGCACATGGCCTCGCAGGCCACTAGACCAAACGACTCTCCGTGGGTTGGCAATACCACGGCATCATAGCCACAGAGCACTTCTGCAACTTGCCGATAGTCGACCATCCCCAGGTACCGAACGCGATCTGTCAGACCCAAGTCGACGGTTCGTCGGCGAAACAAGTCAAGGTCAGACGGTCGCATGGACGCCCCATAGAGATCCAGCGTAGCCGACTTCACCATCGCAAGCGCATCCAGCAGCTCGAAGATTCCCTTCTCGCGTACAACCCACCCCATGAAAGCAAGCCGCAATTTGTCGCCCAAGCCAACGCCCGGCCAAATCGCACCGTTCGTGAAGTCCTCTGTGACGAAGTTGTCGATCAGATGGAGGAAACGATGCCGCCGAGCATCTTCATGGCTCGGTGTGACCAGTGCCACCGAGTGCATTCGCGCGACCGTTGCAGCCGCCTTGAGAAGCCATGATGGGCTTCGCTTGATTGACCCGTGTACGTGAACCACGACCGCCTGTGACCGGGCGAGGCACGCTGGCACCAGCGCGAGTCCGCGCGCAAGACCCCACCCGGCGCTGCAACAAATGTGGATGACTTCGCAGTCGTCGAAACGCTTCCACATTCGTAGCATTGGCTTGACGAAAGCGTGGTAGACGCGTCCCATTCCTACTTGCATAGTAGGTGGCGGCGTAACCTCGAGAAGCTTCACGTCAAGGCCGTGCCGTTGCGCCGCAGCGAGAAACCGTAGTGTCCAGACGCCAACTCCGCCAAAGGGCGGTGGACGGCTCGAGACCAATCCTACTAGCACGGCTAGCTTGTCTGGTGTTTGCGTAGCACTGAGCGTCGATACTCCTTCCATTCGGCGACCGGCATTCGCGCGCGGATTACGCGTGCTGGGATTCCCGCGGCTATCGAATTCGGCGGAATATCGCCAGTCACCACCGCCCCGGCAGCGACCACGGAACCGTCGCCTACGCGAGCTCCATCGATGAGCGTTACGTTTGCGGCAATCCAGACGTCGTCTCCAATAGTAACTCCCGCGACCAACTCAGAGGGCTGCTCAGGCTGCCGATTCATGAGCCCGTCGGTGGCGGAATAGTCGTGACGCCCGGCTTGAATCATCACCCTCGGTCCGAACATGACATTGGAGCCGATCGTGATCTTGCGACCCGCGAACCAAGCGCCAGGCCCTATGAATACGTTGTCGCCGATCTCGATTTCTCGGTAATTGAAGTGGTCCAGTGGATCGAACTTGACGTTCCGACCAATTCGTTTGAACCACCGTCGCGCGACTGGTCGGAGCGCCAGTTGGGGAATCCGCCGCACCGCATACAAGAGCTGCTCAAGCACGTTATTGCTCTCTAGCCCTAGATGGAACGACGAGCGAAACGGGGTTGAGTCCGCGAAGCTCTCGGCTCAACGACTCGAAAACGATCCTTCCATAGCCAAGTCTCATCATCTCCGCCGCGCGGAGAGCGTTAGCTGCAACCCAACCGGCCTTCCATGCCGCCCGCCGCAATCGCCCGCCCGTCGGCCAGGCGCCCCTGAGGGATCGTACATAGGTCGCCTCTTCTATCCCGACGGCGAGGATGTTCGAGGTCTTCGTTGCTGCGTGCTCTCGGTAAGCAGCGATAATGTGCGGACGATCGAGTCGACAGGTCTTGGCATGGTCAATCATCCGGAGAAATAGATCCAAATCCATCACGAAGCGCAACTTTCCATTCACTGGCCCCGCCAAATCATATAGCTCACGGCGGAAGAAAGTCGCCATGCTATAGGCAATCATTCCTCTGTAACGGAAACTCCAACGATTGACACCCGCGGTAGGTTTCTCCTGCTTCCTGCGCCCTTCTGCATCCACCACTGAGATTCCGCCGTAGAAGAAGTCCGCACTCGGGCACTTGCGGAGGCCGTCTGCGAGCGACGCTCCAGCACTCGGCAAGAAGAAGTCGTCCGAATTCATCCAGACCAGCAACTCGCCTGACGCGCGCTCGAACCCCTCTGCGATCGCAGCAGATTGTCCTCTGTCCGGGGACGATCTCCAGAACGCGAGGTCTCTTTCATAGGAGCGAATGATCTCCGCGCTCCCATCTGAGGAGCCACCATCAAGAACGATCACCTCTACCGAAATCGCATTCCGTTGCGCAAGGATGCTATCGAGGCATTGCCGCAGGTATCGCTGTTGATTGAAGCTGGGCACTACGACGCTGAGAGTTGGCCTGCTATACCTCACTGGACCTGCCACCTTTCCTCGCCGGAGTGTCCAATCCGATCACTTCTACCGAACAGGTCTTCATCCAACAGCCTGTAGATTACCCCGACGACAAGGAACACTAGGAACGAGTAGCCACCTGACAGCGTCGCTTGGATGTAGAATACGAGCATCGCGGATCGGACGGAGTACGCGATGCGCGCTCCTTTGAACAGCGAGATGGTAATCCAAAACAGCGGAAGTACAACCGCCACCGCGAATACAGCGACCCCCCCCTTGAACAAGACCGTGAGTATGCCTATATGTGTAGCCGTGACAAGGCGCCCGAGAGTATCCGTCAGTGGCGAGTTGAACCCGCGGCCGAACCCCGCGCCGGTAATCCATTCGTCCGGGTTCATTTCTGCGGCAATCCACTCCACTTCGGTATACCGCTCGTCTTGGTCAATCTGAGTCTTCGCAATCCTTTCACCTAGGTACCCAAGCGATTCGACCCTTGCAGCGGCGATATAGTACGTCGCGCATGCACCGGCTAGAAGCAGAAATGTTCGCCATCGCCCACCCCGCGCAGATGTTCTCGCGGAGAACGCGAAAGCAATTGCGGCCAACTCGACGGCGAAAACGCTTCTCGTTGCCGAGAAGAGCCCGAAGGCGACGCAGGTGCCCGCCCCTCACCAGAGGACCACGCTCCGGCTTCGCTCGCTACCATACAGAGCTCGTAGAACTGGCAGTGTCACCGCAAGGTAGAACGAGCTGAAGTAGTTGGCCGGGTCTACCTCCCTGACGGTGGGCGCTACAAACACACCTAGCCGAAACATTAGCACCGATGCCAGTAGCACTATCGTACAGAGTGCGTATCCGATCCAGAGGAGTCTCGCGGTCTCGGACCGAGGAAGGGACCTCGCCCAGAGGAATCCGGCGACCAACCCACTGCATACCACTGCGTCCTGGACAAACGTCCGCCAGTCGAAGTTCGCGTGATCTGAACGGACGAATCCCGTCACCGCCATCCAAAGAATCGCCGCCATCCACGACCAGCACACTGGACCTAGTCTCGCGGCACGCGTGCGAAGCAATGCCGAGAACATAAGCCCAATGAACGCCATGTTGATTGCAGGAATCCCAAGGACGAAGACGGTTCCGCCAAACGGCGAATAGGGCACAGAGGCCGCCACCAGTGTGGCGAGGAAGACCACCCCACTCCATCCGCCTGCAACCCTTTCCAGTGCTGTTTCGTTTCCCAGGACGCAGTCACCTTCTGTCAAACACCGCACGTCTCGCGTCTCGAACCGCCGCAATGAAGGGATTGCCGGTCTTCCACGCTAGATGCATACCCGTGAGGAGAACCAACGCTGCCGCGCCAGACGCCACGAGAGCGCCTATGTCCGATCCAGTGGCGCTGCTGACAAGGTGCCCTAGCGCTAGAGCGCAACTCGCGATCGCGCTGTGAACGACCAATATTGCCACGACACCGCGCGTGAATCCCCCCGGGCAATCCCCTATGACGCGCACCATCATCACCCCCATGCAGCTGCAAATCGCGGGGTATGCCAGCGCCGCGACGGTAACAACAACTAGGCTCCCGGATCTCCCCGCTGCGACCATCAACGAGAGCATTGCAGCCCCAGCGACTACCGTTGCCCACGCCACCCACTGCGGCCTGTTGATTGCCATTAACGTATAGTGCGGAACAATGGAGATCGCTAGCCATAAAGAGAACAGCAGCTCAATGTAGTAGATTGCGCCCACACGTGCGGCCAGTTCGTCGCCGACCCATACTTTCAAGAACCATGGGGCTGTCGACGCAAGCACGAGTAGCCCCGACAGCGACATCATCGCCGAGATTCGCCAACCTCGGTAGGCTATGCGCCCCAGGTCATCCGATAGTGCCTGCCTTTCGCTGATGGCCGGGAGCAGCACGCGGCACGCGGCAGCGCAGAGGGCGTGGGCCTTCATCGCAATGCTCTGCGGAATCGCGTAATAGGTTACCGAATCCAGACCGAGAACGCGGCCGATCACTATCTTGTCGAATTGACCTACAGTAATGGTCCCAATGCCGGTGAGTGTCGAAAACGCTCCAAAACCCACCACCTCTCGAAGGGTCGCCAATAGATCCTCACGCACGGCATGCGACCAACTCACGCGTACCCCCACCAGTACTATCCCGGCGAGCATCGTGATCCACACTGCGCCGGTAAGCAACCAAGCAAGTCCCAGCAGTCCTCCGCCCGCCGCCAAGATCCCGACCCCGCCTGCTACAGTGATCGTTGACCTGGCAATCGCGAGCCTTTGAGAAACGTCAAAGCGCTGAATCCCGTCAAAGAATCCCTGTATCGAGTACATTGCCATTGCAGGGAAGAATCCGAGGGAGATGATACGAAGCACTGCAGTGACTCGCATCTCCTCAGTCGGCAACGCGCCGAATACTCCTCGGGCGATGAGGGGGCTCAAAGCCCAGGTTGAGACGCTCACAATCAGTCCAATCCCGCTATAAACGATCAACGTCGCGATGAGAACTCTTCCAATCTTGACCTCGTTCGCCTGCGCCGCAAACTGCGCGACGAACTTCGTTGTCGCGTCACCGAGACCGAGGTTGGCGAGGCCCGCGGCCCCTAGCAGTGCATTTGAAAGAGTCCAGATCCCGTAGTCTCGTATCCCAAGAAACCTGATGAAGAACGGAACCCCGATCAGCATCAGAATCGCCGGCCACACGGATCCGACAACGGACCACATCGCGTTTCTGGCGACTGGCTTCATGTGCTAGCCGGCGAAGAAGAATGCGTCCTCAAGGCACCCGGCGTGTTGCCACCCCTGCCGTACTGAACCGTCAGGCATCAAGGAGTGCGGAATGTATCCTAATCCTCCGAGCACACGGCGAATCTCGTCGGGATACCTGCCATATGTCGACAGATTTGTTTCATTCACTTCTATCATAATCGTATGCGGGCGCGTCCGCTCGTCCGCAAGTGTCTGTTGAGCTCCCTCTAGGACCGCCAGTTCGGCACCCTCCACGTCGATCTTCACGACATCAGCGCGCCGCCCGTTCATGATCCCATCGATCGTCTGCGTAGGCACTTCGACCTGCCCAGTCGTTGGTCTTCTCCCGGTCACCTTCATCGATGAGAAGGCAGAATCGCTACTCGCGAAGAACGCTACCGTTCCCTCGGCGCTTGAAACCGCGAATGGGAGTACATCGACGTTCGTGAAGCCGTTCAGTGCGACGTTGACATCGAGCATGGCACGCGGAAGCGCGCCAGGCTCAACCGAGATGACTCTCCCGCGACTTGCCCGTGACGCAAAGAACAATGTGTAGGCACCGACGTTGGCGCCCACGTCCACGCAAACGTCCGCTTGGCCAACCCTTCGTCGCAGGACGTTCATCTCTCGGTTCTCGAATCCCCGCCTGGTACTAATCGTCCAGCCAACATCTTCGTTCTCAAGCACAATCATCGGCATACCAAGGAACTTCACTTGGCGTATCGACGTACAGGTTGGGCGAGGCCTGATTGTAGCAGGGTAGATCAGCGCAATCCCAACGCGCGCGGCCAAAGTTCGCAGCCCGGCAGAGATACTCATCATATTCACCGCGCGGCCTGCCGCGAAAACAAGAAGTCCGCCTGCAGCGGATAGCCCTGCTGCCCATTGCTCCAGCCAAATGCGGTTTCCAGCTGGAAGCCGGCTCGACGCAGCAGCTCGCATACCTCGTCAACCAGCACGCCTTTGTCATACAACGGCGCGAACGACACTTCAGTTATGATCCAACTCGTTCTGCCGAGGAGTTCTTGCGCGCCATTTATTACCTCTCGTTCGTAACCTTGTACGTCCAACTTCAATAGATCGAACGCTCCTGTAGGAAACACGGAATCGAGCCGACGCATCTGCACGGACTGGGCAGACGTTGTAGTGCTGACTACCGGGTAATTCTCGATGCAGAGCGGTGTGACGTGGAGCATTGAACTTGCGGCGCCGAATTCGTTGACATTCAGTGTTTCGGCGCTGTCGGAATCGCCGATTCCCGATGAGTAGATCTTGATATTGGTGTAGCTTCGTAGACGGTCCTCCAGAATAGCTCGCGCCGAGGGAATCGGCTCAAAACAGTGTATTTTCGCATCTCGACGGACCCGAATCACGGCCCGCGCAAACTCCCCGTGATAGGCGCCAACGTCGACGACCTGCGGCGCGTTCTCGGTCCTACGGAGGATCGCGGCGAGCACAGACCGAAGGGATGGCCGCGAGCCTCCGAGCCTGCGAAGAAGCATACTTCCACGATCTAGCCACTGCGCAAACGTCAGCAGCATTGCATTTCTATTGGCTGGCTTGTCCATCTTATCCAGCAGCCTCTTCTTCCTTTTCTCCATAGTGGCCATATCCATACCGCGAGTAGCCGTAGCGGTAGTAGCCATATCTCCGGTACCGATAGTAGCCATATCCGCGTTTCTCGATATCCATGTCGTTCAACACGCATCCTAGTATTTGGCCTCCGACATCTCGCAGTTGTCGGACTGTCTCTCTCAGACCTCCGCGCGTCGTTTGCCCTGTCCTCGCGACGAGGAGAGCTCCGTCGACAATGGTGCTAAGGACGACCGCGTCGGTCACCACCATAACGGGCGGCGAATCAAGAATAACGCGATCGAAGCGCTGTCCTAGATCTGCAAGCAGGGCTTTGAAACGTTCGCCCTGGCATAGTTCTGCCGGGTTTGGGGGAATCGGGCCGCACGGTAGCGCCAAAAGGTCGGGAACCTCGGTTGTCTTGATCACCTCCTCCAGCTTCCCGCTACCCAGGAGTACCGAAGTGATTCCCTCGCTTCCCGGAACACCAAATATCCGGTGCAGCCTTGGCCGGCGCATGTCTGTGTCTACTATGACGACCTTCTGACCAGCTTGCGCCATCGCTATCGCGATGCTTACCGCGGTGGTGGTCTTGCCCTCCTTCGGGCCAGGGCTCGTTACCATGATGGTCTTCATTGCCCTGTCGGCAGCTGCGAAGAGGACGTTGGTTCGGATCGACCGGCAGGACTCGGCGACTGACGATTTCGGATTCCGGTGAACGATCAGATCGAGTTCCGGCTTCGGGTCCGGCCGCTTGCCATTGCGTGCGATGACGCTTCCTGGGATTCGGGGCATCATGCCAAGGAACACCAGATCTGGCACCGCATCGACGTCCTCTTGTGACTTGACGCTGTTGTCGAGCGTATCCACCAAAAAGGCGAGCCCGATCCCCAGCAACAATCCAAGCAATGCACCGATTACGAGATTGATCTGAACCCGCGGGCGAACGGGTACCTTCGATTCAACTGCCGTATCCAGTGGCCGTATGTTGTTGACCCTAAGCTGTGCAGATAGGTCGCTCTCCTTCATGCGGCTTAGCACGAGTCCATAGAGCTTGGCGTTGTTCTCTTGCGCGCGTTTCAAGCGCTGGTAGTCAACTTCGCGCTTGTTGAGTTCGAGAGCCTCGTCCTTCGCACCCTGCAACGCTCCAGCGATCTGCCCCTCGTTGTCGCGGATCTCCTTGTGCTTGGTCTCCAGCGAGGTGAGCACGTTATTGACCTCTCGCTCGAGGTCCTTGCGTGCGGCGTCGAGCTTGGCTTTCTGCTCGCGGACCGCGGGCCACTTCTCGTCGTACTTCTCCTTGAGCGCGAGGTACTTCCTGTTCTCGTCGACGACCGCGTCCTTGAGCTTCTGGATGACCGTGTTCTCCATGACCGGCGCGATCGCGACCTTGAGCGGATCCCTGTCGGGATTCCCGCTCCGCGCGGCGAGGATCTGCTTGCGCTGAGCGTCGAGCGCCATGCGTCGCATGCGGATCTCGGTGAGCCCATCGGTGAGCTTCTCGATCTGGCGCGCGACGATGGACTGCTTGTCCTCGAGGGAGATCGAGATGATGTTGTGCTTCTTCTTGAACTCGTAGAGCGCCATCTCGGAGCCCTCGAGCTGCTTCTTGAGGTCGTCGAGCTGGTCCGAGAGCCACTTCACCGCGCCGCTCGTCGAGGTCAGCTTGAACTCGACGTTCTGGTCCATGTAGGCCTGCGCGACCGTGTTCGCGAGGCGCGCCGCGAGGGCCGGGTCCGAGTGCTCGATGGAGATCTCGATCACGTTTGAATCGCGCGCCGGCGTGGCGGTGACCATTCGGGCAAGC
Source organism: Slackia heliotrinireducens (assembly GCA_020723435.1). Classification (GTDB taxonomy): domain Bacteria; phylum Actinomycetota; class Aquicultoria; order DYIV01; family DYIV01; genus DYIV01. The sequence goes on along the minus strand of DYIV01000033.1, from coordinate 1,442 downwards.
CGGGCCGCCGCATCCTCGACGGTGCGCGGCTTCTTGGGAGACTCGGTGCTCGGCCCCCAGAAGGCCGCGTTGCTGACCAATCCGATCCGATCCGCGACGGTCCGCGCGAGCGCGAGCGAGGTGATGACCCGTTTCTGGGTCTCCATGTACTCCTTGTTTCGCCAGTACCCGCCCTGGGAGAGGTCGACCACCTCGTTGACGGTGTTGCCGAGCACCTGGGGAGCCTTCTGGTCGACTAGGACCGTAGCCGTCGCCCGGTAGATCTTGGTACGGGTGAAGGTCCAGACCGCGGTCCCGCCGAGCACGATCACCAGCACCGAGAGGATCAGCCACTTCCGCTTGAGGAGGAGCTGGAGGTACTTCTGGATATTGATGCCCGGCTCCTCGACGGTTTGCTGGATCCCGCCCTCATGGTTCGCCTGCTGCTCAGTCATGCGCTGCCCATCCCGCGAGCGATGGAGGATCCGTCACTCGGTGCTTGGTCGTGGTACCAGGTGGTTGTCCTGACAAGGCTCCGCGTTCAGCAGGCACGCTCCGCCCCTCTCGCTCCGGTTGCCACATGGCTGCCCCTCCCGGAATCGCCTGCCGCGCTGCGTGCACCCGGCAGTACTGCAGCCAGGCGGCCGCACTATGCGAGATCTCACGCCTTTGGTCAATCGGGCCGTGGCGTGGGGGTATGTTGCCGGAACCCTGCGAGGTCGTTCACTACTCGAGGCAGTAGCGCAGGGTCAGGAGCGTGGTGAGGACAGCGGTGGCCATGGCGAGCGCGACGGCAGTCCTCCTCCTTCGCAATGGAGTACTCGGCCGGCGCTCACGAGAGCTTCGGTGCCGGCGCCGAACCGGCAACGTGCCCTCCCACGCGCAGGCCGGGCTCGTGCAGCGGAACCGGTGGACCGCCTCCGCACCGCGGAGCGCGCGGTCCTCGGGAAGGCGATGGATCCTTCGAAGCTCCCAGCCGCAGGAAGGGCACTGCCTTTCGGCCATAGCGTAGATTGGGCTAGTTCCGGCGAAGCTGCAATGAACCGGTGCTAGATCGCCGAGGGAACGAACGGCTCGTCCTCGGACGGCTCCCATTCCTCGAAGGCGTCCTCGTCTGCCGTGGGCTCGTACGCCGCCTCGACCGCGTCCTCGATGGACTCCCAGGACTCGATGATCTCGCGGAGCTCGCGGCCCCTCTCCCGGGTGCGGGCGCGGAGCTCGCGCAGGTACTCGGCGGCCGGGGGATGGCGCTCGCTCCACGCGGCGAAGACGCGGGCGAGGAGCTCGGCATCGCCGCGCTCGAGCGAGGGGCGCATCGACTCGGGGTCGAGGCGGGCCGAGGCCGCCTCGCCGAGGAGCCGCCGGTTCCTGCTCACCTTGCGGACGGCGAAGATCGCCGACGGGTCGTCCTCGAGGCACACGCCGAACGCGAGGTCGACCTGGTAGGTCGCGCGGTCGACGCG
>DYIV01000032.1:2399-20867 GCA_020723435.1 Slackia heliotrinireducens | reverse complement strand
ATTGTTCATCGACGCCCGCGCGCTCGGTACCATGGTCGACCGCGTCCACCGCGATCCCGCGCGGCAGGCTGAATCGGTGCTTGAACGCGAACAGCTCTCGTCCCGTGAGATCGAACGCGAAGACCTTCCGATTGTTCGAGTCCGCCACGTACACGGTACCGTCAAGGCTCACGCCGATACCATTCGGAAACGCCAAGGCCACGGAGCGCTCATCGCTCTTCGCGAACTGGCGAATGAACGACCCGTCCAGAGCGAAGACCTTCACGGAAGAGTCTCCCACGTCGGTCACGTAGACCTCATCCCCGGCGATCGCAATCGCCACAGGCTGCATCAACCGAACCTCCTGACGGCGCTCTGGAAACGTGTAGCGCTGCGTCATCTTCGAGTCAAAGACATGGATCCGGTCGCTCGTAACGTCAACGACGAAGAGGTTTCCGGCATCGTCGAAGGCGACACCGGTGGGATAGGACCGCCGGGGCGATCCCTTCCCCGAGGCGGGCACCACGGTCTCACTGATGAACTTGCCGCTCCAGGCAAAGAGCTTGATCGTCCCCCTCCCGCTGTCGGCAACAGCGATTACGTCGCCGTAGGCGGCCACGGCGAGCGGGCCGTCGAGCGAGACGCGGTCTTCGGAGCCGTGAACCTCATCCGGGATGGAGAACAGGTAGCCGGGTTCGCCGGCGATTGACGGCGCACCGCTTCGTGAGAACAGAGCCATCACGACAGCGGACAGGGCAAACAGCACCACGCCCATGATGACGGTGGACCTGTAGCGAGAGAAGTCTCGATCGTGGACACTTGTCGGGCTCACGCCGAAGACAGTCGCCATGATCTCCTTTGGCTGCGAGACAACCGGGTGACGCCCGGACGGCTGAGCCTCATTCTACAGTCAACGATTGGCTTTCTCAACTACGCTTGCCTGCCATTGGCGCAGGCAGACGCGCAGTCCGCGGCGGGCGACTCCCGCGGACTCGACGTGCGCGGACGAGCGCCCGCCCGACGCCGCGTGGCGCCGGTCATCGTTGGAGCGCAGCCGGCTTTTCTGCTACGATTATTGCGTCATCTGACACTTCAGCCCCGCAGCTGGGGCGGCTCCTGGCCTATGTCGAAAAAGAAAACCGGTTGGATCGTAGTCCTTGTCGCAGTCCTCGTACTCCTCATCGCCATCGTCGGCTTCGTGGTAGTCAGCTACCGGCCTCCTACTGCGGCCGTTGTCACAGGCCGGACTATTCGTTTTGGACGCGGTCGCGCCATGCCGACGTCGCGTGCAATGACTGCCACGGCAGCCGAGGCCGGTTGTCGGTTGTCTCCAACAAGCTCAATGAGTACTTCATGGTCGGCGCCAACCTGACCGGCTGGTACGAAAGGCCCGTGACCGCCTTCGTCGACAACGCCAAGTGCATCGAATGCCACAAGGCAATCGGGCAGAACCAGGTAGTGGCCCGGTATGGCATAAGGATGCGTCACTCCGACGTGATGTCGGCAGGCATGCGCTGCACGGCCTGTCACAACACCGTGGCGCACGGGCGTGCCACGCTCAACCCGACGGCGCCCACGATGGAAACCTGCACACCTTGCCATGATGGCAAGAGCGCGCCCTCGAAATGCCAGACGTGTCACTACAAGGAGGAGGAAGACCGGCCGCCGACGCTCCGGGTCGCCCCGTGGGCCGTCACTCACGGCGAGAAGTGGACGAAGACGCACGGTATGGGCAATCTGCAGACGTGCGCTATTTGCCACCCCGGTCCTTTCTGCAACAAGTGTCACGGCATGTCGCTTCCGCATGGCACAAACTGGCCGCTTCTGCACGGGAAGGCGGCCGTCAAGAACCTTGTCGTGGCGGCCAAGACCGACAAAGCGAGGAGCTGCGTCGGCTGCCACCTTCGCAGTTTCTGTGACGGCTGCCATCAGATGTCAATGCCGCACCCGGCCAGGCTCCTGCCGATGCACTCCAAGCAATACAAGCGCCTCGGCAGGAGCGTCTGTGAGAACTGCCACGTCCTGACCGACTGCGATGACTGCCACACCAAGCATATCCATCCCGGCAAGCTCCGGGATCGATACCTCAATCTGGAACAGAAGTAGAGCCTCAGATGAGGATGGAATCGATCGAGACACGGGAAGCGACCGCGTAGTGGAAGCAGCCGACAGGATACTTGATCCGGCCGAGCGGATTCTCGACGACTTAGCGTACTGGTCGCTCGTCGCACTTGCGGTGCTGCTGCCGGTGGCGCTCAACCCGTACGGCAACGCCTACTTCGACGCTCCGAAGGGAGGCCTTCTTCGCTTTCTTGCCCTCCTGGGCGTCGCCGCGTGGGCGGGCAGATCTGTCTTGGCCGGCAAGTTCAAGTGGACGCGGACGGCGCTCGATTGGCCGATGGCCGCCTTGCTGGCAGCCTCTTCAATCGCGACGGCGCTCGCCCTCAACAGACATGTCAGTTTCTACGGCGGTCTGAACACGTTCGACGGCGCGCTCAACCTTGCCTGCTACGCCGCCTTCTTCTACCTGACCGTCAACTTCGTGACGACGCGAGCCAGACTGCGCAACCTGCTTGCCGCACTACTGGCCGGAGCCGGCATCGTCTCCGTCCTGGCTGTGCTCGAACGCGTCGGCATCTACCTGATGCCCTCAACGATCGCTCCCGGAGGCGTCGACCCCACCCGGTCGGCGGCGACGTTCGGCAATCCGGTCTACCTCGGCGCCTACCTCGCGATCGTCATTCCGGTCTCCGTCGCCCTCTTCCTCTACTTGAGACTCGGCCGCCAGGATGACACCACGCCCGATACCGTGTCGCTTGCATGGCCGATCTCGGGCCTCGTGGCCGTTGAGATAGCGGCGTTGATCTTCACGCAGGGACGTGCGGCATGGCTCGGCACGGCGATCGGACTCGCCGTCACCCTCGGCCTTGTCCTGAGCCTTCGCGAAACGTTTCGGTGGCGGCAAGTCGCCCTGCTGCTCATCCCCTTCCTGGCTGCTGGAGCGCTGTATCTGGGCGTGGGAGCCGTCTCCCGCGCGCCGAGCGCGGAGTCTCTGTCCGAACGCGCGAAGTCCGCGGCGGCCGTTTCGTCCGGTTCCGCCTTCAACCGTCTCTACATGTGGAGGATGACGTTACCGATGCTCGTGGCCCGTCCCGTGCACGGTCGTACTGACGCTTTCGACGCTGTGATCGGGCCGGTGCGGTTGCCGGCCGGTGCGGTACGCCCTCTCTTCGGCTACGGCCTCGATTTCTATCTCGAGCTTTTCCCAAAGTGGCGACCGAGCGATTGGCACGTCGCGATCAAGGAAGATGCGTTCCCGGCGCAACCGCACAACGATCTTCTGCAGGTGGCGGTCGGACAGGGCCTTGTCGGCCTAGCGGCGTACCTGGCGGTTCTGGGAGCGCTCACCGTCACCTCTGGACTGGCCGCCGCTCGTTCGAAGCGCCCCATGCAGCGCTTCGCGCTTTCCGGACTGCTGGGAGGCATAATAGCCTATGTCGTACAGCTGCAGTTCAGCTTCACGGTTGCGGCGGTCGCGCCGTTCTTCTGGATCGCCGCGGGCATGGCCGTCTCACTGGCACATCGCGACGATCGCGGCTCGCGAAGTGTCGAGCTGGAGCTGCCGACGCGCACGGACGCCTCGCGGATTGCCGCCCTGCTCGTCCTGCTCGGCCTCGTGGTGTGGGGCGCCCTTGGCGCCTATCGCTTTGTGGCGGCCGACGCGCGCCTTCGGGCCACGCAGGACGCAGTCGGCATCGGCGCCTACGACACGGCGCTGGACCTTGCCTACGAGGCGATCGCCCTCAACCCGCACGAGTCGAGATACCCGATGGTCTCGGCGCGCTACTTCGAAGACGCGTACGCCACGACGGGTGACGGGCGATACGCCGATGCGGCGCTCGACCTGGCCCGCACGGCCCAGGCCCTCGATCCGTACCTGACGGAACCGTACTTCACGCAGGCGAGCGTCTACCGGCAGATGGCGCGGCGTACCGGCAGCGCCCCGCTCCAGCAAGCGGCGACGTTGTACCGCCGCGTGCTCGCACTCGATCCCTACAATGAAGACGGGCTCTTCAACCTGGCCCTGACACTCTATGACCAAAGAGCGTACCGGCAGTCCGCCGATCTCTTGCGGAGGGCTTTGCGGCTGAAGCCCGCCGACGCGGACGCCTATGAGGCTTTGGGGGCCGCCTACGCCAAAGAGAAGAAGTACAAAGAAGCCAAGGATGCGTTTCGCCGTGCGCTGCGACTAGGTTCGACCAGCCCCTTCGTCCAGCAAGCACTGAAGGAGCTGGAGGAGAAGGCCCCGGATGGGACCCGCCCATGACACGAGAGATTCCCAAGACCGTCGACAGCGTCGCCGCCGGATGCGACCGGGTCATGTTCGGCTGCCTCGTGGCGATCGTGGCCGCTTTGCCGATCGTCTTCAATCCGGCCGGGAACGCCTATTTTGAGTCGCCGAAGATGGCGCTGTTCCGCATGGCCCTGCTCGTCGCCGTCGCTGCGTGCGCGACCAAGATGGTGGTGACGCGGCGGTTCACTTGGATTCGCACTCCCCTGGACTGGCCGCTGGCGGCGCTCGTCGCGTCGGGAGCCGCTGCCACGGCTCTGGCGCTCGATCGCCACGTCAGTTTCTGGGGACGCCTCAACAGGTTCGACGGCTTGCTCCACCTCGTCTGCTACGTCGTCTTGTTCTACGTGACCGTAGGCGTCGTGCGCAGACGATCCCAGCTGCGCACCCTGGTCGGAGCCTTCTGTGCCGGCGCAGGCATGGTCTCTATCGTGGCCGTTCTCGAACGTCTCGGGATCCATCTGTTTCCCTCAGGCGGTGCGGAGGCCCTCGACCCGACGCGCGCGTCTTCGACGTACGGCAGCCCCATGTATCTTGCGGCATACCTTTCGCTGGCCATTCCCGCTTCGTTGGCGCTACTAGCCTATCTTGCCGCGCGCGGATCCGGCGACGGGCATTCAAGCTCTTTGCCGACTTCGAACGCGACGTATGCGCTGCTCGCGCTTGTCGCCGTCGAGTCGGCCGCCTTGGTCGCCTCCCAAGGACGCGCCGCGTGGTTGGGCGTGGGCGTCGCGGTCGCCGCGATGGGCGCTCTCTGGCTGACCTGGGGACCACACGAAGCCTGGCGACCGGTCCTGCTCGCCGCCCTGCTCGCCTCAGCCCTCGCAGCGGGTGTCATAGCCGCGACGGCGGCCGTGGGCCAGGCTCCTTCCGGGCAGTCCGTCGCCGAGCGGGCGCGAGCGACCGCTGAGCCCTCCTCAGGGACGGCATTCAACCGCCTGTACTATTGGCGGATGACGCTGCCGATGATTGCCTCTCGGCCGCTGTTTGGCTACGGACTCGATTCCTACCTGGAGCTCTTCGGGAGGTTCCGGCCGGCCGACTGGTACATGAAGATCAAGGAAGACGCCGTCCCGGACAAGCCTCACAACGACCTGCTCCAGATGGCGGTGGGACAGGGCCTTGTCGGGCTCGCCTCCTACGTGGCAGTTCTAGGCGCGCTCTTCTGGTCCGGCATACGCGCTCTCCGGCGCGCGCGAACGCCGATACAGACATACGCCCTCATCGGCCTCTTGGGGGCTCTGATCGCATATCTGGTCCAGCTCGAGTTCGGCTTCAACGTTGTCGGCACGGCGCCGCTCTTCTGGACCGCCGCGGGACTCGCGATCGCCTTCGCGATCGGCGACGAACGCTCGGCCAGAACCGTTACCCTCGAACTCCCCGGCCCCCTTGGTGAAAGCGGGCCGATTCCGGGGGCAATACGCCCGGCGATGCTCCTGGCTCTGGCCGGACTCGTCGTGTGGGCGACATTCGGCCTTGGCGCGTCCATTGCCTCTGACATGTACGCCGACGCCGGCGACCGGGCACTCAGCCAGAACGATCCGGCGGGCGCGGCCCGCTTCTTCCACATCGCCGCCGGGCTTAGCCCCGCCGAATCGCGATACCCGCTGTTGATCGCGGCCGCCCGCGAGAGTTCCTATCTCGCCTTCTCGCAATCCTCCGACGCGGCCGCGGCCCTCGAGGCGGCCAAGACTGCGGCCCGACTCGATCCCTACGTCACCCAGCCCATCTTCCGAGAGGCAAGCGTCTACCGCGCCATGGGCCTTCGAGGCGATCACGGGGCCTTCGCCAACGCCGCCGTGGCATACCGGAGGATTCTCAGGATCGACCGCTACAACGCCGACGCCTACTACAACCTTGGACTAACCACGTTCGAGCTGGGAGCGGCCGGGCCGGCCGAGGCGATCCTTCTGCGAGCGGCCCGTCTGCGCCCCGATCACGAGCGCACCTACACTGCGCTGGGCGATGTCTATGTCAAACTCGGACGCCTCGACGACGCGCGGGCGGCGTTCGAGCGCGCGCTGTCTATCAACAGTAGAAGCCTGTACGCGAGGGACCAGCTGAGTCGCCTGTCGACCTCAACGCCGAGCGGAGCAAGGTAGCATGCTGGACAAACAGCTTCGAGATCTGCTGGAGCATACGATCTACATACTGCAACACCCGCAGGCCAGCCCTCGTGAGACGGTTCTCTTGGCCGGGATGGCGGTCGTCTTGCTGCTGGCGATCCTGAGCTTCTTCTCCCTCTTCTTCATCGGCAAGCCGAAGCCGGCCGAGGAAGGCGAGGAGACCGCTGAACGCGTTCCTCGAAGGATGTCGATAGCCACCGACCTTGTCATCCTCGGAGGCGCCTTCCTCATCGCCGTTGTCGTCACGCTGGGAGTCTTCGCTCACGTCAGCCGTCAGCCGTCATACTGCCGAAGCTGCCACGAAATGTCCCGCGACCACAGGTCGTGGGAGCGATCGACTCATCGCAGCGTTGAATGCGCCAATTGCCATCAGGATCCTGGAGCGTTTGGGTACGTTCTCTTCAAGGTGCGTCAGCTCGACATGGTGCTCGCAAGGCTCTTCAGAGGCTACGAGAAGCCGATAACGGCAAACGTGTCCAACGCGTCGTGTCTCCAATGTCACCGCCGCGGCATCCGCGATTCACTCGTCGTCTCCGGGCTGCGCGTGCGTCATCGGGACATACTGGCCGCCGGATACAAGTGCGTGCAGTGTCACAATACGGCCGGACACGGCGGCGCGGTCGTTCGCCCGGTTCGCCCGTCGATGGACCAGTGCTCAGCCTGTCACAACGGCAAGAGAGCCTCCGCCGCATGTTCCGGGTGCCACGTCGTCGACATAGGACGCAGCGTGAGCGCTCAGAGCGGCAACAACTATCCCGCCGTTCGCCTGGGCAAGACGACTACCTGTCGCGGATGCCACTCCGTAGCGAGCTGCAACAAGTGCCACGGGCTGGAGTTGCCCCATCCGACCGACTGGCTCTCCAGGCTCACGCACGCGCCCGCCGGAGCCTTCGAGCGGCGCGAGCAGTTGTGCAGCAAGTGCCACAGTGACATCTACTGCAACCAGTGCCACAAGCTCCCCGGACACGGGCTGAACTGGAAGGCCGAACACGGCGTGGGCGGGCCGTACAAACAGGAAGGCTGCCTTGGATGTCACGTCCGCGTCGCCAACCTGTGCGGTATCTGCCACAAGCAGTACGCCGACATCAAGGTGAAACTCCCGAAGGGCCGCTATCAGGAGCCCCAGGTACCCAAGGGCGCGAAGACTTTCTAGGGAGATGGCTACCGGCCTTCGGCGGAGCTACCGGCCTTCGACTCTCCGCAGCCCCTCCAGAGCGGGGCCGTACGTAGGATCGGCTTCCGTCGCCCGCGCGTAGTATTCGCGCGCTCTATCCAAGTCCCCCGTCCGTTCGTACGCCTGCGCGGCAAGGAACAGTAGGTCCCGGTTCTCCGGGTCCCATCTGAGGCCCCTCAGTGCCTGTCTGAGCGCCCCGGTATAGTCCTTCGAGGACATGAGGAGTCGCGCCAGACCCTTGTGCGCCTCTGTCGAGTACGGATCCCTGGCAAGGGCACGCCGGTAGGCCTGATGCGCGAGGCGCACCGTGTCCCGGCCGGTTCGCGAAGCCATGTATCGATAGACATCACCCAGCTGAACATAGGCGTGCTCGTCGAAGGGATCATACGACAGGCCCTCGCGCAGTATGCTTGCCGAGACGGCCAGCGCCTCCGGGTCCGCCCGCACGAATCCAGCCTGCTCCCACCCAAGCGCGGCGCGCCACCGATAGTCGTTGACCCACGGCGACGAGCTGACCGCCTTGTCGTAGTAGAAGACGGACTCCGCCAGACGGCCTCGGTCTTTCGCCCTGCGTCCAAGCTCCGCATACCAGTCGCCTCGAAGCGAGGCGACTGCCGCCCAGCAGACCCCCATGAGGAGCGCGGCGGTCAGAAGCACCAAGCCGAGTCCGGCGATGGCCGGCGTGCGTACGGCCAAGACGAGATCGCCGGAATCGGCCTCATCCAGGCGCGAGAAGGCCACCGCAAGGCCCAGAGCCGCGAAGACGATTGGCGTTGTCGCCGGTGTCCAGAACAAGAAGAGGTCGGCAACGAAGGCGCCGACGACGCCCGCGGCAAGACCCGCCCCGACGATCGTATCCATTGCGCCTGAGCGCGCCCGCCGAAAGACAAAGAGCATGACGCCGACAGAGAACGCCAGGTAGAAGCCTAACCCGACGAGACCCGTGCTGGTCGCAAGGTATAGCAGCGCGTTGTGGGGCCTGTCCCATCGCGCCGTTCCCTCCAGCCGCACCAGCGCCTCCCCACGGATCGGCATGAACCTGCCGCGAAACGTCTCCGGACCGAAGCCCAGCAGCGGCTCCTCCTCCAAGAGCGACAGCACCGTAGGCCACATTTCGAGCCGAGTCGCCGCCGTTCCGGTCCCTACTTCGGCGATACTGGCCGCGCGCCGGGCGAAACCCGTCTCGGCCGATCTCGGCTGCAGCGCCCGCAGGCCGAAGCTTGTCGCCATCGCGGCCGCTACGACGGCGCCGATCACAGCGAGGCGCCCGGCTTGGTCGCGTACCTTGCGCGCACCCAGCATCGGCGCCAGGACGACAATCCCGGCGGCGGCTCCCAGCCACCCTCCTCTGAAGTACGAGAAGAGAAGGGCCACGACGGTGGCGAACAATGCGACGCCGCAGTAGACGCGCCACCCCCCGTCCAGACGCAGAAACGCGACGACGAGAATGGGCAGCAGCAGCGCTGCATAGACGCCTAGGAAATCGGCGTTGCCCAGAAATCCGTAGGCGCGAACCGCCGCGTGTGCAGGGTTCAGCTCAGGGACGAATTCAAATCCAAACGTCTGCGCCACCGCGTAGACGCCGGTAGGCAGCGCCGGGAGGATCATCGCCTGAAGCAGCCTCGTGGCTCTTTGCCGGGTGAGCGCCAGTCGAACCACCAGCACGTACACCGCCGCGTACGCCAGCAGCGACAGGAGCCCCTCCCGTCGCATGAAGGCCCCGAGGAAGCTGATCGCCGGTGTGGACGACAGGGTGGTGGCCGCGATGGCCGCCAGGCAGAAGCCGGCGAGCGCCCGAAGACCTGGCGCCTTTGGCAGGAGCAGCGTCCCGCGTGCCGCCTCGCCCCCGATCAGGGCCGCCCAGGCGCCGAATGCAAGCACCCACAGCGCGGCCGCCTTCGGCACGATGTAGACCTCGATCGTCTGAGGCAGAAACAGCAGAGGCAGGAGGACAAGCAGCAGGAGCAGGAGCACCCAAGCCGCGCGCTCCGCTGGGCCGTGCTGTGAGGGAATGCCGTCGGCGGTCACGGCAGAAGCCTAGAAGCTCTTGCCGACACCTGTTGTGTAGCTGTTGCCATTGCCGCCCTCAACGTGACAGTTCATGCAGATACGGTCAAGGTTCGTATCCTGAACCGTGTAGCCGTAGTCGAGGAACTGGACGGCGCTTGGCGTGTAGTGCGGGTAGCTATCGCCCTGGGCGTAGGGCTGTCCGGCGGCGTGGCATTGTTCGCAACTCTCCGAGGATACCCACGCAACCTGTGGATTCCCGGTTCCGGCACCGGTCAACGTCGTAGTCATGATGTGGGTGCGGCCATCACGATCGCGCGTGAAGTACTCCGGCCCGATGCTGTTCGCCACTTCGGGATTGGAGGAATGGCAGAACCAGAAGCACCCTCCGGCCGCAGTGTTTCCTCCCGCCCGGTTATGGCAGTCACGGCAGAAGTCGATCTTGTTCGCAACGGGCGTGGCGATGGCCCTGCCGGGATTGTCTCTGAGGTCTTTCTCGCCCGCGATTGTGCTGGCACCGTGCACTGAGTGGCAACTGACACAGCCGCTGTACGGCGCCAAGTCGTAGTGCCAGGATGCATGGTCCCAATCCACGTCTGGATCTGAAGGGGCTCGCACGTAGTTTGAGACGGCTCCCGCACCCTGACCATACGGCCGCTTGGTGCTTACCGTCCCCGGATTGAGATGACAGTATACGCAGGCGTTCGCGCGAGTGCTGCGCAGCAACGCCTGTCCACCAGCCGTGGCATTGTGAGCGGCGTGGCAGACCTTGCACTTCGTCGTCGAGTCGGAGTAGCCCCCATGGGGCGATGTGCCGTTGGCGCCTCCCGGCACGAACGACGAATAGCCCCCCGCGTACGCTGGGCTCCCATTCAAGTGAACCGCACACAGCGCCAGCAGAAGGCCGAGGGTGGCTTTCGATCTTGTCTCACGCAGGCTACGCAATTGGCGCCTGCCCTCCGGCATGGCGAATCTCACTGCAACCGATCCCAGAGCAACTCTGGACACGGTCACTTCCCTTCCCCCGCGGGATCTCCGACCGTCGGAATCCTCTTTCGAACTTGATGCTCCAGGAGGCATCGCCACTCCCGTGGCGATGCCTCCTGCTCTTGCTGTTGGATCTAGCCAACGACTAGGGTGTCTACCCTAGAACGTCTTGCCTACACCGGTCGTGTAGTTGTCGCCGTCTCCGCCTTGCACGTGGCACTGCAGACATACCGCGTCGAGATCCGTGTTCTCAGTCGCGTAGTCAGGCAAGAACTGCGCGTTGCTCGGCGTGTAGTGCGGGAAGCTATTCCCCGCCGTGAAGAACGGACCAGCCGAGTGACACGACTTGCAGTACGCGGACTCGGTCCACGCCACCTGCTGGGCGCTGGGCGCCGTCAGCGTCGAGGTCATCACGTGTGTGATGCCATCACGATCGCGCGTGAAGTACTCCGAGCTGATGTTGCCGTCAGTCTCATTGTCCTGAGTGTGGCAAGTCTCGAAGCACTGGCCGGACCCTGCGTTGCCCTGCTTGTTGTGGCAGTCGCGGCAGAAGTCGATCTGATTCGTCGCGTTGCCGGAGACACCACCACCCGGATTGGTCTTCAGGATGTAGTTGTCGCCGTCCGTGCTGTCGTCGCTTCCGCCGATCGCAGCGGAGCCAATGCCGTACGCGCCGTGCACCGTGTGGCAGCTAACACACCCGCTGTACCCGGCGAAAGCATTGTGATCGTCCGTGTGGTTGAACGCGGACTCGCTTTCATAGTTCGACAGAGTGCTGCCATAAGGCCGATAGACGCCGTAGGTGTTGGTGAGGTGACAGTAGACGCATGCGCCGGCTCGGGTCCCGCGCAACAGCACGTCACCCGAAGCACTCGCGTTGTGCACAGCATGGCAGACTTTACATTTCGTTCCGGAGTCTGAGTAGTTGCCGTGCGGGCTGCCTCCGCCGGGAACCGAGTTCAGATACCCGCCGGCGAGAGCAACCGAGGTCATCGCGAACAGCGCCACCACGACCAAACCTAGAAAGACATATCTCTTCATTCTCACACCTCCTTCCCCTCTAACCTTGAAACGAGAGCCGCAGAAGCGGACCGCTCGATCCCAACCAGATGTGACCTAACCCGTTGCGACCACTTTCGGTGTACAATCTTACCACCAGCAAGCGGCTAAATCTACCCCGAACTCTCCGGTTTGCGCAGGGGTCCAGCCGACATCGTAGTCTACTCGTTGTATCGTCGTCCGGCAGGTATCTCTTGAGCGGACATGCTCCAAAATGCCTTCCCCCACCAGCACTTTCGACCGGCCGTGCTCGCTTGTGAAGAATATTCTCAGCTCGTCCGCCACATTCCTGCCTGATTGGCCGAAGAAAACTACCCAGGCTGGACTTCGCCGCGGCGGCGGAAGAAGACGATCAGCATGGCCAGCAACAGCAGCAGCGCGAGGAGACCGCACCACCAGAAGTCCTTGAGCCTGTCCCACAGACTCTGTGGCGGCGTCGTGGAGACGGCGCCTCCACCGATCTTGACGATCTGCAGCCGGTTGTTGAACGTATCCGACACGACGAACTCATCGGTACCTGTGTAGGCGATATCGCTCGGATAGTTGAACTGGCCGTCTTCCTGCCCGAACTCACCATACTCGCCAAGCTGCTTACCTTTGTCATTGAGGACGTGGACAGTGCTGGAGAGCGGATCCATGACGTAGATGTTCTGGTTGCCGTCCAGACACATGCCTCCCGGCAGTCCGAAGATGCGGCTCTTGGTAAAGACCGATCCTGGGGGGGCGCCCAGGACCCACGCGGCCTGCCCCTTGCCGTTCATGAGTGCCTGAATGCGCATGTTGTTGCCGTCAGAGACAACGACAAGTCCGTTCTTCAAGACGACGACGCCGTGCGGGAAGTCGAAGTCGCCTATCGCCTTGCCTCGCTTGCCCCACTTCTCCAGCACGCGGAGGCTCGGGTCGAGCACGACCACGTGCTGCATCGTCGTGAGGTAAATCTTGTCACGAGTCGCCCATACGGACAGCGGCGTTTGCCCGTGAATCTCGTCCTTGAACCTAAGATCGGGGCCGAAGACCATCAGCACCTGTCGTTTGGTATCGGTGACGTAGATGTTGTCGTTTGGACCGACGTCAATGCCCTGCGGGAGGGCTATGCTGCCTTTCGTGAGACCGGACTTGCCGAGCTTGCCGACGTAGCTTCCGTCGGTTCTGAAGATCAGGACTCGTCCGTTCTGGCTGTCGGCGGCGAATATGCGACCGCGCGAATCGACCCCGACTCCGATCGGGCTGTTGAACATCTCCGCGGGTCGTCGCCCATATCCGTATATCGACCTGACCCAATCGACACCCTTCACCTGGGCCTTTCCGGTGACGTCGGCCGGCGGCTGGCTGATCTTCAGATACAACAGCAGAAGGCCACCCAGAATGGCCAGCAAGATGATGAGGACGACTATCATGAAGGTGCGCTGTCTCAACTGGGACTTCCTCTCAACGTTCTCGCCGCTATTTCTTAGTCAAACGCTTCACGCCGGCCCGCGCTTCACTGTGATCGGGGATGTAGCGCAGCACCTGCCTATACTCTTTGATCGCTTCGGTTCGCTTCCCCGATCTCTCGTAGGCGACGGCCAGATTCAGATGCGCGTCAGCGACGATCGGGTTAGCGCGGATGGACTTCTTGAACGCCGAGATGGCCTTGTCGTATCTCTTCTGCTGCAGGTAGATCTCGCCCAGTCGGAAAAGGGCGGCATCGTCGGCTGGGTACTTGCGAAGTAGCGCGCTGAGCTCCTTCACGGCCAGGTCAAGACGTCCCTGCGTCTTGTAGACCATGGCCAGGTTGAACTGAGCGGCAAGGTACATGCGGTTGAGACTGAGAGCGGCCTTGAACTGGCCCGCCGCGGCCTCATAGTCACCGGTCCTGAAGTATGCGTTTCCGAGATCGGTGTGAGCCGCAGGATCGCGAGGCTTGGTCCGGACCGCCGCTTGCGCCGCCTCCAAGTCTCGCTCGGCCGCAGTGCGTGGCGCCTCTGGTTTGATGAAGACGTCGCGCACGATGATCGCCCCAAGCACAACAATGGCGAGGCTTACCAAGACTATGAGGATGACCAGAACGCGGTTCGCGGTCGGTGATGCGTTGTTCGTCAAGAACGGGTACCTCTCGGGTCAGATGAGCCCAATGCCGTGCAGATACTATCAGTCTACTTGGTCGATGTAAAGCTGCCCGGTTCGTTCACCCACCGTGGTTGACTTCGGTGACACAGTTCAGCACACATCGCCGACAAGAAGGTGGCGGCGGCCGGACAAAACAGCAATGCGATCGCAAAGCCGGCGCCGGAGCCCAGGACAGTGCCGGCAATCGAGGGAACAAGCACCGCGCCACACGCCGCGCCGAGGTACGCACTGAATCCGCCGGGCAACTCCCTCATTGTCAACAGCGCCGAAAGGAGGCTTCGCGGCAGTGACTGGTCGCCCACTGCGACGAAGCAGTCCGCTACGAGTGCGGGGGAGGCTACGATCAGACACAGCGCGGCCACAGCCAGCAACCACAGCTGATTGAGAGTTCCCGCCAGGTCGACGAGGAAGAACGCCGCGGCCAACACGAGCGATGTGAGCACGTACAGGCTGGCGACGCGGAAGATCGCTCTGCCGGTCGCCGATCGGGCAGCGGTCGCGCGCTCGTCTCTCTCGCGCTTGGCCCAGGCCCAGCGGAGCATGAATACCCGGCACGAGGCCGAGACGAGAAGCAGAACCAAGCTCGAAAGCCCCGCCCAAACGATGAAGTTCCACAACTCGTCGGCGGGCCCGGCGATGAGTCTCATCAACACGAACGCCGGCAGGGCCACCGCCTCGGCGCCGAGCGCCAATCCCGCGGCACGCCCGCTCCGGACCGCCAGGCGCGCCGAGTCACGCCAAAGGCCCTTCCCGGCCGGGCTGCCGCCTGCGGCTTCGCCGGCACGTCCGAGAATCGGCACAAGACGCGGCGCCGCCACGAATCCAAGCGCCGAAAGAAAAAAGACCAGGAGGAATCCCGCGAGCGAGGCGGGGCCGGTCGTTAGGCCCAGAACCGCCGCCGAGATCGCCAGCGGCTCCGCGCCACGCGATTTCGGGCCCTTGGAGGAAACACGGACAACGGTATTTGGGTTGCCGGTGACGGACAAGAAGCGGTAGGGCCACCACAGCGCGGCAAAGACGCCTCCCTCCGATCCAACCCTGCGAGCGGCCTCCACGACGCTGTCGACCAGAACGATGCTCACGTTGTCCTGCTCAGCCCTGCGACCGGCGACCCGCCCGGTGCTGAAGGCCCTGAGTCCCTGCAGAAGACCGGCGATATCGTAGGCGGCGAGGCGTACCGATCCCCTGTCGCCCGCCGGGATGTTGGATATCAGGAAGACAACGTCGTCCTGAGCGGCCAGGGAGACCGGGTAGGCGCCCATTGTGTCGTAGGACCACTCGAAGTCGCCGTCGTCGGCCGCCACGGAGTAGAGCCTTCCGTCGTTGGAGCCGAAGAGAACGCTCATCCCGCTGGCAATGGGAGGGGTGACCAGCGCCCCGCCCGTGTCGAATCTCCACTTGAGACTCCCGGACGCCGCATCCAGGGTATAGACGTTCCCTGTCGTCGTCACCACGAAGACGAGCACGCCATCGCTGGCCACGCCGCTCACCGCGGCCGGGAGTCCGCCGTGGCCCCATCGCAAGCGCCCGGTTACGGCATCGATCGCATAGACCGACCCCTTCCGCGTTCCAGCGAAGATCGATCCGGCCGCGTACACCGGAGTAGTTGGGCCCTCCTCCTTCAGGTCACGACGCCACAGCGTCTTGTTCAGCTGCGAGGCGACGGCGTATAGCGTTCGATCGACGCCGAGCACCACCGCCCGGTCCGTCGCAACTGGCTGCGTCAGCTCCCCATCGGGCAGGATGAGCGAGTCCACTCCCCTCCCGGAGGTCTTGTTGATCGCCACGAGCCGACGCCCCTCCACCTGAAACAGCCGTCCTCGCAGCGAAGCGGGGCCGGGATAGAGCGAAGACGTCGCGGGGGCCGGGGCCGGGGCCGATGGCGCATGAACCCACAGGCGTCGCCCGGTGAACGCGTCCAGCGCGTGTAGGGTCCCGCCCACGACGCCCAGCCAGACTCTGCCTCGCTCGACGGACGGGGCCGCCACACCGCGCACGCCCGAACGGTACGTCCAGGCCGTCCTGCCGTCGGATGCGCTCATGACGCGCAGCACCCCATCGTCAGTGCCCGCGTAGACGAGGTTGTTGCGCGCGACGATCGCTGACTGGCAGAGGCCCTCAAACGACCGGCTCCAAGGTCCGTCGACGGCCGCGATTGTCGGTGCGGGGGCATAAGCTGAAGCCACCAGCATGCCGGCGCATGCGCCTCCCACCAGGAGGGAGCGCCGGATGCGGTGGGGCGCCGGGCTCGGGCGCAAAGGCCTACCCATGCGTCTTGAGAGATGGGAGCTTATCAGACGAGACATCCATCACACCGGTTCGATGGTAGTACAAACCGCCGTCCTCAACCATGCGAGATGTGCCGCGGCACGGCTCCTGCGGAGTGCGCTGCAGCTCGAGTCGCGGCGATCGCCTCTCAGGGCAGCGAGAGCGGTGGGTGGCAACTGAGACACAGACCGTCCGGCAGCCGCTGCAGCATATTGCGGTAGGCGGTGCCGTGCGGATTGTGGCAACTGCTCGAGCAGGTTACTCTCCCGCCGGCCCCCGGGTAGCTTGTTTGGCGGTAGTAGGGGTGATTCGTCGGGCCCTCATAGGCCGGGTGGCACGTCCAGCACAGCCGAAGCTCTTCGTCGGCGAGGAGCGGCCTGTAGTCTGAGCCGTGAGCCACGTGGCAGTTTACGCACGCGCCGGTGAATGAAGTGTACTCGACCTGATTGTGTGGCGTGTACGCGTATGGGAAGCGCTTGTCCCCATGACAGGTGAAGCACATCTCATTACCCTGGGCGAGCAGCAACTTCGAGTAGTGCCAAGCGTGCGGCTGGTGACAACTCGTGCAGTCGATCAGAGTGCCTACGGGGTGGTGAGACGAGCGCGCGAATGCGTTTTGGATCTCCGGGTGGCACTTGTAGCAGAATCCGGGCTCCGTCGACGGGAGCAGCGGCTTGACCGAAGCCGCGTGAGGCTCGTGGCACCCCGTGCAGTCGCCCTTCTGGAACGGAGGATGCTGCACCGCAAACTGCGTGTAGGGCGCGACAGTCGGATGACAAGCCAGGCAGACGACGTTCTGTGGACCTCGCAGGAGCACCTTGTCGTCCGAGGCGTGCGGGCTGTGGCAGCTGACGCAATCCTGGACCTCGAACGGCGGATGGACCTGAGCCATCTTCAGCTCTTTGGCGATCGGATGGCACGCGACACACAGTTTCCGCGGTTCCTGGTTGAGCAGCGGCTTGAAGGCCGACGCGTGCGGGTCGTGGCAGTTCGTGCAGTAGCCCTCGATGAAGGGCGGGTGGCCATAGCGCGCCTGCCACAACCCACCGAGGTTTCCGTGACAGGTCATACAGAGCCGCAGCTCGGTGTTTATGAGCTTTGACTCCTCACGGACTCTGAACGTGAGGTCGTCCTTGGAGTACTTCGTCCTCGACTCACTCGTCGTCGTCCACTTCTTCGTCGTCGCCGTGCCGAGAACGCGGTCGAGCAGCGTCTGGAGGGCGGCAATCGGGATGAACGGGCCGCACGCTCGACGGAAGCTCTCCGCCGCCGTCTCCGCCACACCGGCCCTCTTCTCGAAGACCTGCCCGTGAGTGGTATGGCAACTCGTGCATTGCTGTTCCGCGAATGGATGATGGACCGATGTGCGATCGAGCAGGGCTTCCATTTCGGAATGGCAGACGAGGCAACGAGCGTTCACAGCCAGAAACTGCGCCTTGCGGCCGGGACCGCCGGTCAGACTCTGATATAGAAGGGATGCGACCGACAGCAACAGCAGCAGGAGAAGAACGACCGCCAAAGTGGTCGTCTTCCGGCCACCGCCCCCAACTTCGGGAACGTCCTCGATTCCCGTCGGCCCGCCGCCTACGAAATCGTCCAAAGCTGACCTCTCATGTGAATCCACGTTACCCGGACGCGCGGCCGGCCGAGTCAAGCTGCGCGCAAAACCGACCATTCACGTCAGTTATCGGAACAACCGCACCTCTGTCTGAGCATGGCCGGAGCGGTTTGTCTCACGTGCACCTCCGAGAAGGATGTCGTGATGGACAGGTCGCAAGCCGAAGCAACCACACTGAGTATACCGACGGCACCCCGAATGGACAAAACCTTGCTGCTCTGACCTGCGATACTACCTTCCCCCCTGATGAAACCCCGTTACTCTCGTTGGCGCTCCAAATGAAAGCAGAGTATTTGCAGTTCCACGGACAGATCGACCTGGCGGCAGTTTACGTCATCAGGCACTTCAAGGTGCACCGGCGCGAAGTTGAGTATGGCGCGAATCCCCGCGTCGGCCAGCATGTCTCCGACTCGCTGTGCCGCCGACGCTGGCGTTGCGACGATGGCTATCTCGATCTCCTTCTCGCGCACGCTCGCCGGGAGAGACGCGATATCGTCTACCACGACATGGTCGACCTTGCCGCCCACCTTTGCCGGGTCGGAATCGAACGCCGCCGCTACCTCGAAGCCCTTCTCCGAGAAACCCGGGTAGCCCAAGAGCGCGGAGCCGAGCCGTCCCATTCCGACGATGGCCACGTTGTGCTTTCGTGTCAGGCCGAGCCATCGCGAGATGTGCCTGATCAGGCTCTCCACTTCGTAGCCGATTCCTCGAATGCCGAACTCGCCGAGGTACGACAGGTCCTTCCGCACCTGCGCTGCGTTACCCCCCGCCAGCTCGGCAAGCTCCTTGG
>DYIV01000032.1:0-2389 GCA_020723435.1 Slackia heliotrinireducens | reverse complement strand
TCTGCTGCGCCTCCTGCAGACACCGCAGATAGAGAGGAAGGCGCGCCACTGCTGTGGGCGGGACTCTCTGGCTCTTCACTGGCGATGCATCCTCCGTCAGACGCGCCGGTATTTCTTACCACGGGAGGCGCCCGAGTCGCACAGACTCACGGACGCCTCCCCACATTCAGCCGGGCAACGATCTTGGCGGCATCTGCCTACGCGGCAACGATGCTGCCGCCGCGGATCACCTCTTGATGCCTCTCACGTGACAGAACGAACAGAACGTCTCTTCGTGACACTGGAAGCAGGGCTGCGCACCCTTCTTCTTCACTATCAGCTGATGCTTCTTGATCCATTCGGCCGGGCTGCCGTAGTCCGCGCCGTGGTGGCAGTTGTTGCAGAAGTTCTTGCCCTTGTGGCACAGCTTGCAGCTGCCGGGCTTCTTCTTGCCGATGGTGCGGTGTGTCTTCTTCCAATCGCCAGGGTGTGGCATCTCCATACCGTGGCAGTTGTAGCAGAAGACCTTCTCGTTGTGGCACATCTCGCAGTACTTCGGGTCCTCTTCCTTCAGTTTCCAGTGGCCCGAAGGCATGAAGCCCTTGGCAAAGTGGTTCTCCGGCTTGAGCTCGAAGTCCTTTGGATGGCAGGCTTTGCAGGCGCCGGGGGCGGGCGAGTTCTCCTCCTGCTTGTGGCAGCGCACGCACCCATCCATCTTCATCCAGTCCTCGTACTCCGTCTTGTACTCTTCCATGTTCGGATGGGCGACGCGGTTATGACACATAATGCAGTTGATGCCCTTCTTCAGGTGCACCTCGTGGTTGATGATCACGCCCTCCGACGCGGTCACTTTCCGCGTGAGAATGGAGTGACAGAAATTGCAGTTGTCGTTGGGGACTTCGCCTTCTTCGGCGTAGTGACTGTGCTCGTTGATCGGCTTCTCGTACGAGTTGGTGAAGTGCAAGTACAGCTCTTTCATCGCCAGGAGCTTGTGGAAGATGAGATTGGGAACGCTCAATCGCTGGTGACACGCATAGCATGTAAGCTGGGCGTGAGCGGACTTGGACAGGCTCGTCATGTCGTAGTCCATCTCGTGGCACAAGCCACAGAACCCGGCCGTGGAGAAGAGGCCGATCATCGCCGCGACGACGAACAAGATGGCGATCAGCGCCGTCATCAATCCGACGATTATCCGGGGACGAACTCTTGGATCACGCCAATCCGGCAGACGCAACTTCACAGCGACTTCCTCCTTCTACCTTCCCATGTGGAACCGCGACGGTTGTGCACCGTTTCTCATGATACAGCATCGTAAGAGCCCAGACTACTCGTTTGTTCTTCACAAGGGGGCAGACTCCTGCCGCGGAGCAAATAAACGGAGTTAGGGCAGCTCCCTGCGCAGTCGAGCAGCCGCCGATGAGGCCTCCGGGAAGGCGGAATCCTGGCCGGGCGTCGCTCTTTGCTCCCTGGCGACGACGGCCTTCTCGTAGGCATCGAGCGCCTTCTTCTTCTCGGCGGTCTTCTCGTACATCGTGCCGAGGTAGTAGAAGGCCTCCGCGTAGCTGGGGTCCTCGTAGACCGCCTTCTCCAGCAGCGGCACGGCCTTGTCCAGCGCCCCCAGGTCGCCGTATGCCAGAGCGGCTTGGACCATTGCGGATGGCGCGTTCGGCTCCACGTTTCTCAGAGCGTAGAGAGAGACGTCGAGGGCGGTCGCCGGCAGGTCCTTGCCTGCCTGATCGACGTTGTAGTCGCGCGTTGCGTAGGGCGAGTCCGGCGCGGAGGCAAGATAACGCCGATCCTGGAAGACGCGAGACGCTTGGGCGTACGCGTTGGCCAGGAAGAGGTAGTTGTCGTATTCGCGGGGAGTCTGAACGATCGACTCCCGCGCGGCCGCAATGGCCGTCTTCAGGTCCTCGCGGTCCCCTCCAGACGCCGCCTTATCCATCAGCAGCATCACCTTCTGAGCCCGGTAGGCATCCCAGTACGGATTGAGCTCGAGAGCCGTGTCGACCGCCTGGATGGCGGCGTTCTTGTCGGAATCTTGCCACTGGTAGGAGCGAAGATGCCACATGTCGGCTACCAGAAATCGGTAGTTGAGCACCGTACCGGCGACCACCAGGACGAGCACGGCGGCCAGAGCGGCGACACGCACGGCCGCGGAGGCGGATCTCCACTCAATCGGTCTGGTCTTGGCAAACGGCAACATGTAGGCGGCGAAACAGATCCACAGGAATATCGTCGTACCCGTAACGCTGAGGCCGAAGAGCAGGTGGACTCCGTAGGCGACGGCCCCGGCGCCAAACGAGGCGACAGTGACACGCTCCGGCTCATGCTCTCCGCGCTTGACCGTCAGGCCGACCATCCTGCCGAAACCGTAGAAGACCAGCAGATAGAAGAGGATCACGCCGGG
>DYIV01000031.1:13233-23056 GCA_020723435.1 Slackia heliotrinireducens | reverse complement strand
ACCTCGATCGCCGAGGCCAGCCGGGCCCTGCCCGACGCGCGGGTGCAGGAGATCGTGGCCTGGGTTCGCGAGCACATGTGCCCGGAGCTTCCCGTGCACGGGAAGAAGGCCACCGCAGGTCGCCGGGCCGCATGGACCGATCGGCGGCTGCTTATCTTCACGGAGTGGATCGACACGAAGCGATACCTCGAGGAGCGGCTGCGCGAGGCCATCGCCGAGACCGACCGGGCGGAGGACCGGATCGCTGTCTTCCACGGCGGCATGGGGGACGAGACGAGGGAGGAGATCAAGCACGCCTTCAACGCCTCGCCCGAGGACCATCCACTGCGCATCCTCATCGCGACCGACGCTGCCCGTGAGGGCATCAACCTCCAGAACCACTGCTCGGACCTCTTCCACTTCGACCTGCCCTGGAACCCGAGCCGACTCGAGCAGCGGAACGGCCGCATCGATCGCAAGCTCCAGCGCGCGCCCCTGGTGCGCTGTTACTACTTCGTCCTCGCGCAGCGGCCCGAGGACAAGGTGCTTGAGACCCTCGTGAAGAAGACCGAGCGCATCCAGGAGGAGCTCGGAAGCCTTTCGCAGGTGCTGGAGAACCAGATCGCGCAGCGGATGGAAGAGGACGGCATTCGGCGGGGCCGCGTCAACGAGCTCGCCGAGGCCATCGACAAAGAGGACCTGCCCGCCGAGAAGCGCGAGACAGTGAAGCAGGAGCTCGAGACCGAGGAGAGGAAGCAGAAGCTCGAGGAGGAACTCGAACGCCTCCGTGATCTCAAGGAACAGTCCCAGAAGTTCCTCGGCTTTGACGAGACGGCCTTCCGCGAGGCCCTCTGCTGCTCGCTCGAGATCTTGGGAGCCGAGCCCCTCCGGGCCGCCGAGCCCGGCGAGGATGGTGACAAGACGAAGCGATGGTACTTCCCGGCACTCGACCAGAGGATCGGTGCGGACCCGACCTGGGCGCCCACGCTGGATACGCTCCGCGCGCCGCGCAAGAAGAAGCAAAAGCTCTGGGACTGGCGCAAAGAGTCACCCGTGCGCCCCGTCATCTTCCAGGATGCCGGCGCCCTCGACAGCGGTACGGTGCACCTGCACCTGGAGCACCGGGTTGTACAGCGCCTGCTCGGGCGCTTTCTCGCCCAGGGTTTCGTCCATGACGACATCTCGCGAGCCAACATCCTCCTCACCAAGGATGCTATCCGGCGTGTGGTGCTGCTCGGCCGGCTGTCACTCTTCGGCGAGCGAGCGACCCGTCTCCACGACGAGATCATTCCCATCACGGCTCGCTGGACGGAGCCGCGCGGACGCAAGGAGGGGCTGACGCCGTATGCGCGGGAGACCGAGGCCCTCACGATGGACCTGCTCTACCAGTCCCTGCGCGGGGAGGATCTGCAGGAGGCACCAGCCGACGTGAAGCAGCTCCTCGGACAGCACGTCGCCCAGGATGTGCGAGAGCTCCTGCCCCATCTGAAGGAGCGGGCAGCGATGGCGACGGATCGGGCGAAGGGCCTTCTGCATCAGCGAGGTGAGAAGGAGGCGACCGATCTGCTCGCGCTCCTCGAGAGCCAGCAGCGCGACATCGAGAGCAGGCAACAGGAGATCGCCAAGAGAGGCAAGGCCAGGGCCGACCAGTTGGCGTTCCCCGACATGTTGCCGCCCGAAGAAGACCGCCAGCTCAAGGCAGACCAGAAGTACTGGGCTGAGCGCCTGGGCCAGATCGCCGAGGAGCGACAAGGAGAGCCTGTCCGCATCCGGCAGAGTTACGAGGTGAAGGTCTGGCGCGTGGAGCCGGTGGGCGTCGTCTATCTCTGGCCAAGGTCCGGGTAGGGGACCCGTATGGCGAAAGATCCTGAGCTTCGAGCGCACAGCCAATGGATCGGACTCCTCCAGCCCGTGGGCCTGGTGGTCTCACCCCCGGCGCTGGTCGCGGCCGGCGCGCAGGTGGACAGCAACATCAAGCGCGAGCAGGACGCGCTTCAGCGCCTGGTCGAGACCCCGGTGGACGGCGGCCGGCCATCCGTGAGGGATCTTCCGCGGCTTCTCGTAGAGGTGCTGGGGTGGCAGGAGAACGACCTGGTCGGGGGCCCGGCCCACCCCGAGCAGGTGCAGCGGTTCGATGTTGCCCTGCCGGACTACGAGGAGACGCTCCAGGCAACCTTCGCGGTCCCTGCTTCGAAGACCGGCGACGCCTGCCTCATGCTCTGCATGACCCTGCCAAGTAGTACGGACCCGGACGATGCCAAGGTCTTCGCCGACCGCCGGTGGCAGGCCAGCGCGCAGTCGCGCTTCGAGCGGCTGCTCTGGGAGAACGGCATCCCCATCGGACTGCTCTTCAACGGCACCGATCTGCGGCTCTGTTACGTTCCGCGCGGTGAGTCCTCGGGGCACGTCACGTTCCCGATCGATGAGATGTGCCGTGTGCCCGGCCGGCCCATCCTCGGCGCGCTCAAGATGCTCCTCGGAGCCGACCGGCTCTTCTCGCTCCCGAGCAAGCAGCGGTTGCCGGCGATCCTCGAGGAGAGCCGCAAGTACCAGAGCCTGGTTTCGAACGCCCTCTCCGAGCAGGTGTTGACGGCCCTGCGGGAACTCCTCACCGGGTTCCAGGCTGCGGACGAGTACACCCAGGGCAAGCTCCTGGGAGACGTGTTACGTGAGGCACCCCAGGAGGTCTACGGCGGGCTTCTGGCCACGCTGCTTCGCCTGGTCTTCGTCCTCTACGCCGAGGACCGCGGCCTGACCCCCGATGATCCTGTCTACCTTCGGAGCTATAGCCTCGGTCGGCTGTTCGAACGACTACGCGAGGACGCGGCCCTCTACCCGGACACGATGGGCCAGCGCTACGGAGCGTGGGCTCAGCTCCTCAGCCTGTTCAGGCTGATCTTCGATGGCGCCGAATACGTTGACCCCGGCACGGCCAAGGCTGTCCGGCTACCGCCTCGGCAAGGGCACCTCTTCAATCCGGATAGCTACCCCTTCCTCGAGGGCCGGCCCTACCAGACGCTCCGAGTGATGGGCGATCGGTACATTCCGCCCAGAGTCGCGGACGGGGTGGTCTACCGCGTGCTCGAGAGCCTGATGCTCCTCGATGGCCAGCGACTCTCGTACCGCAGTCTCGATGTCGAGCAGATCGGCTCGGTCTACGAGGCGCTGATGGGGTTCGAGCTGCAGGTCGCCACCGGGGCCTCAATCGCGGTGCGCCCCGATCATGTCGTCATCAACTTGAACGAACTCCTCGATGCGAAGCCGGCGGATCGAGAGAAGCTACTGAAGGATCAGGCTCGGTGTGAACTCGCCGACAAGGCAAAGAAGGCGGCGAAGGATGCCAGGACAGTCGATGAGCTCATGGCGGCACTCGATCGCAGGGTGTCGCCTCGCACTCCGAGTGTGATCCCGCTCGGCGGGCTCTACTTGCAGCCCACGGAAGAGCGACGCCGATCGGGGTCTCATTACACGCCGCGGTCACTTACCCTGCCGATCGTGAAGACCGCACTGAAGCCGGTCCTCGAAAACCTGGGGGAGAACCCCAAGCCCGAACGCGTCCTGGAGCTCAAGATATGTGATCCCGCCATGGGTTCGGGTGCATTCTTGGTTGAAGCGTGCCGGCAGCTAGCGGAGAAGCTGGTTGATTCCTGGACCCGGCACAACGCCATGCCGGCCGTACCGCCTGACGAAGACCCGCTGCTGCACGCTCGCCGTGTGGTGGCCCAGCGATGCCTTTACGGCGTGGACAAGAACCGCTTCGCGGTTGATCTGGCGAAGCTATCGCTTTGGCTGGCAACCCTGGCGAAGGACCACCCGTTTACCTTCCTTGATCACGCGCTGAAGCACGGCGACTCCCTAGTGGGGATCACTAGACGCCAGATTGCTCAGTTTCAGTGGAAGGGCGACGGTGGGGCTGGCGGAATGGATGTGGCCGAGCGGTTCATAGACCAGCCGATTGGCCGGGCAGACCACGCACGGCAGCAGATCGAAACGCTGGGGGACGACGTTAGCCCCGCCCAAAAGAACGAACTGTTGAGAGAAGCCGAGGCCGCGATCAGCCAGGTGAGGATGATCGGCGATCTGGTGCTTGCGGCCTTCTTTGCAGCCGAGAAGGAAAAGGATCGCGAGAGAGAGCGCACACGGCTGCTCGGGGATGTGGAACTCTGGCTTGGTGCGAAGAAGCATTCCACAGAGCTCGAGAGTGCCGTCTTCTCACTTCGAGACGGTAGCCGACCCGTAACGCCGTTTCACTGGGACGTAGAGTTCCCTGAAGTCTTCGGACCCGAGCGCGGGGGCTTTGATGCATTTGTCGGCAATCCTCCTTTCGCAGGCAAGAACACCATAGCGGCGGGGCAGCATCCCAGGTTCGCCGAATGGTTGAAGGTTCTCCATGAGGGATCACACGGCAATGCAGATCTGGTCGCTCACTTCTTCAGGAGGGCATTTGCATTACTGCGTAACGGTGGCTGTTTCGGTTTGCTGGCTACAAACACGATAGGGCAGGGTGACACAAGAGACACGGGGCTCAAGTGGATCCGGAAACACGAGGGCACCATCTACGCAGCTCAACGCCGCGTAAGATGGCCAGGTCAGGCCGCAGTAATCACCAGCATTGTCCACGTTCAAAAAGAGCGACACATAGACCATCTCCTGCTCGATGGCAGAGAAGTCGCTATGATCAGCGCCTTCCTTTTTCATGCAGGTGGTGACGAAGAGCCACAGGCGTTGGTTGCCAATCGTGGTAGCAGCTTCCAAGGAGTGATCCCCCTAGGTATGGGGTTCACATTTGACGATACAAAGAAGGATGGCGTCACCAGTCTCTCCGAAATGCAGCGCCTCGTCGCAGCCGATCGACGGAACGGAGAAGTCATTTTTCCTTTCATCGGCTATGAGGAGGTGGCCACCAGTCCGATCCATGCCTACCACCGCTACATCATCGACTTCGCCGACATGTCGGAGGCTGACGCTCGTCAATGGCCGGAACTGATGAGTATTGTCGAGTCGCTAGTAAAGCCAGCGAGGATGACCGACAACCGAAAGACCTACAGAGATCATTGGTGGCAATTCGCGGAGAAGCGAGTAGACCTCCGACGGGCTATTCGCGAGCTCAAGCGGGTATTGGTTACAGCGTCCCAGGCATCCGAGCACCTTGCCTTCGCTTTCCTGCCGGCGAACTACGTGTTCTCGAGCAATCTAAATGTATTTGCTCTCGACAGTTGGTCGGCTTTCTGCGTTCTCCAGTCGCGGCCGCATGAGGTTTGGAGCCGGTTCTTTGGATCTACCCTTCACGACCGTCTTAGCTACACACCAACAACCTGCTACGAGACCTACCCGTTCTGTTTGAATTGGCGTGGCCAGGAAGCCCTTGAACGCGCAGGCGAGGAGTACTGCGCGTTCCGGGCGGCACTCATGGCCGAGACCGGAGAAGGGCTAACAAAGATCTACAATCGATTCAATGATCCTGATGACTCAACGCCCGGCATCCTTCGGCTCCGCGACCTTCACGACCAATTGGACCGTAAAGTGCTCGATGCTTACGGCTGGGACAAGGTCAAGCCGAGGTGCGAGTTCATTCTAGACTACGAAGAAGAAGAGGACGCCGAAGGCGAGAGCGATGGTGGCCATCGCCGGCGGAGGAAGAGACCGTGGCGTTTTCGCTGGCCGGATGAGATTCGTGACGAAGTCTTGGCTCGGTTGCTGGAGCTGAACACCACGCGCGCCGAGGAGGAACGGCGGCTTGGCGATGAGGCAGGCCAGGGCACCGCTAAGAAGAAGCCCAAGAGCCCGGCCAGGAAGAAGACGAAGGTGCCCGTGGGCCAGGCGGCTCTCAGCCTGGTCGGCGAGGGGGAGAGTGACAAATGAGTGGCCCAGCCACGGCAGCGGATGTCCGCGATCGTCTGGTCGAGTTGCTACGCCTGGATCTTGTGGGGCCGGGCCCCGGCGACCCCTACGAGTCAGAGGTGCTGCCGCAGGCCCCTTCTCGCTGGTATCTGACCGGGTTCCTCGTCCCGCACGAGGCACCCGAGGAGCAGCGCGAAGATCCGCAGGGCGCCGAGCAAGCGGAGGTGGCGGAGAGCGGCGGCCTGGATGACAACGCCAGCCCGGAGCAGGCATCTGGGCGCCGCGCGTTCTTTCCATCATCGATGGGGGCGAGCGTGCTCGTGCCGGCCACGGCAAAGGCGCTACAGGTCACGATCGAGTGGGGCGACTACCGCCACCTCGAGAGTGAGGAGGCCGCGGCCGAGGGTGGACGCAGAGAGGATCGGTGGCAACGCGCGCAACGTCGGGCGGAGCTCAGCGTGCCGCTCGCTGACCGCAAGGTGGACCTCAAGATCGAAAACGAGGACCTGCACGTCATCGCGTCGATCCGCACCGTGCGGCGCCTGCAGCACGATCGCCCGAGCGCCGTGCCTGATGGCACCCGGGCAGTCTCCATCTTCCTGGTGAACCATCGGCCGCCGCAGCCCAACGCGATCAAGGATGAGGCGTTCGTCTTCCAGGCAAGCCTTGGCGTGCGTTGCGCTGAGGGGTTCATCGCCCGCCCGGATCCGCGGGGGCTGTTCCTGGATGAAGAGCAGATCGACAAGGACGAGGAGATAGCTGATCTCCAGTACCGCGAGCTTCACGAACACGCGGTCGGCCACAACGTGGCGACAACTTCAGTCCATGGGTCTGATGGCTGTACCGAGGTCCGGACCACCTGGCTTCCGCAATGGGAGGTGGAAAAGGTCGTACCTGCGACCGTAGAGGGGGTGGACCTCGGCATGGAAGCCATCGCGGCGTGTCGGACTGGCGCCGAGGTGAGAGCCAAGCTGGAGCCGCTGGCCGAGGCTTACTCGCGCTGGATCGAGGACCAGAAGAAGATCCCAATCGCCGAGGAGCGCCGTCTAGAGGTCGGGCAGGAGCTCCTGAAGGAAGCTGCCTTCGCTCGTAGCCGGATCACTGACGGACTGGCCGCCCTGGACGACCCTCAGGTGCTGGAGGCGTTTCGCCTCGCCAACCGGGCAATGGCCAGAGCCGCCAGGCAACGCGACCCGGACTACTACAAGGACGGCAAGGTTCCAGCGTGGAGGCTCTTCCAGATCGCCTTTCTTCTGATGAACCTCCGCGGCATGGCCGAGCCCGAGGGCGAACGGAGCTGTCGCAAGCTGGTGGACCTGATCTTTTTCCCGACCGGCGGCGGCAAGACTGAAGCGTACCTCGGGCTCGCGGCCTACACGCTTGTGCTGAGGCGTCTCCAGAATCCGGGCATCGCCTCGGCCGGGGTGAGCGTGCTCATGCGCTACACCCTGCGCCTTCTGACCCTTGACCAGCTCGGCCGCGCGGCCACGCTGATCTGCGCCCTCGAGCTCGAGCGGCAGCAGGATGTGGAGAAGCTGGGGGCCTGGCCCTTCGAGATCGGCCTCTGGGTGGGCCAGGCGGCGACGCCGAACCGCATGGGGCGGAAGGGCGACAACGACGAGCACACAGCCCGGAGCAAGACCACCCGGTTCCAACGTGACTCGAAGAGCTACCCCTCGCCGATTCCCCTCGAGACGTGCCCCTGGTGCGGGGCCAAGTTCAGCCCTACCTCATTCAGCCTGGTACCCAATGCCAACGAGCCGCGCGATCTGCGGGTTGTCTGCATGAACCGCGGCTGCGACTTCACGGGTGACCAGGCGCTGCCGATCGTGGCCGTTGATGAGGCTATCTATCGCCGGCTGCCGTGCTTCCTGATCGCTACCGTGGACAAGTTCGCCTCGCTGCCTTGGACTGGCGAGACCGGCATGCTCTTCGGCAAGGTGGACCGCTGTGACCGAGACGGGTTCTATGGCCCGTGCGCACCCCAGGTCGGGAGGAAGCTGGAGACGACGCTGCTCCCTCCGGACCTCATTATCCAGGATGAGCTTCACCTCATCTCCGGGCCCCTCGGCACGATGGCCGGGCTCTACGAGGCTGCGATCGAGACCCTCTGCACGCGCCAAGGCACGAAGGGCACCGTCTCACCCAAGATCGTGGCCTCGACCGCCACGGTCCGCCGAGCCCAGGCCCAAATCAGAGCCCTCTTCGCGCGCTCTGAGGTGCAGGTGTTCCCACCGCCCGGTCCCAACCTTCGGGACTCGTTCTTCGCCAAGACCGCCCCGTTGGGAGACAAGCACGGCAGGCTCTACGTTGGCGTGGCGGCCCAGGGGAAGAGCGCCAAGGTGATGCTGCTCAGAGCCTACCTGGTGCTCCTCGCCGCGGCACAGAGGGCTTACCTGGAGAACGGGGGCGACAAGAACGAGAAGAACCCGGCCGACCCTTACATGACACTCCTCGGCTACTTCGGCAGCCTGCGCGAGCTCGGCGGGAGCCGGCGCATCGTGGAGGACGAGGTCTGGACCCGTCTCTCGGGGTATGGCGAACGCAAGCGGGTCGGGGAGGCCAGCGGGCCGTTCGCAGCGCGGAAGATCGGCCGCGATGTTTTCGAGCTCACCAGCCGGGTGAGCACGAACGATGTGGCAAACACGAAGCGACGCCTGGCGCTGCCCTTCTGGAACAAGGAACGGATCGATGTGGCTGTCGCCACCAACATGATCTCCGTCGGCCTGGACATCACTCGCCTCGGGCTCATGGTGGTCACCGGCCAGCCGAAGTCGGCGGCCGAGTACATCCAGGCGACCAGCCGAGTGGGTCGAGACGACAATCGGCCGGGGCTGGTGGTCACCCTACTCAACATTCACAAGCCGCGTGACCGCTCCCACTACGAGCGGTTCGAGTGCTTCCACGAGTCGTTCTATCGGGCGGTCGAGGCGACCAGCGTGACCCCATTCTCCCCGCGGGTTCTGGATCGCGCGCTGGCTGCAGTCGTGGTGGCGCTCGCCAGGCTGGAGCTGCCGGAGCTGACGCCGCCCAAGGGAGCGGTGGCGGCCGTCCAACGGAGGGGCGCGCTGGCCTTTATCGCCGACCGCCTTGCCGACCGAGCCGAGGGGCACAGCTCCGAGCTCGAGGATGTCGATCGGGAAGGTCTCCGCGAGCTCGTCAAGGCCCGGGTGAACGATCTCCTCGATGAGTGGGCCAAGATCGCGGCCGAGAACCAGCAGGTGAGCGCGGGCCTCCAGTATCAGAGGGAGGTGCCGGCCGATCCCCCGCTGCTTCATGTTCCGCTCGACCCCGAGCTGACGCGGCTGCCGGCGCGGTTCCGCAAGTTCAAGGCGCAGCGGTCACTGCGTGACGTGGAGGGCAGTGTCAACATCTGGGTTCGCCGCTTCGACCAGGAAAAGATCGTCGAGGCAGAGGGGGAGAGCTGAGATGGCACCCAAGGGCAAACTGAAACCCAACGGGCAGGTGCGGCAGAGCCAGATGCTCACCACCTATGGCCCCGGTGCGCTCGTTGATCTCCCCAAGCACGCCGTGATCGTCGCCGGCCTGGACTACTGGGAGCCGTGGCGGCGGAAGAGCGGCGCCTGGCGCGGGCCGGAGGTGGTCATCCACGAGGAGCGTCTCGAGGCGAAGATCAAGGAGCTGCTCGGGATCCAGCAGCTCAAGCTCTGCGCCCCGCCGATCGAGGAGCAAGAGACCGATGGCGTCCCGTCCGGCGTGGTGGCGTGGGTGTTCCCGCAGTGGTTCGTAGCCCAGTACGAGGAGCGATTCGGTGACCGCGGTGAGATCCGCACCCGGCCCCTCGTTCACCTGAAGAGCCTGACGAAGAGCAGGTACTTTGCCCCGGACAAGAAGCACTACCCCGTGGTGCCGGTGCGCTTCGTTCAGGCTTGCCCGAACGGGCACATCGCCGACATTGACTGGCCGGCCTTCGTCCATCAAGGCGGCCCGCCCTGCGGCCGGCGGCTATGGATGGACGAGCGGGGCACGAGTGGCGACTTTG
>DYIV01000031.1:0-13223 GCA_020723435.1 Slackia heliotrinireducens | reverse complement strand
CGAGATCTTCATCCGCTGTGAGTGCGGAAGGTCCCGACAGCTCGCGGCTGCCGTGAGCCCTGCCGCCAGCGCAGCCGACCACTCCGAGGTGAAGGAAGGGGCAGACAAGAAGGAGGGCCACGTTCCGCCGCTCGGGTTTTGCAGAGGGGACCGACCGTGGCTCGGACTCAATGCACGGGAAGAGTGCCACTCGGAGACAGGCAGGGCGCACCCGAACCGGCTGCTCATTCGATCGGCAACAAACGCCTACTTCTCAGAAGTGCTGAGCGTGATCCACATACCGGACCGGGACGCCGACCTCCGCAAGGCGGTGGACACCGTCTGGGAAGACTTCCTCCTGTACGTGGACAGCGAGGAGGATCTGAAGCGGGAGCTGAAGAAGGCGAAGGTGGCGGCGGCCCTCGAGAGCTTCGCGCCCAAGAAGGTGTGGACCGAGGTCCGGCGGAGGAAGAAGGGCACGACCGAGTCGCCGAGGAGCATCAAAGAGGTCGAGCTCGAGACCTTGCTCGACTGCCCCCCGGAGTTTGCGCAAGACGTGCCTCACGGTGACTTCTTCGCTCGCACGCTGCCCGCCTTGCCCAAGGGTGATCCGGTCCTCGACTTGGTCGAGCGCGTCGTGCTGCTCCACAGGATGCGCGAAGTGCGGGCGCAGATCGGCTTCACGCGCCTCGAGCCGGCCGGCACCGACATCGATGGTGAGCTGGCGCTGGATGTTCGGAACGCCGCTCTAGCCGAGGAGATCACCTGGCTGCCCGCGGTGGAGAACCATGGAGAGGGCTTCTTCATTGCCTTCCGCAAGGAGGCGGTGAAGAAATGGCTGGAGCGGGAGGCTGTGAGATCGCGGCTCGACCAGCTCGTGAGCGGACACGAGGCGTGGCAGAACGCTCATCCAAAGGTGAAGCAGTCGTTCCCTGGTCCCCGCTACGTGATGCTCCACTCCCTCTCCCACCTTCTGATCACGGCGGTCTCGCTCGAGTGCGGCTACGCCCCGAGCTCCATCCGGGAGCGGATTTACGTGGGCGAGGCCGGCTGCGGGATCTTGCTCTACACCGGGAGCCCCGATGCCGAGGGGACCTTGGGGGGCCTTGTGGCCGTCGGGCGGCACCTGCCGAAGCATCTCCGGACCGCCATTGAACTCGGCCGGCTCTGCTCTAATGACCCGGTGTGCACCCAGCACCGGCCGGATGACCCACTGGAGGAGCGGTTCCAGCATGGCGCCGCCTGTCACGGCTGCCTGCTGATCGCCGAGCCTTCGTGCGAGCGCCAGAACACGTACCTCGACCGGGCCCTGGTGGTGGAGACAGTCGAGGGCCTCGGTGCCGAGTTCTTCCGCGAGGTCTAATGCGGGACTGGAGGGGACCTTGAGCTCCGCGCTCCACAAATTGTCCCGTACCGAGATGATCGAGCTGGCGCGGGCGCTGACCGCCGGCACCCTCTCGCCACCGTTCACCCGGAGCGCTCTGCTTCGGTTTCTCCGCGGCTCGCTCGCCGCCGAACTGGCCGCGGAGCTGGCCCAGATGAACGCGGGCGGAATGACGGCCGTCCACCTGGCCGCGATGATCGAGCTGATGGCCCATGAGCGAGAGGCCGTTCACAAGGCCAAGGACGATGTCGAGCTCGTCTGGAGCGGACCCGAAGCGCCTGGCACCGCCTCTCGCGAAACATCGGTGGTCGTGCGGCAACTATTCCTCGAGGCGGAGGTCGAGATCCTGATCTCCACCTACGCGATCTACGACGGCAAGGCTGTCTTCCGGGACCTGGCCGCCCGCATGGCGGAGAAACCCGAGCTCAGGGTCAGGATGTTCGTCCACATCGCCAGGGCCATGGGCGATACCGAGACCTCGGATGACGAGATCGTTTACCGCTACGCAGCGGGCTTCCTTGCTGACCACTGGCCGGGGGGCCGGGCCCCGGAGTTGTTCTACGACCCGCGCACGCTGAGCAAGAGCTTCGACCAGCGTGCCGCGCTCCACGCCAAGTGCGTCGTAGTCGATGATCGCGTGGCGTTTGTCTCGTCAGCCAACTTCACCGAGGCTGCGCAGCAGAGGAACATCGAGGCTGGCGTGCTGGTGACCAGCCCGCAGTTCGCGAAGGCACTGCGGACTCAGTTCGAAGTTCTGGTCTCCAACCGGCTAGTGCGGCGCGTCCCGGGCCTCGAACCCGTTAAACACGACGCGGGGATCCTATGAGCAACCGCAACTGGGGAATGATTCGCTCGGGCGGCATTTTCGAGGGATTGGTCTCAGCCCTGGTCTTCGCAGAAGACGCCACTGCGCGCCTCTTTGGTCGTCGCGGCAAGGACGGTGGTCAGGACGTTGTTTCCGGCGACGGGCTCACGGTGTTTCAGGCGAAGTTCCACGCGGCCGAACTGGCCTCGGACGCCTTCCGCGATGCCGCAAAAGAAGCTAAGAAGATCGCGAAATACAGGCAGACGGACCACCCGCGCTATCAGCAATGGCAGGGTGTCACGCACTGGTGCCTCGTCACCAACGCCGCGTTCAACCCCACAGACTGGCAAAAGTGGGCGGCTGAGATCGTGCCCACCTTCAGGGCGATGAACCTCGAGGCGGCGTGTTGGTCGCAGACGGACCTTGACGTTCGACTCGACAAACACCCTGACGTAGATCGGGCGTACTTCGAGAATGAGGCACGCGCAGTTCTGTCGCTTCCCGAGGCCGAGGAACGTGCGGCGATCGACGCGCCGTTCCTGCCCAGAGCTGTTCACGCGACCCTGCAAGGGCGGCACACCGATTTGGCCGCGGTGAAGGACTTCCTCGCGTCCGACAAGTCATTCCTTGTCATCAGCGGTCCAGGAGGGGTAGGGAAGAGCCGACTGCTTATCGAAGCGGGCGCAACGGTAGCAGCTCCGGCCGGCTGGCAAGTGCTTTGGGCGAACACCGCCACGATCTTGCCGCGGAGCTCGCGGTAGGCATCGCCGACGCGCTGGGCTATGGGATGGTCGCCGTGGACGATTGAGGGGTCGGGCTCGGCCGACCACGAGACCGTCGCCTCGAACTCGTGGTCGAGCCGATGCTCGGCCTCGTCACTCTGCTCCCTGACGATCCCGTAAACCACCTCGGCCGCCGCCCGCCGGATCGGGCGCAGGAGGTAGCCGTCCTTCTGCAGGCCCGAGCCGGCCTGTGTGATGGCGCGACCAATCGCTGTTCGGTCTCCGGCGTACTGCGGGATGAAGCTGGAGTCGATGCCGTGCTGTGCTGCCAGGGGAGGAAGGTCGTCTGACTCGTGAGGTTCAGAACCCCGTGCTCGAGTGAACACGAACGCACCCGTGGCGAACTTCTGGCTCGTCATGCTGGTCCTCGTTGGTGGTAGGAAAGTGCAGAGGGGCTGCTTGCTCTACGAAGACCTTATACCGCACAAGCATACAGCTTTTTCAGGCGAGAGCCTGCGCCGGCGATGACGATCCGATGATCCGCCTTGACTCTGCGTGCGGTATGACCTGGTGTAGAGATCATGGGGGCTGATCCCATCATCTATTGCCTCGAGCACGTCACCGACTATGAGCAGTTCGAGCGCCTCTGCGACGACTTGATGTCGAGGGAAGGGTTCCCAGACATCGAGCCCCTTGGCGGCACGAAGGACAAAGGGCGCGACGCCATTCACATCAGCCGCGCCGACCTCAACGACGTGACGATCTTCGCCTACAGCGTTCGCGAAGACTGGCGGAAGAAGCTGGAGCAGGACAGCCACAAAGTCAGGGACCATGGTCACGCCTGCAAGCGATTGATGTTCCTCTGCACGGCTACGTACACGCCTACGGAGCGGGACGAGGCCGTTTCGTTCGTCCAGAACACGTTCGGATGGCGACTCGAGCTATACGGACTGGAACGTCTCCGTGTGCTGCTTGCGAACCGCCACCGAACGGTGACTTCCAACCATCCCCAGATCTTCTGCGCGCCCTTCTTTCGACAAGAGGCGCCGGCCGCCAACACCGCACGCGAGTTCGTGGTCGTTGACGACGCGGAGCCAGATGCAGCTCTCGCGAGCTGGTTGGGTCGTCGCCTGACACTTGAGGGATACCGTGTCTGGTCCCGCCATTTGTCTCCGATAGCCGGGACCTCAGTCGCGGACGTAATGCGGGATCTGATTCGCACGCGCGCCGCCCGCGTCATCAGCATCATTTCTCCCTCGGCGCTGGACGACGCCGATGTCAGTGCACGCCGCGTGCTCGCCGCGAACGACAATCTGCTCCTCCCGATCATCACAGCACCGGTTCCCCTCGAACGACTCGATCGGACAACTGCTGGCCTGGCGCCCATCGACTTCGCACCGAGCTGGGCGACCGGTTTGGGTCAACTACTTACGTCACTCGACACTGCGGGGTGTCCCCGATCAAAACCCGGCGCTGACGCTGTGGCCTTGCGATCGTTCCTTCCCACATCCGTCATCAGTCTTGATCCCGAACCACTGCTCTCGAACTGCTTTCCCGTGCTGACACTGCCCGCCGCGATCTGCGAGTATCGGGCTGCCCAGCCGGTGCCTGAGAAGGATCGCTATCGCGCCCAGTTCAAATGGGCCTTCCGCTGGCTTGACGCCCAACGATTCGTGGCCTTCACCGAGCCCCCTGAAGAGTTCGAGACCGAACACAAGCTGCAGCTCGAGGAAGACCTTGCCTGGGCAGACTGCACGACGATCGGCGGGATCCCGGTCGAACATCTGTTGTCGGAGTTGATCCGGAAATCACTCACCGTGGCCGCACTACGCCGGGGCCTCAAGTATTGCTCTGAGAATCGCCTCACCTATTTCCCAAAAGGCTTGTTCAAGTCGAACCGCCTCTCCTACAAGCGGCCCGATGGTCGCACGTCAAACATCAAGGTGGTCGGGGAGCGACTCTTCCGGCCGGGCGCGAGTGCGTCCACGTACAGATACCATATCGCACCGACCTTCTCCGTGCAGCGCCAGGCGGGCTCAAGCTACATCGTGTGCACACGAATCAGAGTGAGATTCACGGACACTCAGGGGAACTTGCTTTCTTCCTCTCGCGTGAACTCCCGCAGAAAACACCTGTGCAAGACGTGGTGGAACGACGACTGGCTCGCGAGGAACCTCGCAGTCATGCAGTTCATCACGTCAGACATGGCCAGCTACGGTGGCGCGGTCGTTTCCTCGGCGCCCCATCGTTGGACCGTGCCGCTGAGGATTGACGAAGCAGCACTTCATGATGCGGACGCCTCCCGGGATGAGATCCTCAGCTTCGATCTCACCCAGGACGGGGACGACGACGATGACGCTCACGAGTGAACAGGTCACCATCCTTGATGAGCCACTACTGAGCTTCTCAGGCAACCAGAAAGCCGAGGATCCTCACGATGGGCTCGCACTCTTCGGACCTTTCGGTCGCGACACATCGTCCCATCCGAAGACACCCGCGTACATCCTACTCGGTACGCCCGAGGGAACAGCCCTCTTTGGTGACTGGTCGCGTGCGGTCAACAGGCCGGCCGCAGTCCCAGAGGTGAAGCGGCATCGACTGTGGCCGCCATACCCTGGGTTCGAGGCATCCTTCGACAGCAGGTGGCTGGAACGACCAGCGTGGTCCTTCACCATCGATAGGGCCGCCCTTCTGAACGCCGCCCGCAAGAAGGATCAACACGAACGCTGTTTCGCTGTCGTGGAGATGTATCTCGAGGGCTTCCTCGCAGCCAAGAAGCTCGACGCCGCTGTCGCCGTGGCGGTGTGCGTGGTCCCGGACGAGGTCTGGCTGAACTGCAGGCCCAAGTCGCGGGTGGCCAATCCGACCGACTCGGGCCTTTCGATCAGCGCGAAGCGCTCCCGCAAGGCGGGGCAGTTTGAGCTGTTCGACAGGTACAATCCTGATCAGTACCAGTTGTCGCCGGATTTCCGTAGGCAGCTAAAAGCGCGGACGATGCGGTTCGATATTCCGCTGCAGATCGTTCGGGAGTCCACCCTGCGGCTGACTGATGACAAGGCGCCGGGCATGCGGGACCTCACGCCGCTCTCCGATCGAATGTGGAATCTCGCGACAGCGCTCTATTACAAATCAGGTGGGAAGCCGTGGAAGCTCAGCACGGCTCGCGAAGGCGTTTGTTACGTTGGATTGGCCTTCCGCCGGACAGAGGGACAGGGGAGGACCGCATGCTGCGCCGCGCAGATGTTCTTGGATTCGGGCGACGGCATCGTCTTTTTGGGAGAGTATGGGCCGTGGTATTCGCCGGAAGACAGGCAGTTTCATCTGTCCCGGCAGGCGGCGTCCTCCCTTCTCAGCGGAGTGCTGCAGACCTACCAATCGCTCCACGGAAAACCGCTGACCGAGATATTTCTTCATTGTCGCTCGACGATCAGCGATGACGAGTTCGCCGGCTACAGTGAGGCGTGTCCGCAGCGGTGTAAGATCGTGGGTGTGCGTGTCCGCAGGGATCGGTTCGGCGCACGACTATACCGTGTCGGCAAGATGCCGGTGACGTTCCTTCGCGAGAGCGCTACGGGAGGGCTTCTCTACGCAGCGGGGTTCAAGCCCCGCCTCGCGACCTACGACGGCTGGGAGACGCCGGCTCCGCTTAGGATCGACGTTCAGCACGGCGAAGCCAACATCAACACCGTGGCGATGGACATACTTGGTCTGACGAAGCTGAACTACAATGCCTGCCATCTGGGCGAGAGCCAGCCCGTTACGGTGAAGTTCTCTGATGCCGTCGGCGAGATCCTGGTATCGAATCCGACCGTCAAGGACCTTCGCCCTAACTTCAAGTACTACATCTAAGGCAGAAGTTCCCGAATCGCTATGGCAGGCGTTGCTGCATCGCGGAGACCCTGATGCCAAGAGAGTATCGGTTCCTGGTTGAGGATGGTCACGGTGCTTATTGGAGCGCTGTGTTCACCCAGGCGGTTGACCCCTTTCCGGATGACCTGGCCGGTGCGCAGCTCCGTTTCTTGGCGAACGTATCACCGTACGGTGCAGAGCGTAGTGGTGAGCGATTGATCGGGTGGTGCTTCAACGAGGAGTCTGTGCGGGCGGGGCTCTCCGAGTTTGATGCATTGCGGGCATATGTGCGCCGGCTGCGACGCGACCTGGACGGTCTGCTGGCAGAGGCAACGGACGCGATCACGTATCGCTTCTTGAACCTCAAGGATGTCGGGCAAGAACAACCTTCGGGCATCGATCTGTCGTCATGGAATGTTGCGACGGAGATTGAGGAGCTGCTTGCCGACCTTGCTATCCGAGATGCACATGGCATGTGGGGAGACTCTCCAGTACCGAAGATCTGGACCGGCGGACACGGGGCTGTCCTGCGACAGACGGACGGCAACGCGCATGGGAAGGCTGATGCGTTCTACAAAGAATATGTAGCATTGTGTAATCGCGGCGGACCGCTCGGAGAAGAGCTCTCGAGACTCGCCGTGCTGGGTGCGGACGCAATTGCTGCACTGCAGAGACTCGGATTACAGGCGGGCGCAATGAATCATTGCCGAGAGATAGGATCGACGGAGAGAGTGCCCGGTGGGGCAATCGCTGATTCCGAGGGCGAGCGCAGCACCTCGCGGCAGTGTGGAGCCATTACCTGGCTTCACTTGTCTGACCTCCATATAGGTCAAGCGAAGAATGTTGATTGGCGCGAGCTTTCCGACGCGCTGATGGCCGATCTGCGAGCTCACCGTAGACCACCATCACAGCAGGGAAAGGAGCATGCGGGCGAAACGATCGTCCCAGATCTGGTGTTTGTCACGGGCGACGTTGCCTGGTCGGGTGATGGGCAAGAGTACGAGCTCGCCAAGGAGTTTTTCGTCCAGCTCTGGCGGACGCTCGGCTGGGGCGTCAGGTTGGGCCGATCCCGAACCTACTGCGTTCCAGGGAACCATGATGTGTCTCGGCCCGCCGCTAAAGGAAGTCGGGTGCATCGGCGCGTCGTGCGTGAGCTCACGTCGCATGAGCACACGGAGGAGTCCCTTTACCGGCGAATAGGGCGATTCTGCGACTCAAGCGATGAGTTTGCGCCCTTCATTGACAAAATGCGGCACTACCGGACTTATGCCGCCGCGGGCGCTCTTGGCGGTGCCGGAGAGACGTGCTTCGTGCAGGCGATCGAGGTGTCCAGCGTGCGGTTGGAGATTGTCGGCATTAACACGAGTTGGACGAGTTGGCAGAACGGCGAGGATGGTCGCCGCGAGTTGCTCATCAGTCCGCAGCAGACAAATCGGCTTGTGACGGACCGCGCCGCACCGGGGGTGACGCGTATAGCGCTCATGCATCATCCGTTCGATGCAGTTCACCCGGCGGATCCATCAAGGGCGAGGCTGACCGAGTTGTGCCCGCTCATTCTTCACGGCCATGTCCACCAACCGAGGTTGGACGGAGGACTCGAACCCGGGCGCGAACACGTGATCCTGCCTGGCGGCTCGGTACACGAAGGCGGCCGGTGGAAAGCTCAACGGTATACCTTTGGACGCTTCGACACAGGAACGGGAGAGCTAACAGTCTGGCTACGAAAGACGACGACCGGCGCGTGGCCCAGGTATGTTTGCGATGTGGAGAGCTACCCTAGCCACGGTGCCCGATTGACGATCACTGTTCCGAGGGGAGGTACTGGGGGCATGGCGGAGTTGGAGTCAGTCGCCCCGGTGGTGGACGAGAACGATGAACCTGCGAACAACGGAGATTACTTTGAGTCGCAGCTCGGCGACGTGGAAATCGTTCAGCGCCCGAAAACGGGGGCCACTCCAATACTGATATGTGAGCGGTTTGGTGCTGATTGGGTGACTGAGTCTGTGGAGTTCTTCGAGGAGCGGCTTGCCGCGAACCTCCCCGGTAGCCGCGGGCTCGTGGGTCGCGGCGATAAGGAGGCGATGGACTTTCTAGAGGGCTTCCTGATGCAACCGCTGCTTATTGCGGATAGTACCGCGTTTGGTGCCGGCCACAACGATCCAGTTTGGTGGTGGCGCGGTTCGAGTTCGATGGGCATAGAGCGGTTTCAGCGCATTTCCGATGCTAGGTGTTTGGCAGACTGTTACGAGTGGGTACTCAACCGGGTGGTTGTCTATCGGGACCCGAACTGCAAGAGGAGCTTCATCTATATTGAAACCTCCGCCGATAGTCCTGCACGCCCAGCGGACTACGCGGGGAGGGACGCGCCTCGGGTGGAGGAGTATGGCGAGCTGCATGGAAACGCGATCTCTCGCGCGGAGCTAGATGATGGGTATGCGACCATCGATGGAAGGATTGTGGACGCGAGAAGCGCAAGATTGCGTGTGCGGTATCTTGCCCCGCGAAATTTCGTGATCGCGCCCAAGGGGTGTCCTTTGAATGCGATGGAGAGTGAACGTGGCAATGAGGAGCGATTGAATCAGCTCTTGGACGGTAGCATCGACCTGGACTCGTATGTGGACTGGTATCTGTCACTGCCGGCCAAGCGGTATAGGTGATGCCAGTTCGCGGGCGACAACGTTGCCGTCAGGATGCCGTAAAGTCGGGGAATGATGCGGGATGTCAAGGAACTCGGCGGGACGAGGCGGACGGAACATTCTGGATGCACTTCGCGGAGTTGAATCGCAAGATCGCGTCCCGCAAAGTGAATCGGCTAAGTACTTGAGATCCTTCGAGTCCCGTCCACCCCGCCCAGATCCCACAGGCCTGCCTGTGGGATTTTTTTTTTCCGCCGGGCGCGACACGCCCCCCGCGTCGCGTTCACGCCGCGCGAGCTCGCGGGCCTCGGGGGCGCGGTCACGAGGCGTCGTGGCGCCGCGCCGCGGGCCGCTTCCTCGTCGGTCGCCTCGAGCCGGGCCCGTGCCGCGCCGGCGTCTCGCCGTCGACGCAGAGCTGTCCGAGTCGACCCAGGAGCCAGCCGTGGGCAGGGCCGAAGGTCCTGTCCCCGCGGTGGACCGCGAAGAGGTGAACGCGGTGCTCGGCCTCGCTCCAGGCCTGCGGCCGGATCGACGCCAGACGGCCCGCGTGCAGCTCCTCGCGCACGAGGTGGTCGGGGAGGTTGGCCCAGCCGAGGCCCGCGCGGACCAGCTCGAGGGCGGTGCGCAGATCGGCGACACGCCAGCTCCTCGGCGAGAGCGTGTGCTGGTCCGCGGCGCCGGCGTCCGCTCGCTCCGA
Source organism: Slackia heliotrinireducens (assembly GCA_020723435.1). GTDB lineage: Bacteria > Actinomycetota > Aquicultoria > DYIV01 > DYIV01 > DYIV01. The sequence continues at coordinate 3,151 of DYIV01000031.1, read as the reverse complement.
GAGCACGATCTGGATGACGTCGACGAGGCGCGCGGTCGCGACGGGCCCGCGCCCGGCCGCCAGGGGGTGGCCCGCCGCGATCACCGGCACCATGGCGATGGGCGCCAGCAGCTGGCGCTCGAGGCCGGAGGGGAGGCCCGGCAGGCTCATCACCCCGATCGTCGCGGTGCCGTCGAGCACCCGCCCCGGCACGGTCGCGGCCGACTGCGTGTCGACCCGCAGATCCACCGCGGGGTACGCGCGGGTGAAGTCGCGGCCGAGCTCGACGAGCGAGCCCAGCGGAAAGAGAGCGTCCACGCAGAGCGAGATGGAGGCCTCGAGCCCCATCGCCATGCCAGCCGTGAGGCGCCGCAGCGCATCCACCTCGGCGCAGACCCGGCGCGCCGCCGCGAGCACCGCGCGCCCCTGGTCGGTGAGCGTCGGGATCCTGGTCCCGCGGTCGAAGAGCGGGACCCCGAGCTGGTCCTCGAGCTTGCCCATCGCGGTGCTCACCGCGGACTGCACGCGGCGCAGCTTGCGCGCGGCGGCCGAGAAGCTGCCCTCCTCGACGACCGCGATCAGCGCGCGCAGCTGGTCGAGGGTGATCGGATCGAGCACGGCCAGACCATCTCACGGACAGATGATAGACATCAATAGATTGTTCATTGGCGCGATGGCCTGGCGTCCCCATATCAAAGGAGCACGGGGGCGACGAGGAGCGGCGAGACGAGCTGGCCGCCTCCTGTCGAGAAAGCGAGGACCGCCATGTTCACCCTTCGTCTCGCCGAGGACCGCGGCCATGCCGATCACGGCTGGCTCGACACCCGTCACACCTTCTCCTTCGCGAGCTACTACGATCCCGCCCAGATGGGCTTTCGCGGGCTGCGGGTCATCAACGAGGACCGCGTGCAACCGGGGCGAGGCTTCGGCACGCACCCGCATCGCGACATGGAGATCATCTCCTATGTCCTGCAGGGCGGCCTGCAGCACCGCGACTCCATGGGCAACGGCTCGGTCATCCGCCCCGGTGAGGTCCAGCGGATGAGCGCGGGGACGGGCGTCAGCCACAGCGAGCTCAACGCCTCGCAGAGCGAGCTCGTCCACTTCCTGCAGATCTGGCTCCTGCCCGCCAGGCAGGGGATCGCGCCGAGCTACGAGCAGAAGGCCTACGACCGGGCAGAGCTCGCCGGGCGCCTGCGGCTGGTCGCGTCGCCGGAGGGGAGGGACGGCAGCATCACCATCCACACCGACGCGTCGCTGCACGCCGGGCGCTTCGACGCAGGCACGACCGGGGAGCTCGCGCTCGCCAGGGATCGGTACGCGTGGGTCCAGGTCGCGCGCGGGCGGGCGCGCGTCAACGGCCATGACCTGAAGGCCGGAGACGGGGCCGCGCTCTCCGGCGTGGGCACCGTCCGCATCGAGGGGATCGAGGCGAGCGAGGTGCTGGTCTTCGATCTGGCGTGAGCGGCGTCGCTTCTCGCGGGCTGCACGGGGGAGCACGCCACCCTCGCGATCGACGGTGTAGAAAGCGCGGGAAGGAGCTCTTGCCGTCCTCCAGGGGCAGGCAGGCGACGACGCTCTTCTCCTCGTAGGGGGAGACCTTGATCCCCTGGCGGTAGATCGCCTGGCGTGATCGAGAAACGGAGTGTGCTTTCGGGGGTCGCGGATCGCGGCGGGCGTCTCAGCGGGGGAGGAGCTTGCGGATCGCGGCAGGCGTCTCGGCCTCGAGGAGCCGCGTGAAGAGCGCGTCGAGTGACGTGGCGTCGAGGCGCTCGAGCCGCCGCTCGAGCCGCGTGGGCACCGCGCCGATCCGGGTCCGCACGAGCGCGACCACGGAGCGGCGCAGCGCCACGGCCTCGCCCTCGGCCCTGCCACGCGCTTCGCCGCGCGCCTCGCCCTCGGCCACGCCGAGCGCCATGCCCTCTCGCAGGATCTCCTGGTAGGTGACCGATCGCGCCATGAGACCGCTCCTCTTCAAGGACTCTAGCACGCGCCGCGGGAGCGCGTTGTAGATGAGGAGGAGCTCGGGGAGGCGCGGCTCGTGGCGGGTCTGGAACTCGGTGTGGAGGATGGCCCGCTGGCTAACAGCACCCCTTACTTCTCCTCCCACACCACATCCCCCGGCGCGATCGTCAACTCCCCCCGCCCGTCGACGATCTCCGGCCACCCCAACCTCCGCGCCCTCTCCCCGCCCCGCAGCTCCCGCAGCCACGCCTCCCGCTCGACCGCCCGCTCCTCGCTCCTCGCGAGCGCCTCGAGGAGCGCCCGCCAGTCGTAGCGCGGCCGCGCGCGCGCGAGCTCGCCGCCCTTCGCGAGGAGCGCGCACTGCCGCCGGAAGAGCTTCGGCCACGCGAGCGGCCCCGCGTCCGAGGAGCCCTCCGGCTCGGCGCGCGCGAGGAGCCCGCGGAACCGCCGCACGTCGCCCTCGAGCCAGCGCCACACCCCACGGCGCGCGGCGCGCGCCTCGCCGGCGAGCGCGAGCGCGCGGGCGACCGCGGCGGGCTCGCTCGCGGCGTAGAAGCAGGGCAGGGCGAGCCCGCGCCCGAGGAGCCAGCGGTTCACGTCGACGGGCCGCCGCCCGATCCAGACCCGGAGGTAGCCGACCAGCCGGCCGTAGCAGTCCATCGCCTCTCCGGGATCGTCGAGCCGCGAGCTCACGCGCCCGCGCACCGGCCCGCCGGCGAGCGCGAGCAGACGGCCGAGCTCGAGCACCGCGCGCTCGCCGCCGTGCTGCCGGCGCCGCCGTCCGCCTCCCGCGACCAGCGCCGGCGCGTGGAGCTCGGGCGCGTCCACGTCCTCGAGCCGGAGCACGACCGCCTCGCCCGCGCCCCCTCGCCAGCGTCGGGCCGCGCGGCCCGGCGCGCGGAAGCGGAGCGGGCCGGCGAGCTCGACGCGCAGCGTGTCCGCGTCGCACGAGCCCGCCGGCCAGAGCACCTCGGGGTGGAGGAGGCAGGGCGCCTCGAGCATGCCTCGCGCGGCCATGGGCGCCTCCGCCGGAGAGGGAGCGCGAGGGTCAGTCGACGATCGCGTCGGCCGCGCCCGGGGCCGGCGCGGCCTCCGCCGGCTCCTCCTCCTCGAGCGCGTCGCCGGGCGCCCGCCGCGACGCGAGCCCGAGGCTGATCAGGTGGTCGCGGCGCGCGATCGTCGCCGCCGCCGTCGCGCGCCAGTCCGC
>DYIV01000030.1:5643-23226 GCA_020723435.1 Slackia heliotrinireducens | reverse complement strand
CAACGTCCACAAGCACGTCGACGGTCCGTGGTTCTGGAGCAAGTACGCGGCACACCCCTACGTCGGATGCAGTAGTGGTTGCGAGTTCTGCTACTCGCGGGGCGGCAAGTACCTTGGACGCCGCGATCCCGAGACGTTCGACAGCCTCATCCGTGTGAAGACAAACGCGGTCGAACTGATGCGCAAGGAGATGTCCCGCCTGCCGCCGGATGTCATCAGCTGCGGCGACTGGCAGCGGCCCGCGGAAGATGAGTACCGTCTGTCGCGCGGCATGCTCGAAGTCCTTCTTGAACTCGCCTTCCCCTTGTTCGTGGTCGAGCGTTCGCCGCTGCTCATCCGCGACCTCGATCTGCTTACCGAGATCGACGCGAAGACGTGGGTGGGGGTCGTCCTGAGCGTAAGCTCGCTGGATCCAGAGCTGAAGCGCGCGTTCGAGCCGCGCAGTCCCGGGGTGGCGCAGCGTCTCCAGGCGATGGAGAAGCTGGCCGAAGCGGGGATTCTCGTCGGTACCGCGCTCATGCCCATCCTTCCTTTCGTCGGTGATGACGAGGCGCATCTTGACGAAGTAGTCCGCGTGACGAAAGAGCATGGTGGCAGCTTCGTGATGGCCGGAGGGCTGACGATGGAGGGCATCCAGGCCGAGCGGACGCTGTCGGCGGCCTGTCGTCTCGATCCTGAGGTCGGAGCAGCGTGGCGCGATCTGTACGCATGGAGACCCGGCGCCTCACCCAGCTACTCACCGCCGCCGGAGTACAGCGCGCGTCTCGGCCTGACCGTTCGTGAGCTCTGCGAACGCCATGGGCTGTTCGATCGCATGCCCCGCTACATCGTGCCGGGACCACTTGCCGTCAACAAGCGTGTCGCGGAGCGGCTCTTCCTCAGGACCTACGACCTCGAGCTCCAGATGGGGAATACCTACCGCACATGGGCTTACCGCAAAGCGGCATGGACCGTGGATGAGCTGCCGGAGAGCATTGCCGAGATCTATGCGGCTCGGGGAGAGGAGGGGCTGCGCGCTCTACCGTCGGTCGGAAAGAGCGTCGCGGCTGAGATCGCTGCGTGGCTGGAGACCGAGACCGCAGGTTGAGCGCAGCCGCGGCACGCACGATCCCGTCGCGAGTGCCGACGAGACGCAAGGTTGAGACGGGAGAGGGGGATGCAGGTGGGTAGGTTCAAGTTAGGCGATACAATCGCTCTTCTGGGCTTCATCCTTGTCAGTGAGGCGGCAGGAATCATCGGCGCGATCTTCACAACGGATGCGGTCGCGACCTGGTATCCGACACTAGCCAAGCCGTCATTCAACCCCCCGAACTGGCTGTTCGGCCCGGTCTGGACGACTCTCTACGCACTGATGGGTATCGCGGCCTTTCTCGTCTGGCGCCACGGGTGGAGCGCCCCAGGCGTCAAGATCGCCCTGGCTCTTTTCGCCGCTCAGCTCATCCTGAACTCGCTCTGGTCGATCATCTTCTTCGGCATGCACGCGCTCTTGCCGGCGTTCATCGAGATCGTCTTCCTGTGGCTGCTGATACTGGCGACGATCGTCGCCTTCCGGCGTATCTCGCCCGGTGCCGCCAGCCTTCTTGTTCCATACATTCTGTGGGTGAGCTTTGCGTCATTGCTCAACTTCTCACTTTGGAGACTGAACGCATGAGAGTTCTGCCGTCCCGCGGGGCTGTGGGGCCGCGAGACGGGATAAGCCCCTGCGGCCGTCAGCCTTCTGAGCTTGACCGCCGATAGTATGAGAGAAGGCGTGCGACGCGCGCCGGTCTCCGCCCGCGAGGAAGCCGCCGGCCCGGTCGCGCGGGTTGCACGCCGCCGTGACAACCATACACGATCGTTACAGCTCTCGAGGTGATTGTGTCTTCCTCCAGAACTCATCGCTTTCGCCAAGCTCATCTGTCTACTATCCTGGTGTCCATGCCTGCGTTGATCTTGGCTATCGCTCTGGCGATCGTGCTGACGCGACCGGTCCCGGGCCTTGCCGCTACGGCGGATGCAGGCTCCGATGAGACAACGGCGCTCGGCCGTCCGGTGACCTTCGACGGCTCCGGCTCCATCGCCGCCCCCGGCGCCACCTACGCGTGGGACTTCGGCGACGGCGAGACGACCAGTTCGGCCGAGCCTACGGCCTCTCACAACTACCACTTCGCCGGCTCCTACACGACCACGCTCACGGTCACCGACGCCGGCGGCTCCAGCACCGATACGGCGACGGCGAGCGTCGAGATGAGTGCGACCAACATCGACTACTCCAAGTTCCCGACCGACCGAAGCGACTACTTCAACGAGACCTCCGCCACGCGCTACGTCTCTCTGACCGGCAGTGACTCAAACGACGGCTCAAAGGCCCAGCCCTACCGCACCATCCAACACGCGATCAGCCAGGCGGCCTCCGGCACCGTCGTCCTCATCCGCGGAGGCCACTACTTCACCGGAGATATCGCCATGGACAAGAACGGCTTGGCGCTCGCGGCCTATCCCGGTGAGAAGGTCGTCATCGAGTCCGATCTCTACGATGTTTGGGAACATCGCAACGGCATCACGCTCGAGGGGCCGATTGAAAACGTCGTGGTCGACGGCCTGGAGATTCGCCGGTTCACCACGCAGGGCGTTCAGTTTGGGGATGAGGATACGCAGCGCAACATCATCCTCAAGAACCTTCTGATCGACGATGCGGAGGCGGGGATCAACACCGTCTACAGCGGGGGGACACCGACGAAACCGTTCATCGACGGGCTGCTCGTCAAGAACTGCGTTCTGCAGCACGTGAGTCTGATGGGCTTCAACGCGGGGCAGTACGGCAACGGGCAGCAGCTGTACAAGAACGTTCACCTCGATCACGTCTACGCGCTGATGAGCGGGACGGGCAACAACACCGCAGCCGATGCGATGGCCTTCGAGAACGGCGAGAACGTCCTGGCGGAAAACAGCATCGCTCAGGACGCGGGCGGCGACGGCTTCGACCTCAAGGCCGACCGGGCCGCCGTCGTGGACTCGATCGCGCGACGCGTCGAGCGCAACGGCATCAAGCTGTGGAGCAACGCCGAGATCGTGAACAGTCTCTGCTACGATACCGGCGCCGATGCGGGCGTCGTCCTGGAGGACGGTGACTTTCGCATCGTCAACTCAGCGCTCGCCTGGCATCTCAAGGGGCAGACCGGTGGCGCCTATTCGATGACGGCCGGTTACGACAACGCCTCCTTCGGCAGCCTCGAGATCTTCCGGTCGATCTTCTACCAAGAGTGCGACCGCTTCTACGTCAACAACACGGGCCCCGGATCGCTGGCCGTGAACGACAGCGTCTTCTACGGCTTCGCGCTCAACCGCATTCTCCAGTATGGGGGTGTCGACTACGAGACGACCGCCGCGATCAATGCGCAGAGCTGGGGCTCGGGCAACGTCGAGCGCAATCCCGGCTTTGTCGACCCGGCCAACGACGACTGGCGCATCGCAACCGGCTCGAACGGTTTCGTCGCCCCGGACTTGAAGCCTCCGCCGGTCGTGACAATCTCCAGCCCGCCGTATCTTGCCCCTGTCGGTCCGCGCAGGCCGATCAGGTTCAGCTCCGATCAGGCCGGCGCCTACAGCCTGGAATCAACGCGAAACGCGGTGAAGGGATCGGGCACCGTGGTACGAACCGGGACGATCGCCGCCGGCACTGCCCACACGCTCGGTGTTCCGGGCACCACGCCGAGCTGGCTGAGGTTGTATCTGTACGCGACCAATGCCGCCGGCAAGACCGGATGGCAGTGGGTGCGCACCGACACGTACAGGCCTCGCGTCTCTGCGCCTCACTACAGCGTCGTGCGGCGATATGGAGCCGGGAGGCTCTACTACAACGTCGCCGATCCCTACAGCTCGCGCGCGACCGTGATCATCGCCATTCGCAACCGGCGGGGCAAGTACGTCGCCAAGCTCCTCGCCGGCTGGCAGCCGACGGGCTCGCTGCGCTATCGGGCGATCCGCCCGAGCCTGGCCCGCGGACGCTACCTCTTCGTCGTCTACGCCCGCGACCTGGCCTACAACAGCCAGACGAGAGTGGCGTACAATACGCTGATCGTCAGGTGAGTCGGTGACCGTCAACCCAAGGAGGCGCAAGATGAGCTACTATTTCGCGAAATCGATCGACATGCCGTTCGATGACGCCGTCGACCATGTCAGGAAGGCTCTGAAGGCCGAGGGCTTCGGCGTGCTGACCGACATCGACGTCAAAGAGACTCTGAAGGAGAAGCTCGGCGTCGAGTTCCACGACTACCGCATCCTCGGGGCCTGTAACCCGCCCTACGCCTACCGCGCGCTGCAGAGCGAAGACAAGATCGGCGTGATGCTTCCCTGCAGCGTCATCGTTCAGCAGAAGGCTCGGGGGATCGTTGAGGTGGCCGCGGTCAATCCGGTCAGCGCCATGGAAGTCGTGGGCAATCCCGACCTTGCCGAGCTCGGCAACGAAGTGGCTCGCAAGCTTGAGAGCATCATCGGCGGCTTGTAGGCGCTGTGGCGCGCGGTCTTTCTAGCCGCCGCCCATCAGCGTCTGATAGATGCGGATGGCCGCGGGCCCCAGAATGACCACGAGCAGCGCGGGGAAGATGCAGATGATCAGCGGGAAGACGACCTTGACCGGCGCCTTCATCGCGATCTCTTCGGCCTTCTGGCGTCGCTTCACTCGCATCTCCTGCGCCTGGACGCGCAGAATCTTTCCGACCGAGATTCCGAAGATGTCGGCCTGGAGCATCGCCAGGACAAAGGCCGACAGCTCCGGCACGTCGGTCCTCGCACCGAGATTACGAAACGCATCAGAGCGTGACGTGCCCAGACGGATTTCTTGAAGCATTCGGTAGAATTCCTCGGCGAGAGGACCTGACGTGTTGGAGACCACCTTCGAGAGCGCAGCGTCGAATCCGAGTCCCGCCTCGACGCTGATCGTCAACAGATCGAGCGTGTCCGGCAGCGCCTTGGACAGCTCCTTCTTGCGCGTCGCGATCTTGCCGTGCAGCCACAGATCGGGGGCGAAGAAACCGGACAGCGCCACGATCGTGGCGAGCACCAGCCCGCGGACGTAGCCCGGCTGCACGACGCCGACGAGAGCCGCTCCCGCGAACGTGCCGCAAACGCCGCCAAGCACCTTCAGCGCGAGGAGGCGGTCGACGTCGAGATCGCGCGGGCTGCCGGCGTACATCAGCTGACGCGCCAGGTACTCGAGGACGCCCTTGGGCGTCAATCCCCGCGCCCACGCGCTTGCCCGCCGCGCCGCCGGTCCTATGACCCGCTCCGCGAAGGGTCTCGACAGCTCGCGCTTGGCCAGCGATACGACCTCAGAGTCTCCTCCATAGCTGTCCAGCGATCTCAGCGAGCGCTTGACGTTGCGGCGATCGACGACCGCCACCGTCGAGGCGAAGGCCATCAGCGAAGCCGATATGAACGCGAGTGCCGCTACGATTACCATCTTCTACACCTCAATTGTGACGACCCTCTTCAGCCACACGCCGCCCACCACGAGCATGATCGCCGCGACGACGAGCATCCCAATTCCAGGGGCTGTGGTGAACATCACCGACAGATAGCCGGGATTCATCACCCACAGCAACGCCGCTACGACGAAGGGCAGGATGTATAGGATGATGGCGGAGAGCCGTCCTTCGGCCGTCAGCGTCTTGATCTGCCGCGAGACCGCGTCGCGCTCGCGGATTGTCGAGGCGAGTATTTCCAGCACTTCGGCCAAGTTGCCGCCGACCTCGCGCTGGATCTTGACGGCCATCACGGTCCAGTAGAAGTTGGTCGAATTCACCCGCTGGGCCATGTGATCGAGAGCCTGCTCCACGGGTAGGCCGAGCTGCGACTCGGCCAACACACGCTTGAACTCGTCGGATACGGGAGGCAACGTCTCCTGCACGACCATGTCGATCGCCTGTAGGAAGCTATAGCCGGCCTTCAGCGCTCCGCCGATCAGCACCAGCGTGTCGGGAAGCTGATCGTGAAAGCGCGACTCGCGTCTCTTGCGCACCAGCTCGAGACCGACCAGAGGCGCCGCCGCGCCGAGTCCCACCAGAAGCACCACGAAGACCGGGCTCGACGTCGCGAAGCTGGCGAGCAGCCCGATGGCGATGACGGCCGCGACATGGAAGAAGATCAACTCGCCGGCCCGCAGGGTCAGGCCGGACTGGTCTATCTTCGCCTGCAGCGCGTCGACGAAGCCACGCTTGTCGGCGGCGTCTCGCGTGAGCTCCACGGCACGGGCCAGCAGGGCCGTCTGATGATCCGGAAGCTCCTCGCCCGACCGGGGCGCCCTGCGCTTGGGCGCCAGCGCGTCGACGAGGACGAACGCGGCCAGAAAGAAACTGGTGAAGAAGAGGCCGAAGACTACGGGCATCAGCAGCGATGCGAGCATGGCCTATCGACCTCCCGCCAGGCAATCGGAGCCGAAGATGGATGGATCGACCTTGATGCCCTGGTTGGAGAGACGCTGCATGAACTTGGGCCGCAGGCCGGTCGGCTTGATCGTGCCGGCGAAGCGCCCGCTCTCGTCGATGCCGGCGGCGAAGTCGAAGGCGAAGATGTCCTGCAGCGTGATTACGTCGACTTCCATCCCCTCGACCTCCGTGATCTGCGTGATGCGACGGGTCCCATCCCGCAGGCGGGCCTGATGCACGATAATGTCGACGGCCGACGCCACCTGCTCGCGAATGGCGCGCACCGGGAGCTCCATCCCGCTCATCAGCACCATCGTCTCCAGCCGCGACAGAACGTCACGGGGGGAATTGGCGTGCACCGTCGACAGTGATCCATCGTGGCCGGTATTCATGGCCTGCAACATGTCGAGCGCCTCGCCGCCACGCACCTCGCCCACGACGATACGATCGGGCCGCATTCTAAGGGCGTTGCGCACCAGGTCGCGGATGGTCACCTGGCCTCTGCCTTCGATGTTCGGCGGCCGCGACTCAAGCTGCAGCACATGCTCCTGGTGCAGCTGCAGCTCGACGGCGTCCTCTATCGTAATGATGCGCTCGTCAGTGGGGATGAACGAGGACAGGACGTTGAGCGTCGTCGTCTTGCCCGAGCCGGTTCCTCCGGAGACGATCACATTGAGCCGCCCGCGCACGCAGGCGTCGAGGAAGTCGGCGATGAGCGGCGTCATCGTTCCGAAGTCGACCAGGTCTTTGATCTGATAGGGATCGCGAGCGAACTTGCGAATGGTCAGCTTGGCGCCACCGATCGCCAGCGGCGGGATGATGGCGTTGACGCGGCTGCCGTCGGGCAGGCGCGCGTCGACCATGGGCACCGACTCGTCGATGCGCCTGCCGACCTGAGCGACGATCTTGTCGATGATGCGCCGCAGGTGCGCCTCGTCGAGGAATCGCGCCTCGGTCGGATAGATCTTGCCGGCCCGCTCGATGTAGATCGTACCGGCGTCATTGACCATCACCTCGGTGACGTCCGGGTCCGCAAGGAAGTGCTCCAGTGGCCCGTAGCCCATGACGTCGTGGGCGATCTCTTCGATCAAGCGCGCCTTCTCCATGGAGCCGAGCGTCGTCTGCTCGGCGTTGATCAGCTCCAGGAGCGTCTTTCGAACCTTATCGCGGAGCTCGTCGGCGCTCGTTGTCTGGTTGTACAGGTCGGGACCGAGCTGCTCGACCAGAGCGCGGTGGATCTTCTGGTTGAGATGATCGAGAACGACGCGCCGGGACTCGACGGGATTCTTCTCTCCGTTACCACTCTTCTTCGCCTGCGCCAAGCGTTCGTGAAGGCTCATGGGGTTCTCCTATCCCACAGTGACCGCGGCGCCTCCCGGCACGGCCGAAAGCCTGCCCGCCAGGGAGACGATTCCTTTCGAGACAGCGGAGCGCGGCGCGTCCTCGACCAAAGGTACGCCCTTGTTGATGGACAGCGGCACCGCCCGGTCGGCGGGCAGTGACGCGGATATCTTCATTCCGACTGTCTGCTCGATCTCGTCGGGGTGCAGGCCGACATGCCTCTCGGTGCGGTTGAGCACGAGGCAGGTCTTCTCCGCCGGGTAGCCGAGAAGGCGCATCGTGGCGACGCACAGCTTGACGTTCTTGATGGCCGGGATGTCCATAGTCGCCACCAGGCAGACGGCGTCACTGCGATCGAGCACGGTGAGCACGTGGTCGTTGAATGACGGCGGCGTGTCGATCACCACGTACTCGTGCGATGCCTTCAGCGCCTCGATGACGCCGGTCACAGTGGAGGGCGAGATGAGGTCGGCCAGCTCCGGTTCGGACGGCGCCAGCAGCGCGTGCACGCCCGTGGAGTGTTTCGCCAGCAGCGGCTCGACCATGTGCCGCGTCGGCTCAGGCCCGAGATCGACGGCGTCGTGGATCGTGTGGGAAGGTTCGAGCTGGTACATGACGCCGACGTCGCCGAATTGCAGGTCGAGGTCGATAATGGCCACGCGAGCGTTTTGGCGCGCCAGCGCCACCGCCAGATTCGTGGCGATGACCGTCTTTCCCACGCCGCCCTTTGTTGAGAAGATGGTGATCACACGGCACGGGCTCGCCGGCATCTCGAGCGACTTGGCGACTCCCGCCTCCCCATGCGCCAGGTCGTGGGCGCGTGTGATTGAGTTGAGGAGCTGGTCGGCGTCGACCGGCACTTCGAGGACGTCATGGACGCCCGCGGCCAGCGCGTCGTGGAGGAAGTCGGCGACGACCCTGGCTGAGACGACGACAACGCCCAGCTCCTCGAAGACCGACAACATGTCCTGCGCCAGCGGCAGCAACTCATCCGGGCGAAAGCCGGGGCCCAGAAGAAGCACCTGCGGTTCGACTCGCGCCGCGACGTCACGCACCTGCTCCAGCCGCTGGCATGCGGCGGCGAGCACGATGCCCGCGCGCGAAAGCTCCTGCGAGACTTCCGCCGAGAACTCCGGGTCCGGGTCTGCAACTAGCACGCTGATGGGAGCCACTGGGATCTCTCCTACCTGAAGATGGAGCGCATGGTCTGGCCGCGCGTGACGGTGTTGAGGTTCTTCGAAAGCGGTCTGAGCGCCGCCCACAAGTGGCCCTTCTCGGCCGCGAAGACGACCTTCTCGGCGTCGCGCGGCGAGACGGCAATAGTGACGGTTTGCTTCGTCTGTCCTTGGGATTTGGCGGCAAGACCGCTGCTGCCGCTGCGCTGAGTGCTTGAACTGGCCGATGAGGCGACGACCACTACTTTCGGCAGCAGCACGCGCGTCATGTCGACTCCCCCCGGTCCCGGCGAGAAGGTGGCGAAGACGACGATCGAATCGCCCGGACGGAGCGCGGCGCCCACTCCGTTGACTTCATCCATCGGAACCGAGACGGCGACCATACCCTTGGGCACCTGTCCGGCTACGTCGGAGCCGCCGCTCGCCTTGAACTTCGAAGCGGTCAGCTGCTCGCCGGCGCCAACGTCGTAGAGGAGCACTCGCTCACTCACCTGTGACGCCTGCGAGACGGCGTCGGCGGCGACGAACTGCGACGGCACCTGCTTCTTCTCCACCGCCCCGGTGGTGATCATCTCATCCAGCGAAGTGCCGGAGGTCGCCGCGCGCGTGGTGACGTAGACCTCGCGCGGCTCTGAATCCGCCAAGGCCTTCGCCCGGACGCTGCCGACGTAGCCGGTAGCGACGACCGCCGCCACGAGGCCGACCATGACCGATGCCACGACTATCGCGAATCTCGATTTCATCTTCATCTTCCTCCTACTCGGACAGCCAGATCGTCCGAACGCCATGGTCCGGTGGCGGCTCTTCGCCGTAGTCGCTCGAGCCGACCGCAACCGTGCCGGTTGTGAAGTAGCCGGTTAGCGACTTGTTGCTCCCGTGGAAGTTGCTGCCGGTGATGACGAACTCGGCGAAACCGACGACATGGTAGGCGCCGGCGTGGCCGCTCCCTTCGGTATAGTCAAAGAGGGGCAACAGGACCTTCGGGTCATTGGCCGTTCGCCACTCGACGGCGTCACGGAGGGCGGTCTTCATGCCGGAACCGTTGACGACCATTCCGATGGCGACCTCCTCCGGGTAGCCGTAGCGAATCCAGTTGTCGTAGGTCGGCACGTCGTTTGATCCACCGTCGAAGTCGCAGAGCCAGAAGTAGCCGCGCTGGGCGGTCTCCTCGCTGGCCGAAGCGCTGATCTCCTTCTTCTCCCCGCTCACGTCGGCGTAGGCCGTGTTGGCCGTCTGCCCGTTCGAGGTCGTCGCGCGGAAGGTCACGGTGCGACTGTCGCCGTCCGGGATGCCGCCGAGCGTCCAGCGCACGGTGCGGTCACCGGGCGTGTATGCTCCTCCGTGGTCGGCGCTCCCCTCAACGTAGGTCAGATTACTGGCCAACGGATCGCGGATCGCTACGTCGACGGTGCGTCCATAGGTGTTGATGAGAGTGATCCTGTAAGTGATCGTCGAGCCGTCCAGCGTCGCCGTCTTCGTGAATGGCTCCACGGGGCGGTCCTCTCCGAACTCGAACGTGGCCGGGTTGTCCGAGCCGACGTGATCGGCGATCGACTGCTCGGGCACGATGATCGGCATCAGGTCGCGCACCGTCGTCGCCACGCCGAAGTTGGCCGTCGCCTGCGCGCCGATGCCCTGGCTCGTGCGGCCGAAGACCCGTGCGAACCAGAGGTCCCGATCGACCGTGGCGGCGACGCGAACCTGCGTTCCGGAGGGAAAGCTCACCGTCGTGCTGACCGGCGCCGTCGTTCCCTTGTTCTGGGCGACGTAGCTCGCGCCGACGGTCTGGGCGGCCGTCTCGCCTCGTCCCTCCGCGACCTCCATCGCGGCCGCGAGCGCCGCCGAATCGACGGCCGTCTGAAGCTGGCGTCGCTGCTGATAGAGCATTCCAACGTCGACGACGAGCGCCAGAACGCCGACGAGTGCCGCGATCATCGCCGCGACGATGATGACCACCGCGCCTCGCTCTTCGCGCAGAGTCGCCGCGCCGGGCAGGCGCCGTGTCGCGCTCTTTCCTTTCGCGTCCCTCATCGTTCGATCCTCATCTCAGCCCGCGACTGCAACGGGATGGTCATTTCTCTGAAGAAGGGGATGGATAGGTGGTAGTCGGCGCGCACGCTGACCTGAACCGGATTCCCGTGCGTGTTGCCGTCGGGATAGGAGAGCGTCACCGACGTCGGATCGACCGGATAAGCGTCCGCACGGACCGCGTCTTCGTCGTAGGCGCCGACGGCCGCCATGCGCGCTCCTTCGCGCGCCGCGTGCGTGATCGCCAGGTAATTGTTGTAGGCAAGTCCGAACTCGAACGTCCCGACGAGGATCATGATGAGTACCGGCAACAGCAAGGCGAACTCAATCGCCGTCGCGCCTTGCTCGCTGCGGGCGATGGCCAGGGCCGGGTGGGGTATCCTCCTGCCGGTCCTGCCGGCGCTGTGTGCCGGTGCGATCATCTTCAGTGCTCTCCTTGCCTCGTCTTCAAGGCCGCATCGTGTTCCCGTCTTGAAGGCTCTGCCCGGTTCGTATCTTCAAGGGCCGCGACTTGCGAGGGGCACACGGTCACTCGCAACTCGTCGCCCTCCGCATGAGACTCCACGACGCGGGCCGTGGAGTCTCGGGCGGGGTTGAGGGCGTGGATACCTCTCTTACGGTCCGCGGCCTAGGGCAGGCTACCGCTGACCGTGTCGAATAGTCCGCTGAGCCTGCCGCCCAGAGCGGTCACGGCGACGATGATCGCGATGGCGATGAGTGCCACCATGATGCCGTACTCCACAGCGGTCGCGCCTTCCTCAGATCTGAGCGTGGCCACCCAGCAATAGAATCTCGTCAACATCTTTCTCGAACCTCCCTTCAAAGCTCCTGATCCGTGAGATCTCGGTCTTGCAGCTGTGTCGTGAAGCTAGAAGGCGGTCGACGCGGCAGCGAACAGCGCGCTCAGCCGACCTCCGAGGGCGGTCACAGCGAGAATGATGACGAGTGCGACGAAGGAGACCATGATGGCGTACTCGGTGGCAGTCGCCCCCTCATCTGAAATCAGCGCCGCCGCCATCTTCCGTGTCGTCCTCAACATCATCTCGCTCCAACCTCCCTTCCGTTCCTCGTTCCGTCGTGCATTGGTACTCAGCTCGGTTCCTCGCTATTGCCTTAGCCTCCGATCGCCCACGCTCCCTTCTCAGCACTACTTGTCTGGCATCTGTACTATTTGTGAAGATTATCGGCACAACGAAAGGATGCCTTTAGCCCTCTCTACTAGGACTTGTCGATTACGAGATTGCGATAGGCGCCACTGGCCAGCTGCTGCTCGGACGGTGCCTTTGAGCGGCGGTGATTGAGTCTGCCGTAGTAGGTCAGCCACTCGATGGGATAGTCCTTTCGGGCTGCCGTGGGAGCCGATGGCTTGGACGCGTCGCGGATGTACTTGCGGATCGCGGTCAGTGGTGAGGCGGTCTCGACGGGCTCTTCGGATTCGCCCGCGTCATCTGGAAGCGCCTCCTGCGGCCCCTCCTCTGGCGCGTCTGTGTTCTCCGGCGCATCCGCATCCTCCGGCTGGAAGTAAGGTGCCGCTTCAGTTTCCGTGAGGTCGTCCCCCAGTTCACTTGCGCTCACCGCCGCCGCCGACTCTTCATTCAGGGCCTCGACCGTCTCGTAGTAATCGCCGACCCGCACGCTCGGCTCGATCACTTCACCGATAATCGCCGGCTCCGCGACATCCTCCAGCGCCGTCACTTCCAAGACTCCTCTGAGTATCATCCTTGCCACCATGCGACAGAGGCCCAACGACGTCAGGTGCAGAAGGTTGCGCAGCGTGTGCAGGTCCGCACCGTCGGCCACGTGGCACACGGCCGCCCATTCGTGCGGATCGAGCTCGATCGTATCCGACAGCGCCACGGCGTTCGTCGAGAGCCGCACGCGGCATTCCATCGACGGCAGCAGCTTGCGGATCTCATCCCATTCGTGCCTGCGCCGCTCCGCCTCAACGACGATCTCATCGACGGAGAGCGCCAGGCCGATGTCCTCGTCGGTGTCGGAGGCCGGCTCAAAGTAGTACGTGCCGTCGTCCCACTCGAAGATCTCGAACAGGGCGTCCTGGATCTGCTCGCGAACGAAGTCGGCCAGCGCGTCGTGCGCGAGCAATCCCTGCGAGACGAAGATCTCGCCCAAACGCTTCGACGGATCTTCCTTCTGTGCCGCCAGGGCGTTGTCGAGATGCTCTCGGGTGATCAGGCCCGAGTCGACCAGGCGCAGTCCCAGGGGCAGGCGGTTGTCCGGCGTCGTGGCGAAGTAGACTTCTCCCTCCCGGAAGTGGACGCGCCCCTGCGAGGAGTCTCGCGCGATGACCAGGTTGCCCGTCTTGGCCGAGAAGGAGATCATGCGGAAGATCTCGGCGAGAGAGAATCCGCTCAGGTTTCCTTGAAGGCTCATTGTTCTTCCCTCCCTTTCTCTATAGATAGAGATGATGTGGAAGGGAGCGGGGGGAGGCGGCATGGCGAATCCTCCCGGGCTGGGCCGGGAGGGGAAGATGCCGGGGCTGGGCAGACGTGCAGTCTACGTCGTCTGGCAGTCGAAATGGCCCTGCCGCAGCAGACCCAGCTCCTGCATCTTCCTGACCATTGCTATTTCGCTCACACCAAACAGGCCAGCGAGGTACCTGTAGTCGTTGAACCATTTCTTCGCTTCGAGCCGGACCATCTCCGAGGGCATGCACAGCTCGGCGGCGAAGATGTCGGCCTCGCGGTGGAAGTAGCTGCGCTTGCTGTTCTTCATATGGCACAGGTCGTCTTTGTGGAGGATGTGGTGGGCGATCTCATGGCCGATGGTGAAGTTCTTGCGGTGATCCGGCATCATCTTGTTGATTACGATGTAGGGATCGCCCTCCACTCTCATCAAGACTCCGAAGAACCAGCTCGGGAGACTCAACTCGACAATCTCGAGCCCGAGAGCGTCGGCCGCCCGTCGCACGTCAACCGGTGGAGAGGCAAACCCGCACTTTCGGACCAGTTCATCCGCCTTTGCGCGATAGTATGCGTCGGTATAGATTGCCAACTTACCTATCGCCTCCGAAGGGAAACGAGTGGCTGTCTAACCTTTCCCCTCAGCTCTCCTCTTTGCCTTGATGATGTCAATCACGTGCAAGAGGAGCTCTCTTTCATCATCGGAATACTTGGGGTCGGACCTTAGCAGCGCCTCGATATCGATCTCCTTAGAGCTGGCACTGACGACCGGGCTTTCCCCGAGCAAGAATGAGACCGTGACGTCGTAGAAGTCCGCCAGCTGCTTCAGCCTGGGCGTCGGGATCCTGCGGCGGCCGCTCTCGTACATGGCGAGAATCGACTCTTTGAAGACACCGCCGGTCAGGTTCTCGACGTCCTTGCGGGACAGCTGCTTGCTCTCCCTAACGTGTCTGAGTCTTGCTCCTACTTCATCTTGATAACCCATCGTTGCCCCCTCACTCTTGGCAAACTTCCTGATGATGCTGGGCTATCTACCGGCTTCACTCATTGCATCGGAAGATAGGGACTGCACCTTGAGTGGTTTTCTGTACTACTTGTGCGATTCCTGCGAGAGGTGTCAATCTGGACTTGAAACAGCATGCGTTTCCCAGCAGACTTCATGTTCGGGCTCACAGCCGAAGAGAAGGCCGAGGTGGTCACAGATGGTGACCACCCATCCCAGCCGAAGTACTCCCCGGTTCTGCCGCACGCTTTCACGGAGCACGGGACGATCATGTTGGCGAGCGTCCTCAACAGTCCGCGGGCGGTTGAGGTAAGCACGTACCTGGTGCGCGCCTTCGTCAGACTCCGAACCTTGCTGGCGGCACACAAAGAGCTGGCACGGCGACTTGACGAACTGGAGGGCCGTTTGATGGGACACGACGAAGACATCCGGTCAATCTGTGAGGCAATCCGACGCCTCATGCCACCGCCAGCCAGACCTCGGCGTCCGATAGGGTTCTGCGCAGATGACGTGTAGCGGGGCCTGATTCTGGTGTCGGAGGCGCGGGCCACGACGGGGCTGTCGGCGATCTGGATCTCGGCGGCATCGACCGGATCGTCGTCGGTGGCGAGTCGGAGCCCGGCGCCCGAGCGATGGAGGCTGAGTGGGCGCGGGATATCCAAAGACAATGCGAAGCCGCCGAGGTTCCGTTCTTCTTCAGGCAATGGGGAGCCGCAGTCGGAAGAAGGCCGGACGGGGCTGGATGGACGCACGTGGAGCGAGATGCCGACGGCCGCGTTTTCCTGACTGGGCCGCCACTCACCAGGTCGTCGAAGCTGCAGTCGCAACGGATAAGGATGCCTTGCCTCTGTCTCACTCAGCTTCGAACAGCTCTCGCACCTGCCCGTGACCTGTCAGCTGATTGTGTATCCGATGGTTGCCCATGCGTCGCCGGGAATCAGCGCCTCTGACGCCGCATCGTCGGCAGCAGACTCCTCGTCTCGCACGTACACCACGTCGAGGTCATCGTAGAACGCACGAAGACCCGCGCCCTTGTGCAGCGCGAGATGTGCGAGTTCGTGCATGAGACAGAACCAGAAGCTGTCCAGTCTGTCGTGACGAAGAGATAGTGCGATCACTGGGTCCGCGCACATGATGGCGGCTCCATCGACGGCGGCGCATGCCTTGCCTTTCAGTATGAAGACGATCCGGTTGCCCGATAGGAAGCTCGCCGACGGGTATCTCGCGCTACGTCTGCGGGGGGTACGCAAGTTCTCGGCGGTCACCTCAGCCATCCAGGCTCGACGGCGGGGCGTGCGTCGGCGTGCTGGTCCATGCAGCCCACCAACCGTTCTCTTCCGACGACCCTCATTCACGCCCTCTGCGTTCAACGCGGCTCCCGTAGCGGGACACATCGTCGCGCTCTCCCTACGGGAACACTGTACTGAGTCCGCGGCCCGACGCCCAATAGGGTTTTGGGCAGACAACGCACAGATGGACGCGAAGCGCCGCCGTGTCCCGCTGAACAACGACGGCGCCACACGCGACTCGTAGACGAGCCGCGCTACTTCATCTGCATGATCGCAAACGTCGCTCCGGCCGGATCGCTCACCACGCCGAAGATGATGTTGTCCATCTCCATCGGTTCCATCTCGACCTTGCCGCCAAGCTCCCGCACCTTCTCTGCCGTCGCCCGGACGTCGTCGACGGCAAAGTAGACCATCCAGTGCGCCGGGATCTCCGCCGGGAGTTGGTCGGGCATTGGCATGATGCCGCCCTCAGCCTGGCCGTCCACCTTGACCTGCCAGTAGGGCGGCTGCGAGCTGTCATCCCGCTCGACCTGCCAGCCGAGGAGCTGCTCGTAGAAGTCGGCCGCGGACCTCATGTCGCGCGTGCTGAGGTCGTTCCACGTGATCGCACCGGGCTCCATGAACTTCGTGGCGCCCTTGTGACGGCGTGCCTGCCACAGCCCGATCGCGCCGCCGGACGGGTCCTGGACGACGGCCATGCGGCCCTCCTCCATCACGTCCATCGCCGGCATCGGCACCTTGCCGCCGAGTTGCGTGGCCCTCGCCGCCGTAGCGTCGACGTCGTCGACGGCCACATAGGTGTTCCACATCGACGGCGTACCCGGTGGGTACGCCTGCGGCGTCATCTGGCCGGCGCCCGCGACCACGTCACCATTCGAGTGAAACATGCGGTAGGTCATGTCGGGACCGGCCGGCTCGTCGATGTGCGTCCAGCCGAACAAGGACTCATAGAAACGCGACTGCGTATCGAGGTCCTTGGCAGCCAGATCCACCCACGAGAATTCCCCTTGCTTCGTTCGCTCCATAATCCCGCCTCCTTGCTGGTTGAAGAGCACCTGCGCGCTCGTTCGAGCGCACGGGCTTCGTACCCGTCTGCGCGGAGAGATAACGATGAAGGGATTCACAACTGTGGTAGAATACGCCAATCACCATAGGTCTGGACTGATCATCTCTTGGACAACAAGCGAATAGTCCTCATTGACGGAAACTCCCTGGTCTACAGGGCATTCTTCGCACTCCCGACCACACTCGCCACCACCACAGGACAAGTCACCAACGCCGTGTACGGCTTCACCAGCATGCTGCTCAAGCTGCTGCGCGACGAGAAACCCGATGCCGTCGTCGTCGCTTTCGACCGGGCGGCGCCGACCTTCCGCCACGAAGCTTTCGCCGACTACAAGGCGCACCGCCAGCCCATGCCCGACGAGCTCCACAGTCAGCTGCCGCTCGTCAAGGACGTCCTGGCCGCGCTGGCCATCCCCATCTTTGAAGTCGACGGCTACGAGGCCGATGACATCCTCGCCACGCTAGCGCGCAAGGCTGAGGCCGCCGGCGACGATGTGACGATCGTCACGGGCGATCGCGACGCCTTCCAGCTTGTCTCCGCCAGGACCCGCATCATGACGACGCGCAAGGGCATCTCGGATATCGTCGTCTACGATCGGCAGGGCGTCGTCGACCGCTACGGCATCACGCCCGAGCAGGTGCCCGATTTCCTCGGGCTCAAGGGTGACGCGTCCGACAACATCCCGGGGGTGCCGGGCGTTGGCGAGAAGACGGCGGCGAAGCTCATCGACCAGTTCGGCAGCATCGACGGCGTCTACGAACATCTCGATGAGGTCAAGGGAGACAAGCTGCGCGCCAACCTTGCCGAGCACGAGGAGCAGGCTCGGCTGTCCAAGCGGCTGGCCGTCCTCGACTCGG
>DYIV01000030.1:0-5633 GCA_020723435.1 Slackia heliotrinireducens | reverse complement strand
CCCCGCCGATCTGTCTGAGCTGCAGCTTGGCTACTGGGACCTGAGCGAGGTTCGCCAGGTCTTCACGGCGCTGGAGTTCAACACGCTGCTCGATCGGTTTCTCGCCGACCAGAATGAGGTCTTGGCAACGACCGGCCAGGCGGACTTTCTTGACGTACCGGTGAAGATGGTCGGCACGGTCGACGAGCTGGAAGACCTCTTCGCGCGCATCAAAGGCACAAGCAGGCTGTCAATCGAGCTGGACGGAACGCCCGACAGTGTCGCGGAGATCGGTCTGTGTCTGGACGGCGAAGAGTCCGCGGTGCACATAGCCGGCGCGCTGGCCGGGGAGTTCGCCGTGCTGGCGTCGGTGCGGGTGAGGCAGGGATGTGCGCTGGCCTCGCACGATCTGAAACCGGTTCTGTTGATGCTCGAGCCCAATCTGATACCTCCCGCCGAGGCCATGTTCGATACCGGCGTCGCCGCCTACCTTCTCAGCCCGGCCGATTCCTCGTATGCACTCGACGGGCTCGTCTCCCAGTACCTGGGTGAGGCCTTTGCGCCGTCTGAGGAGGGTGGCGTCAGACCCGGCAAGAGGGCGGCGGCCGTTGCCGCGCTGATCGAGCATTTGACGGCCGCGCTCGAGAAGAACGGACTGGTCAGGGTCTTCCGGGAAGTTGAGATGCCTCTCATTCCAGTCCTTGCGCGTATGGAGCGCGTCGGGGTCGGAGTCGATGCCACATATCTGTCCGAGCTGTCGGCGGAGTTGGGGCAACAGATCGAGCATCTTGAATCGACCATCTATGAACTGGCGGGGGAAGAGTTCAACATCGCATCTCCGCAGCAGGTCGGCGCCATCCTCTTCGAGAAGCTGGGCCTGCCGGGCGCAAAGAAGACGAAGACCGGCTACTCGACCGACGCCACCGTGCTGGGCGAGCTGGCCTGCGACCATCTCATCTGCGAGCATATCCTCTCCTGGCGCGAGCTATCGAAGCTTCGCTCGACGTATCTGGACGCGCTGCCCAGGCTGATCAATCCGAAAACCGGACGCGTTCACACGTCGTTCAACCAGACGATCACTGCGACAGGCCGTCTGTCGAGCAGCAATCCGAATCTGCAGAACATACCGGTCCGCACCGAGCTCGGACACCGCATCCGCGACGCGTTCATCCCCGGCCGCGACGGCGACGAGCTGATGGTGGCCGACTACTCCCAGGTTGAGCTGCGGATTCTGGCCCACCTGTCCCGTGACGAGGCGTTGGCCAAGGCATTCGCAGAGGACGCCGACATTCACACCGCGACGGCCGCGGAGGTATTCGACGTTCCGCCCGAAGACGTCACCGAGGGCCTCCGGCGCAGCGCCAAGGCGATCAACTTCGGGCTTGTCTACGGGATGGGCGCCGCGGGACTGGCCCGACAGCTGGGCATCGGCCGGGACGAGGCGCAGTCATATATAGATAGGTACTTCGCCCGCTACCCACGGGTTCGGGAATACATCTCAGAGACGGTGGCCGCCGCCTATCGGGACGGTTACGTGACAACTCTGCTCGGGAGGAGGCGACAGATACCGGAGCTGAAGAGCGGCAACATGGGGGTGCGAAACTTCGGAGAGCGCACCGCCGTCAACAGCCCGATTCAAGGTTCCGCGGCCGACATCATCAAGCTCGCGATGGTGCGTTTGGACCGCATGATCACGACCGAGGGGCTCTTGACGAGGATGGTCCTGCAGGTGCATGATGAACTGATTTTCGAGGTGCCTCCCATCGAAGAGGAGCACGCTGTTCGGATGGTGCGCACTGAGATGGAGGGGGCGTATCCTCTCAGCGTACCTCTCAAAGTTCATGTGGCAGTGGCCGCGAACTGGGGAGACGCGAAGTAGTCCGGGCCGGGTCGGCCCGCTCGCCCTCAGAAATCAACTCCCGCGCGGAGGCAGATTGGGCGAAGAACGGCCCAAATACACTTGAAGGGTAGGAAAAGGAAATGTTTGTCGACGATCCACAGAACACTGAGAACGAAGAATCAATGAACGAATTCACCGACTCGGAGATGATGGCTCACTACGAGGACACCATCAAGATCTTCGATGACGGCGACATCGTTGAGGGCAAGGTGGTGAAGGTCGACAAGGACGAGATCCTCGTCGATATCGGCTACAAGTCGGAAGGCGTCATCCCCATCCGTGAACTGTCGATCCGCAGCGACGTCAAGCCTGAAGACGTCGTCACAGTCGGTGAAGACATCGAGGCGCTTGTTCTCCAGAAAGAGGATAAGGACGGCCGTCTGATCCTCTCCAAGAAGCGCGCTGAATACGAGCGCAGCTGGCACCGCATAGAGGATATCTTCAGGGAAGAGGGCACAGTTCGGGGTACGGTCATCGAGGTCGTCAAGGGCGGTCTCATCCTCGACATCGGCCTGCGAGGCTTCCTGCCGGCATCCCTCGTCGATTTGCGGCGGGTCAAGGACCTGGAGCAGTTCGTCGGCCAGGAGCTGGAGTGCAAGGTCATCGAGATGGATCGCAACCGAAACAACGTCGTGCTGTCACGCCGGGCCGTGCTCGAACAGGAGCGGCGGGAAGAGCGACATGAGATCCTGGCGCGGCTCGAAAAGGGCCAAGTCCTGCCGGGCACGATCAGCTCGATCGTCGACTTCGGCGCCTTCGTCGATCTCGGCGGCATCGACGGTCTGATCCACATCTCGGAGCTGTCCTGGACGCACGTCGGTCATCCGTCGGAGGTCGTCTCCGTGGGTGAGCAGGTGCAGGTGCAGGTGCTCGACGTAGATCAGGACCGCGAGCGCATCTCGCTCGGACTGAAGCAGACCAGAGAAGACCCATGGAAAGAGCTGGTCCAGCAGTTCCCGGTCGGCAGCATCGTGGAGGGCAAAGTCACGAAGCTGGTCCCGTTCGGGTCCTTCATTGAGCTGGTAGAAGGGGTCGAGGGCCTCTGCCATATCTCTGAACTGGCCGAGGAGCACGTCGAGCTTCCCGAGCAGATAGTGCGCGTTGGCGACAAGGTCATGGCCAAGGTCATGGATGTCGATCTGGACCGCAGGCGGATCAGCCTGAGCTTGCGCGCGGCCGCGGCCGAAGGGGCCGGGACGGCTGAAGCGGAGGCCGGCGAGGAAGAAGAGACCGAAGCGGTGGAAGAGACCGAAGCGGTGGAGGAAGCCGCGGAGACAGAAGAGACCGCGGAGACAGAAGAGGTCCCTGAGGCAGAAGAGGCGGCAGCCGAGGCTGAGCCGTCCGAGGAGGCGACCGAGGAGCCGGCCGAGCAGGCCGCTGAAGTGGAAGAAAAAGCCGTCGAGGAGACGACTGAGGTAGAGGAGAAGGCGGAGGAAGTGGCCGAGGCCGAGGCTGAGACTGTTGCCGAAGCGGCGGATGCCGCGGAGGCGGAGATCGAGGCGGAGGCGGAAGCTACCGCAGAGGCGGAAGAGGGTGCCGAGGCGGAGTCCGGCGAGGCCGAGGATGAGGGCCCTGAGCCCGAGCCTGGGTCTCTGGAGGATGTCGTCGCACAGATGAAGAAGTCACGCACCAAGAGCGACTAACAACAGAATAGTCTCCATCTCCGGCAATGCATATGCAGCACAGGGTGGCACGGACCGTGCTAACGCCGTAACAGGATTGTCGTCGCATCAAGGAGAGATGCTGTGAGCAGACCCACACAAACTGACCTGACTGAGACGCTCAAGGCACTGGGTGACAAGAGTAGATGGCAGATCTGCCAGATTCTCTTGGAGAAGGAAACCTGCGTTGGAGAGATAGTCGCGCGCCTGGGAATATCGCAGCCGCTCGTCTCGCACCATCTGAAGGCGCTCAGAAGGGCGGGTCTGGTAAAGACGCGCCGGCAGGGGAATTGGATCTTCTACTCGCTCGTACCCGAACGCTTCAATGAAGTCATCGGCCAACTCGCTCAGGATTTCGGCAGCCTTACCGAAGCCGCCGCCGCGTACGACGCCTAAATAGCCGTCGCACTGCAGCATGGTTCTAGGGTCGGCGCGGAGCCTCCGCGCATGACCCGAGGGGGTCGTCCCACTGTGCTAGAATCATGCGCATGCCTTCCTCGCGCAGATATGGGCCAAACCTGCAGGTAATAGCCGTAACCGGCGGCGTCGGCAGCGGCAAGAGCACCGTCGTGGATCTCATGGCGCGTCGCGGTTTGGTGACGGTCAGGGCCGACGACGTTGCACACAAGGCAATCCTGCCGGGGACGCCCGCCCACCGCCGCATCGTCGAGCGATTTGGAAACGAGATCCTCTCACCAGACGGGACGATTGACCGGACGTGCCTTGCGGACAGGGTCTTCGGCGACCCGGTGGAGCTGGCATCGCTGAACGCAATCGTTCATCCGCCCGTCATCGAACACCTGAAGTCGTGTTTCGAGGAGATGGGCGCTTCCGGCGAGCGTGTCACCGTAGCGGTGGAAATCCCCCTCCTGGTGGAAGCGGGTCTGACGGACATGGTGGACGCCGTGATTCTGGTCACGGCGTCGCCGCAGATTCGCATGAAGCGGATGGTGGCACAGGGATGGCCGGAAGAGAAGGTGCGGGCGGTGATGGAGGCGCAGGCGGCCGACGCCGAGAAGGCGAAGCACGCCGACGCCATAATAGACAACAGCGGTGATATCGAGGCGCTGGATGGGAAAGTCGAGGAAGCTCTGGCTCAGATTGTCGACGAGGCGAGGTCGTGACGAGACGTACCGTGTTTCGGGCAGTCGCGCTGGTTGCCGTCGCGCTGATTGCGGCCGTCGGGCTTCTCAGCCTGTGGTCGCCGGCGTGGTGGGAGCGGCTCGTCTACCCTCTGACCTACAGAACGGAGATCTCTCGCTACTCATCCGAGAACGATCTCGATCCCTACCTCGTGGCGGCGGTCATCTACGTTGAGAGCGGCTTCAACCCGGGATCACGATCGCCGGCGGGGGCAAGGGGACTCATGCAGCTACTGCCCGACACCGCCAGAGAGGCGGCGGAGCAGCTGGGGGACGACGACTTCAGCGTTGGGCGCCTGGATGACCCCGCCACGAACATTCGCTACGGGACCTGGTATCTGAAATACCTGATCAAGCGGTACAAGAGCGTCTCATTCGCGCTCGCCGCATACAATGGCGGGGGCACGCACATGGACAAGTGGATGAAGGGGAAGGGCGATCTCTCGGAGAGGCAAGTGATCGCGGCCATCCCCTTCCGCGAGACGCGTGAGTTCGTAGGCCGGGTGCAGAGTACGGAGCGGACGTACCGCAGGCTCTATCCGGACGCTTTTCCGTAGATGTTCGGGGCGTCTGTCTGGGAGGTTCACCGTCTTGCCCGATTTCAAGCTGCACTCACCATTCGAGCCTCGGGGCGATCAGCCTGAGGCGATCGCCAAGCTCATCGAGGGTGCTCGCGCGGGCATGCGGGCGCAGACGCTGCTCGGCGTCACGGGCTCCGGCAAGACGTACACGATGGCGCAGGTGATCGCGGGCGTCGGCAGACCCACCCTGGTCATGGCTCCCAACAAGACACTCGCGGCGCAGCTGTGTGCCGAGTTCAAGGAGTTCTTCCCGGACAACGCCGTTGAGTATTTCGTCAGCTACTACGACTACTACCAGCCCGAGGCCTACATCCCCCAGACCGACACCTACATCGAGAAAGACTCGTCGATCAACGACGAGATCGACAAG
>DYIV01000151.1 GCA_020723435.1 Slackia heliotrinireducens | reverse complement strand
CCCTGAAGTCGGCCCTGATCGAAGAGGCGATCGTCGTCAGCCTGGTCATCCTCCTCTTCCTGCTCCACGTGCGAAGCACCCTGCTCCCCGTGCTCTCGCTCCCCGTGGCGGTCGGGCTCTCCTTCATCCCGATGTACCTCCTCGACATCCCCTCGACCATCATGAGCCTCGGCGGGATTGCCATCGCCGTCGGTGCTACCGTCGACGCCGAGATCGTGATGATCGAGGCCTCGCACAAGAAGCTCGAGGGCGCCGGGCCGGGCGCAGACCGGCACAAGCTCCTCGCCGAAGCGGCGAAGGAGGTGACCCCGGCCATCTTCTTCTCGCTCCTCATCATCGCCGTCGCCTTCCTGCCGGTCTTCACTCTGCCCGGCCAGGCTGGCCGCCTCTTCAGGCCGCTCGCCTACACCAAGACCTTCGTCATGCTTGCGGCCGCGGTGCTGTCGATCACCTTCGCGCCGGCGCTGCGGGACTTCCTCATCCGCGGCAAGATCCACTCCGAGAAGAACCACCCCGTCTCTCGCTTCATCATCCGGCTCTACAAGCCCTTCGTCTTCGTCGCGCTGCGGCGGCCGAAATCGACGGTGGCGATCGGGCTCCTCGCCATGCTCTCGGCGGTGCCGCTCGCCTTCAAGCTCGGCCACGAGTTCATGCCGCCCTTGAACGAGGGCGACATGCTCTACATGCCGATGACGTTCCCCAACATCTCCATCGAGGAGGCCAAGCGCCAGATCCAGCGGATGGACCGCATCCTGAAGGGCTTCCCCGAGGTGGAGTCGGTCTTCGGCAAGGTCGGACGCGCGGAGACGCCGACCGATCCGGCGCCGATCATCATGCTCGAGACGACCATCCAGCTCCGGCCCAAGGAGAAGTGGCGCAAGGTCCAGCGCTCGCGCTGGTACTCGTCGTGGACCCCGAGCTGGCTACGGCGCGGCCTCGGCAGGCTCTGGCCCGAAGAGCAGCCCATCTCCTGGGATGAGCTCACCGCCGAGATCGGCAAGAACATGCAGTTCCCGGGCTGGACCGGCGCCTGGACCATGCCGATCAAGGCACGTGTGGACATGCTCTCGACGGGCATCCGCACGCCGATCGGCATCAAGGTCTTCGGCACCGACGTCCAGCAGATCGAGAAGGCCGGCATCGAGCTCGAGCGCCTGATCGCGCCGATCCCGGGGACCCGCAGCGTCCTCTACGAGCGGAGCCTCGGCGGCCTCTACCTCGACATCATCCCCAAGCGCGAGCTCCTCGCCCGCTACGGCCTGCGCACCGGCGATGTGGAGCGGGTCATCGAGGCAGCGATCGGCGGTCTGCCCATCAGCGTCACCGTCGAGGGGCGGAGCCGGTTCACCATCAACGTGCGCTATCCGCAAGATCTACGGGGCGACATCGACCGTCTGCGGCGCGTGCTGGTGCCGGTCGGCGGCGAGGCTGGAGGTGGCGGGGGCATGAAGGGTGCGGGGATGCAAGGTGCCCCGGCGCCCGGTGGCCTTGCGCCCATGCTCCTCGCACAGGCGATGCCGCCGATGGGCCAGAGCGGCAGCAGCGGCGGCTCGCCGAAGATCCCCACGCAAGGCCCGCTGCCCGACGTCCCCCCGATGGGATCTGGCCTGCCCATTCCCTCCTCCTCGGGAATGGGCGCCGAGCCGGTCGGCCCCATGGGAGCTGGCGCCGCGCCCACCGGCCGCGCCGCGGGCAGCCGCACCTTCATCCCGCTCGGGCAGCTCGCGGACATTCGGGTCGCCGCCGGGCCGCCCATGGTCCGTGACGAGGGCGGGCTCCTCGTCGGCTATGTCTACGTCGACATTGACCAGAGCAAGCGCGACATCGGCGGTTACGTGAACGAGGCCAAGGCGGTGGTCCAGCGCGCGCAGCAGCGCGGCGAGCTGAAGCTTCCGGCGGGCTACTTCCTGAAGTGGACGGGGCAGTACGAGCTGCTCGAGCAGATGGTCTCCCGGATGAAGATCGTGGTGCCCCTGACGCTGATGATCGTCATCGTTTTGCTGCTCCTGCACTTCAAAAACATCGTCGAGGTGTTGATTGTACTTCTTTCCATCCCCTTCGCGCTGGTGGGCAGCATCTGGCTGATGTGGCTCCTCGACTATCGCATCTCCACGGCGGTGTGGGTGGGGATCATCGCGCTGGTCGGCCTCGCAGCGCAGACCGGGATCGTGATGATCGTCTACATCGACCATGCCTACGAGCGGCGCAAGCGGGCAGGCAAGGTCCGGGACCTCACCGACATCATCTGGGCGCACATGGAAGGGACCGTGCTCCGCGTGCGACCGAAGCTCATGACCGTAGGCACCATGCTGGTAGGTCTCATCCCGCTCCTCTGGGCGACCGGATCGGGCGCGGACGTGATGAAGCGAATCGCGGCGCCGATGGTCGGGGGGCTCCTCACCTCTGCCTTCCTCACCCTCGAGATCATCCCGGTCATCTACACCTACTGGAGGCAGGAGCAGCTGCTCTGGGAGCGGCTTGCGGGGATCGATCCGCGACGGCTCGGCCACCTGCGCGCAGCGGTCGGCGTGCTCGCCGCGGGCTGGGGGCTGCTCGTCGCGACGGCCATCTCCACGCTCTATCTCGCCTGGCCCGTGAGCCTCCTCAAGGTGGTCCTCTCTGCCTCGGCCGTGGCGATCACTCTGGGAACCACGGCCTACTTCGCGAAGCGCCCAGCGGCGCGCGCTCTGGTGTGGCCGGTCATGGAGTCCGAAGTACGATGAAGGCGTGCATCCTCTTCGTCGACGATGACCAGACAGGGCGTACGCTCAGCGCCTACAACCTCGACGAGGCTGGGCACGAGGTGGAGCAGGCCGAAGACGGCCAGCAGGCCATCGCGCTCTTCTCGCCGGAGCGGCACCAGCTCGTCATCACCGACCTTCGCATGCCCAAGGTCTCGGGCATGGAGCTGCTCGCGCACGTGAAGCGACTCGCGCCGGACGTACCGGTGCTCGTCATCACCGCGCACGGCAGCGTCGAGGTGGCGGTCGAAGCGATGCACGCCGGCGCCTATCACTTCCTGGAAATGCCGTTCGGCCGCGAGG
>DYIV01000150.1 GCA_020723435.1 Slackia heliotrinireducens | reverse complement strand
TCCTCAACTGGTGGAGCGACTGGGGTCTGTTCTTCTACCGGCGCGACCGGAGTCTCTTCGACCGGCGGTGCCGCCTCGACGGGCGCAGATGGAATCGGCGGCGGGATGACCGGCGGTATCTCAGCTTCAGCCGGCGGCGCCTCAACCTGGGCCGCCTCCTCAACTTCAGCCGGCGCGGCGCCCGCCTCCGGCTCAGCTGTCTCAGCCTCGACCTCAGCCTCCGCTACCTCACCTTCCTCGGCTTCAGCAGCTTCGGCCTCGGGCGGAGCCTCGATGATGCCGAGCATCCGCTTGGCCTCTGCTATCTGTTCCTGGGCATTCTCGCGGCCCATGTAGTCCGGGTCCTTCGACGCCTCCTCGTACGCCTCAAGCGCCCTTTGTGCGTCGCCCATGTCGAGATAGACCACGCCCATGTTTGCCCAGGCCTTGCCGGGCGTCGGATAGCTCTGATCCTCAAGGGCGTTCTTGAAGGCGGCGATCGCCTCTTCCGGCTTGCCCATCACGTGGTAGGTGAGGCCCATGTTGTTGAATGCCTTGCCTGGAGATGGATGCTCCGGATCTTCGGTGACCTTCTGGAAGGCCTGTATCGCGTTCTCGTACTCCCCAAGCTCGTAATAGGCCGTGCCGAGGTTGTACCAGATCTTGTCCTTGCGCACGTAGTCGCGGTCGATCAGGACCTGCTCGTACGCCTCAATGCTCGCGCGGTAGTCTCCCGCGTGGGCGAGGGCCACGCCCTGGTTGTATCTGGCCTTACCTCGCCCCTCGAAGTCAGGAGTGTCGGCGGCGGTGCCATAGGCCGCGGCGGCGCCAGCGTAGTCTCCCTGGGTGTAGAGCAGGCCTCCGATGCGCGTCCAGATCTTCTCGGGGGGAACGTGGCTTTCCCCGGCGAGCGCATTCCGGAACGCCTCGGCCGCTTTGTCGGGGTAGGAGAGCTTCTCATATAGCTGGCCGACCCGATACCACACGTCGGCCGGGTATTCGCATTCGTTGGCTTCGAGAGCTTGCTTGTAGAAGTAGAGGGCTAGTCGTTCGTCGCCCTTCTGGTAGTGGCTGTCGGCTTGTTCGAGGTTTCCCATTCGCGCGTCGTCCCCCGTCAACTGCAATATTTATCCAACACTATCGGCAAAGCTTGCTCAGAACTTGTCCCCGCATGCCTGGCGACGAAACAGACCGGTCAGTGCCCGACGGTCGAATGTTCTGATAGCGTACGCCGCAGCCGTGCACATTCTACCAGATACCCATCGCGAGCAGAAAGGTTTCGCCCACCGCTACCAGGGACGTTGCTCGATTGCTGGGTCGGTTCCCGCTTTGGCGGCCGGTTGACAAAGCGAAGTGCGATTCATAGTGTAGTCTCCGCCGGTCGGACGTAGAAAGGCGATCTTTGGTGGAGTGTAAATCGAACGAGAACCTTGCCTCATGCAACTGCACGTACGAGCCCTGCAGCCGCAAGGGGACGTGCTGCGACTGCGTGACGTATCACCGCAGGCGCGACGAGCTGCCGGCCTGCTATTTCTCGGCCGAGACTGAACGCACGTACGACCGCTCTATCAGGCGCTTTGTCGCGGATAACCGATAGCCCATCGTGAGGGGAAGGTCTTGGCCGAAGTAAAGCCGTTCAGGGGGATTGTCTACGACTCTGCCGCGGGAGACATCGCTGATCTCATCACGCCACCCTACGACGTGATCTCTCCGGACCAGCAGCGCGCGTATCACGAGGTGAATCCCTACAACATCGTCCACATCGACTTCGGTCTCGCCACTGAGGGTGAGGACAAGTATGAGCGTGCCGGCAGGCTGCTTGATGAGTGGATCGAGTCCGGCGTGCTCGTGCGCCGGCAGGAACCGTCGCTTTATGTCCTAGAACAGGTATACGAGCTGGAAGACGGCACTCGCAAGGAGCGGACCGGATTCATCGGAGCCGTGCGCCTCGAGGGATTCGGCGCCGGCAAAGTGCTGCCTCACGAGCGCACGCTGTCAAAGCCTCGCGCCGACCGGTCGCAGTTGCTGCGTGCAACGCGTGCCAACCTCTCCCAGGTCTTCGCGCTCTTCGGCGATCCGACGGGCACGGTCGACAAGGCTCTGGCCACGGTCAAGGATGCCGAGCCGCTGTTTGAGGTCGTCGACTATCAGTCGGTCACCAACAGGCTCTGGCAGCTCACGGACCCCGAGCAGATCGACGTCATCGTTCGAGCGATGGCTGACAAGGCGCTCTTCATCGCCGACGGGCATCATCGATATGAGACGTCGTTGGCCTACCGGGACGAGATGCGCAAGGTGAGTGGCGACGCGGGCGAGGCCGCCCATGAATACGTCATGATGATGCTCGTCAACATGGACGTGCAGCAAATGACGATCCTGCCGACACACCGTCTGGTGCGGGGCCTGCCCGAGCCGTTCGTTGACGAGTTCCTGGCCAAGGCCGAGCAGTTCTTCGAGATCGAAGAGGCGGATCGGGTTGCGACGCCGCAGGTCGTCCGTGAGCTGCAGCATTTGCCGGCTGAATGCCACGAGCTGGCTTTCCTCGCCGACGAAGGACCGTTGCGCTTGCTGACCCTGAAACATCCGGACGTGATGGATGCCGTCGTGCCGGCGGAGCAGTCCGACGCTCTGCGCCTGCTCGACGTCACCGTGCTGCACTCGCTGATCTTCGATCACATTCTGAGGATCGACAGTGAGATCGCCTTGCTGCGCACCGACATCGCCTTCGAGAAGAGCGTCGCCGAGTGCATGCGTCTGGTGGATGAAGGGGTCTACCAGGGGGCGTTCTTCTTGCGGGCCACGCAGATCGAGCAGATGCGCGAGATTGCCGCTCGCGAGGAGCGGATGCCGCAGAAGTCGACCTTCTTCTACCCCAAGCTGCCGACAGGCCTCGTGCTCAACAGGGTCGAGTAGCGGCAGGCCGCGGCCCCCGCGATCTCGAACTAGAAACACGCGAGGAAACAGGTGTGGTGTCCCCCGAAAGCGGGAGGTGCGCGCTCGCATGAGGAGACTCATCAAGAATCCGACCGTCTTTCCGTGTCCGGTTGTGCTGGTCACAACAGTGGACGAGGGAGGGAAGGCGAACATCATCACGCTCGC
>DYIV01000149.1 GCA_020723435.1 Slackia heliotrinireducens | reverse complement strand
TCACGCCGTCGCAGCGGCCGGAGATCAGGTCCACGCGCCAGTTCTTGTGGTCGGAGGTGATGGGCACGCGCCGGAAGTAGTCGCCGAAGCCGTCGCCGTCGACGTCCTCGACGCCGACGACGTTCCAGCCGGGCGTGCGGGCCAGGAGGTCGAGGCTGCCGCCGCGCCGGATCTCCATATCAGAGGAGGCGGCGAAGCGGATGTAGTCCGACACGGCGTCGCCGTTGATGTTGCCAAGGCCGTCCATGGACCGGTAGGAACCGACCGACACGACGGTCAGTTCCAGCACCGCGCTGCTCGCTCCGTCGAGGAGCCAGATCCCCGAAGTCGATCCACCAGCCACCCCCAGCGACCACGCCAGCACGTCACAGGCCCCGTCGGCATTCACGTCGCCGGCGGCGCGGACCTCCAGGCCGAGCGACTCGGGATACACACCCGTCCACGACCGCAGAACCGACGCGTCGAGGCCCGAGAGCTCGTAAACGGACCCAGCGCCCGGCGGCTCGCCCGGGGCGCCGACGAGGAAGTCCGGGCGCCCGTCCCAGTTCACGTCTCCCACCGAGTCAGCGGCGCCACCGTAGGTGGCATGCCAGACTGTCCCGTGAAGGTCGAACAGGACGGCGCCGTCCTTTCCCGAGAACACCTGCACGCGGCCCGCGTTCATCACGCCCAAGACGTTCGCCGTTGGACTGCCCACGAGCCAGTCGGGGAACCCGTCGAGGTTCACGTCCCCGAGGCCGGTGAGGGTTCCGCCGAACAAGTCGTAGGCGGCGCTCCCGTATCCGGTCCAGAGCGTGCCTGCGCCGCCGCCCCCTTCGATGCGCGCCATGCCCGCCCACGTGGCGACCGCGCTGTCGCGACGGGTCCCGATCAGGAGGTCGTCGAAGCCGTCCACGTTCACGTCCCCTACCGCGGAGACCCCGCCCATGCCGTCCTCGGCGTTCTGCCCGTAGAACGTGGCCAGAGGACTTGTGCAGGAGGTCGTCGAGTACACGAACACGGCTCCGGCATTCGGCGCCACTGTCGAATCGTAGGGATCCGACAGCGCGATGTCTGGGAAGCCGTCACCGTTGAAGTCGCCGACTCTGCACAGGCTGCCACCGAACGCGCTGTCGTTCGTACCACCAAGCCAGGAGCAGAGGGTGCCCTGGGCCTGTGCCCTCCCGCCGATGAGCGAGGACATGCACAGGAGAAGGATGATCGTCTGGTATCTTGTCATCGTCGATTTCTCCCGTCGTTGTGATTGCCTGATCAGGGCACCAGGAAAGTCGCGACGAACAGATCCTTGAAACCGCCGGAGTTCTGTTGCGCTGCCGGGGTCGGAATCGGGAGAGATGAGCCGCTCGTGGCGCCGAGGACGTACGCCGCGGCCCCGCTTGGACTGATCGCCACCGCGTACCCTTCGTCGATCGCAGTCGGCGATGACCCGCCAAACATCTGACTTCCCAGGAGCGTCGTCCCCGTGCTCGAGAGCACGGTCAGAAACGCGTCTCTCGTTCCCATGAAGCCGGGCGCCGTCACCGGAAACACCGGGAAGTACGGGCTCTCGGACAGACCGGTCACCACCACGTCGCCGTTCGGCAAGAAAGCCACGCCTGTGGCCGAGACGTCCTGCGAACTGCTCTCCGGTAGCGGATGGAGGTAGGTGCACCAGTTCAGGAACTGGCCTTGCGGCTCGATCCTGGCCACGAATCCGGCGTAGGCACCGCCGACCAGCTTCGTCGACTGGTACGAGTTGGGGGTCGTAGGGAATCCCTCGAGGTTGAAGTTGTTGGGGTCTGATAGTCCGTTGTAGGTTTGAATAACCCGCGTGCAGCCCACGGCGATCACGCTGCCGTTCGTTGCGGTCGCCAGGTCGAGCACCGCCGTGTGGGCCCCCGAGCCGCTGAACGCGCCGGAGTACTGGATTTGGTGCATGTCCGCGTCCAGGCGCGTGACCGCTCCAGCCCAGCCGCCCAAGGCCCAGATGTAGGACCACGACGCAGACCAAGGTAGGAACGGGTAGTTGCCTGTCGGGCACCCTCCGCAAGTGGATAGGGTCTTCCCGCCCACAACCGGCTCGTCCCCGACCAGCGTGATGGCCAGTCCCTGGTCATTGGCGTACCCGCCGATGTAGGTCGCCGCCTTCAGCAGCGTTCCTCCAGCCTGCTCCCGGAGCACCGCGAAGTCGATCCCGACGCCGCTGAGGGTATCCTGATAGGGCGAGGGCCCGTGCACCCAGTTCCATGTCGAAAGGATCGTCGACCTGAAAGTCTCCTCAGCATACCCGACCGCGAACACGGCCGCCCGCTCGCCGGAGATGGGCAGCACGGCGACGTCGTTCCATACCGCGCCCTCGTGGGTGTTCGAATGCAAGAGAGAGGTGCCGTCGGATTCGATCGCCGTGATGAAGCCGGCCGAGACCAACGGCGCGCTGCTGTACGGCGTGCCGAAAGCAGACATGACCGGGAAGTCCGTCGAGTCCGTGTGTCCCACCACGTAAATGGTCCCGGTTTCCTGGTCGACCTTGAGCCCGTAGGCCTCGTCGGTTCCACTCCCGCCGAGGAAGGTGCTGAACTCGAAGTCTCGCAACCTGCCGGAGAAGGCGGTCACCACCGCGTCCGTCGGGGCGGCCGTGGTGTCGTACGCGCCCGCGGTGGTTGGGAAGTAGTAAGTGGAGGCGGTCTGCCCGCAGACTATGACGGTGTTCACGGCGTCCACGTCGATGGCGCCGGGCCGGCGCTCGAACCAGTTGGGGTCGGTCCAGGTGCCGAACTCGTTGTAGGGGACGTCGTCCCACTCACCACCGAGGTAGCTCGCGTACTTGAAGGTCGGGTCGATGGTCAGCCGTCCGGCGAAGGGCGGTGCCTCGAAGCCGTAGCGGTCGCCTCCCAGGAGGCGGAAGGAGACCGGGATCTCCTCCTGTGTGCCGTCGTCGCCGGACACGTACGCCACGGGCCGGGACTGAACAAACGCCCCCTCGCGAAGGTGAGCGATGAGTTCCCCCTCAGGCCCGATTTCGAGGGCGTCCGCCCCCTCGACGCGGATGCGGAGGTCGTTCACCGCTGCCGGGTGGTCCACGAGCAGGTCGTAGCGCGGCGCGCCG
>DYIV01000029.1 GCA_020723435.1 Slackia heliotrinireducens | reverse complement strand
CAAGGGCAGCCAACCCATCCCCAGAGTGCTGGTATGGGCACAGGACGGCCCCAACAGAAGCCTGGCAACCGAAGCTCTGGCTGAGACGGGAGTGAACCGCCCCGGGTTTCCTGGAGGCAGAATGTCTGTGCGCAGACAGCGAGTTGCCCGCCCGGATACATGGACCGCTGTCAAGGGCGGTCCAAGGCGCGCCAATCATCGTGGTTTGAGAATGAACCACTCTGCTCCGTCACGTGGAGTTGTCCAACCGACGCGAGGTCGACGCAGAGAACGTCGGTCCGGTGTTCCTCGTGCCTAGTACACCACTCGTGGCACGCCCTGTGTCGCTGTCGTCTGAGGCGCCGTCTTGTCCGCACTCGCCAGGGCGCCGCATATCCCGATCACGATAGGAAACAGAATCGCGAGGACGGCGAACGAGTTTGGCGCCAAGTCCTTCAGCTTCGTGCACATGTCGCCGCGATCCAGAACTTCCTTCATTTGACCGCGGCCCCACGGTTGGACTCCCGCCTCGGGCCGGCGCGGGTCGAACGCGCAGAGCACCTGCGAGCTTAGCGGCATGATGAGCATCTTGCCGGAGGGCAGGAATCCGAAGTCGTCGACAGGGACAGGGATGCCCTCGCACGTGAGCGGCAGGTGGGTCAGTGTCGCACTGCCCTTCCGCAGGACATAGAGCTCGCCCATCCACGTGTCGGGGTAGTGGCCCGAGGGGTCCTTCGGCTCTGACTTGCCGGTCTTGATAGGGCTGCTCTCATCCTCCCACCACTTACGCACCACCACGTACAGGTCCCCTTTCGTATCCATCGCGACGTTGTCGGGGTAGTGGTAGCGCTCCGCGAGCCTCGAGCAATCGAGAGTTGTGGACCTCCTTCCCTCTGTGATGACCAGCCGCCGGTTGGAGGTGTCGGACAGTATCATCACCTCATCGGAAACCCACACGCCCGAGGCCCATTTCGACCTCGAGTCGTCAAACACCGCCCGTTCCTCGGTTCCCTGGTCGATGCAGGTCACCCTGCCGTCGTGCACGTAGTGCACCTCTCCGCCAACGAAGCTGAGCCCAATGCGGCTGTCGTCAGGTTTGGCAAGGAATGCACCGTTCGCGCCGAGAGGCTTCTCGCGAACGAGCCGACCCTCCGAATCGATTATGAGAACCCTCTGCGCTCCACTGTCTGACAGCGCGATCGTTCCCTGTTCATTGACGGCCAGGTCGGAGAAGATCTCTGGCTTGTAGAGGCGATTCAGGTCGATCCTGAGCGTGCACGAGCCCTGCTTGTCCCATCGGTACAAGTTGTCGCCGACTACCGTGTACACGTTGCCCGCCGGATCCGTCGCGAAGAGCGCGAGGGCCGGAGGGCTCCACGCGGACGCCCACACGGCAAGGCCGCCAAAGACCGCCGCGACCAGCAGCACCGCGGCTATCCACTTGCCGTCCATGGCCACCGACATCACGGAGTCCATGGCGTTGACGTTCTTTGTCTCCTCTGAGCTGGCCATGCGCTTCCTGCGCAAGAAGGCACGGAAGAGCACTCGGAGCGCGAACGCGCAGATCAAGGAGAACAGCGGTAGCCATGTTCGTGGCGCGTACAGCTCTCCGTGCGTCCCCGCGCGAAGATCGGGTCGGAACGTGCCTACTATCTGCAGCCCGAGCAGAATGAGCACACAGACAACGACCATGGCCAGCGCGGCGACGGCCGAGGAATACCAGGGAAAGACGCTCTGTGCGACGGGGTCCGGGCTCGTAACGGCCTGGGACTCGTCTTTGGAACGGCTGTTCGCCGATCTGCGCGAGACGACGAAGACGATGCCGATGGCGCCGCCCGCGAGAGCTACCATCAGCAGGTAGGAGCCCGCAAACTTGGCCTTGAGGCCGGGCTCGACATCCGCTGTCAGAAAGGGGACCAGAGGACCCGCGATCACGACGACAGTGGCAATCACAACGACGACGATCGCCACAGTCCGCCAAGGTGCCTTCGTCTGCTTCCGGTGGCGCCCTCTTCCCGGCATCGCCCCTCCTTAGAACCACAAGACTAGTAGCGTATCGGCGCCAGGTCGCTTCAACTTGACCATAAGCACGTGTGCATGTCGCGATGGGCGTCGCGGTGAACGAGTCCTCATCGTGCTCGTCACACCAGACGCGCACTGCGAGAAGATATCCCAGGGGGGTCGTTCCTCAATCGCTTCTTGCGACCGGCCGGGCCGGCGGCGCTACTTCGGAAACTCGTGGCTGCAGTTCGGGCACATGATCATGCCGCACGTCGCGAAGAGCTTGGGGCAATGCGCGCAGGCCGGATTCTCGCCCGGCTCGAACCGATGGCCACAGAGTGGACACTGCACCTCGACAGCGTCGCGCGACTGCAAGCCGTCCTCAGTGTCGGATCCTCTAGCTGCTCGATCCCCATCCTCGGCATCTCCGGCGCCCGCAGCCGAGCGCGGGCTCCTGTCTTCATACTCTTGAGTCATCTCAAGCACCTACCCAACTGCCAGAATGACCCGGTGCGCGATCCCGCCGATCAGCACCGCCAGCGCGGTCGTGAACGTCACGATCGCCGCCGACCGCTTCCAGCCCAGCTCCTTACCGAGCACGGCAATCGTGGCCACGCAGGGCACGTAGATCGTGCTGACCAGCGCGTACACGAACAGCTGCCCCGGATTCATGATGTTGAGCAGATTGCTGGCGTCGGGTCCGTATTGAACGACTGCCATCGTGACCAGGAGCTGTAGCGCCAGCTCCTTGCGCAACACCGCGAAGATCAGAGTGAGTCCCGCCACCGACGGCAGGCCGAGCCAGCCTTCCACGATCGGCGAGAGCGGCGCCGCGAGCGCCCAGATCCAGCCTGTCTCGTAGAGCAGTCCGAGAAGCAGGCTACCTCCGAGCACGATCGGCGTGGCGACGAAGATGAAGTCCTTGAAGCGAAACCACGTCTTTATCGCGATCGACTTCAGCGAGGGCATCCGAAACGGAAACATCTCCATGACCAGCCCCGTCGACTCTCCCGGCAGCACTTTGTTGAGCCCCAGGCCCACGACGAAGATGAGGGCCGCAACGATGGCGAAGACACCGATAGCCCACTGCCATCCGGCGAAGCCGGCAACGGCTCCCAGTATGACCGCCGTGCGCGCGCTGCAGGGCACGAGCACAATGAGCGTGCTTGCGATCGTTCGCTCGCGCTTGGTCGTGAGCACCCGCGTGCCGATGATGGCCGGCACGTTGCAGCCGGCGCCGGCGACGAGCGGGATGACGGACCGTCCGTGCAGCCCGAGCTTGTGCATGATCCTGTCTGTGAGGAACGCCACGGAGTTCAGGTATCCGCTGTCCTCGAGGAAGGCGAGGAGGAAGTAGAACGTCAGGACGTACGGGATGCCGACCGCCAGCGCCGCCTCAATGCCCGCGTCCGGTCCCCAGATCAGGATCTTCGCGACGACACCTTCGCCGAACACCGCGTGAATCGCTCCTTGAATCAGCGGTGACAGCGTCGCCGCCCACAGCGAGCTGAACGCTTCTGACAAGAACTCGCCGACGATGAAGAGGAAGGCGAAGACGAAGCCGAGCACCCCGATCAGCAGCGGGATGCCGGTGGCCGGCGCCGTAGTGAAATGCCACATCCGCTGGCTGAAGAGCTCGTGTTCGTGAGTCTGTCGCTGCACCTCGGCCGCGATCGAGCCGGCCAAGCCGTGGCGCTCGCGGATGATGCGCAGGGGAGTCTGCTCACCGTGCTCGGCCTCGATCGCTTCCGATGCCGAGCGGACCTTCTCGAGCAGTTCGGCCCCACCGGGGCGTCCTCGCCGGTGTCGGTGACGGCGCCGGTGGCCGTTGCCCTTCGGCGGCGCGCCCGGTGATACACTCGGCGCGCCCGAGGCGCCTGAGACACCCGCAGTGCCAGGGGCTGGGGAAGCTTCACGCACCAGCTCGACGAACTGCTTGTCGTTCTCGAGCAGCAGCAGCGCCAGCCCCTCGGGGCTCACCCCGAAGGTCTCCTCACCCAGCAGGCGTTCGACATCAGCCGCGAGCGCGGTGACGACATCCTCGATATCACTGCCGTACTGCAATTGCCGACGATTTCGCTGCTCCGGATGCTCGCAGCGTTCCTGGGCCACCGAGGCGGCCGCGGCCAGCAGCAGGTCGAGTCCCTCCCCGCGCGTTGCGACCGTCGGAATCACGGGGATGCCGAGGATTCTCGAGAGCTTGGAGTCGTCGATGTCGATTCCCATCTTGCGCGCCTGGTCGGAGAGGTTGAGCGCTGCCACGGTGGGAAAACCCATGTCCAGAAGCTGTAGCAGCATGTAGAGGTTGCGCGACAGGTTTGTGGCATCCAGGATGACGATGACCGCGTCGGGCTTGCCGTCGAGCAGACCCTGGCGCGCGACCCACTGGTCCTCCGAGACGGCGCCCAGAGCGTAGGTGCCCGGAAGGTCGACGAGGCCGATCTTCAAGTCGCCCAGGCGTGTGGTTGCCACGTTGATCTCAACCGTCTTGCCGGGGTAGTTGGCCGTTACGACGCCGGTGCCGGTGAACGCGTTGAACATCGACGACTTGCCGACGTTGGGGTTTCCGGCCAGCGCGAAGACGTAGTCGGTGTCGCCGCGAAGCTCGTTGACGGCACCATGACAAGAAAGGGGCACGGGCTACTTCTCCCCCTTGACCCAGATCTTGTCGGCGATCTCTCGCCCGAGTGCGTAATTGGCGCCGTCGACGCGGATGAGCATCGGCCCGTCGAACGGTGCGACCTGCTCGACCTGCACCTTGCGTTGAGGCATGAGTCCGAGCGTGGCCAGGTACTCAAGTAGGTCCCGGCGCTCCTCGGCGATCTTGGCGATGATCCCGGTCTGACACCGCTTGAGGCTGCTTAGCGGGCGCACCTTCTCTGGGGCCGTTCTGCCCTGTTCGTCCGGGATGGGATGACCGTGGGGGCAGGTCGTCGCGTTGTCCAGCAGTGCCTCCATCCGCTTCTCCACGTCGGGAGACATGATGTGCTCGAACTTGCATGCCTCCTCGTGCGCGTACTGCCAGTCCATTCCCAGCACGTCGACGAGGAACCGCTCCGCGATGCGGTGCTTTCGTATCAGCTCGAGCGCGGCCCTCTCTCCCGACTTCGTCAGAGTGATGCCCGACTTCTTGCCGCGCCGTACGTATCCCTTGTCCTGGAGACGCTTGGCCATTTCCGTCGCGGAGGCGGGAGCGACGCCCAACTCTTTGCCAAGCTCAGACGTGCCTAGCGGTCTGTCCGGGCTCTGCAGCTTGTAGATCGCTTCGAGGTATTCCTCTACCTTCTCCGATGACATGGCTTCCTCCCGAGGATGGGGTGTTTCAAGCATTGTCTTAGGGTTACCTAAACTCATAATACAGGCATACCCAGCTGCGGTCAAGCCGTGCGAAGGCGCCCGACACGAACGTCCGCAGTCCAGCAGTCAGTCTGAGCGGCGTGCCGTCTTCGGATCCTGGGATGGTATAATCCCACAATCCCATCGCTCATATGAGCGGGTG
The DNA here is from genome assembly GCA_020723435.1 of Slackia heliotrinireducens. Taxonomy (GTDB): domain Bacteria; phylum Actinomycetota; class Aquicultoria; order DYIV01; family DYIV01; genus DYIV01. The sequence goes on along the minus strand of DYIV01000029.1, from coordinate 19,243 downwards.
TCGATTCCCTGGGGGCCGCCGATGAAGACACGACACATCACCCACGCCGCGCTGATCGCGGCGGTCTACGTCGCGATCACGCTGGTGTTCGCGCCGATCAGTTTCGCCGCAATCCAGCTGCGGGTTAGTGAGGCGCTTACCGTGCTGCCCATCCTGACGCCTGCCGCCGTGCCGGGCCTGTTCGTGGGCGCGTTGCTGGCCAACGCGCTGGGCAGCCCGATCGGCATCCTTGACGTTATCGTCGGGTCACTCCTGTCGCTGGCGGCCGCGGTTCTTACGCGCGCGTTGAGGCGCAACACCTTCGTCGCGTTGCTGCCCCCGGTGCTCCTCAACGCGTTCGGCGTGGCGGCGTACCTCGTCTACCTGATACCGGTTGAACCGCTGTCAGTCGGGCCGCTGCGGCTTTCACCCTACTGGGGCGCCGTTCTCACGATAGGCGTTGGGCAGGCGCTGGCCGTCTATGGCATCGGCCTTCCTCTTCTTGCCCTGCTGCGTAGGTTCGCGCGGGAGCTCTTCGCCGAGTAGCCCCCGATCGTCGAACCGAGCTCACCGGCTCCCTGGTTCGGACCTTAACCATCTGGTACTATGACTTGGAGCAAGGAAGAGGGATGAGAACCAGCGTCGACGTCCACAATTACCTGCAATCCAGCGATGTTCCCCATGAGATATTTCTCTTGGAGACCTCCGCCAAGACGGCAGAGCGGGCTGCTGCGCTGCTTGGCTTGCGTCCGTCGCAGATCACAAAGGTGATCCTGTTCATGGTGGACAACAAGCCGAATGCCGTGCTGCTTCCAGGCGACCGCCGGGTCCACTACGGTAGCCTCAAGAAAGAGGCCGGGACGAAGAACGTTCGCCTTGCGACACCCGCCGAGCTGCTCGAGTCCACCGATTACCCTATGGGCGCCACGCCACCCGTTGCGCTCAAGAAGGACGTACCGGTCTGGCTGGACCAGGCCGTCATGGAAAGCGAGATCCTCTACAGCGCCGCCGGCGAACTCAACGCATTCCTCAAAATGCGCTGCGCCGATCTCGCGCGACTTGTCAACGCCAAGGTGGCGCCGCTGTGTCGCAGTCGCGAACCGGCGCGCACCGCCCAGCCCTCAGCCTAGGGGCGTCCGTCATGGATCTCATCACCGCCGACCGGCAACGGTGCAAGAGCTCGTATCGTTGCGTGCGTGTCTGTCCCGTCAAGGCAGTGCGTATCCGCGACGGCAAGGCCGAAATCGTCGCGGAGCGCTGCGTCGCTTGCGGCTTGTGTGTCAACGCCTGCAGCCAGAAGGCCCTGAGAGCCCGCAGCGACGTCGCGTCGGTGCGCAGGCTTCTGGCTCGGGAAAGGACCGTCGCCATCCTGGCGCCGGAGTACGTCGCGGCGTTCCATCCGATCAGGCCACAGCAGGTGGAAGCGGCGCTCGAACTCGTCGGCTTCTACTCGATAGAGACGACCATCCTTGGCGAGGAGCTGGTCGCGACCGAGTACGAACGACTGCTCGAGCACCGCAACGGTCAGCTCTACGTCCGTTCCACGTGCCCGGCTGTCGTTGCCAGGCTGCAGCTCTATCATCCTCAGCTGGCGACGAACCTTGCGCCGCTCATCTCTCCGATGGTGGCGCAAGGGCGGCTGATCAAGGCGATCTACAACGAACCGGTCAGGACCGTCTACATCGGGCCGTGTCTTGCCCGCAAGGGGGAGGCCGCCGACCCGCAGGTGTCCGACGCAATAGACGTCGTCCTCACCTTCGATGAGGCGAAGCTGCTGCTGGAGGAGCACGGCGTCGATCCGATCGGGCTGAGTGTTCCCGACGGCGATGAGAATCGGCCCACGCTCTTCAAGGAGGCATCCTTGATCGACGGATTCCCGCGAGACATTCTCGCGCGCAGCAACATCCTTGACACCGATATCAGAGTGATGCACGGCAGTCGCTCCTTATCCGACCTGATCGAGGCAGTGGAACGGCGTGAGATGCGGCCCAAGGTCGTCGACGTCCTCCAGTGTGACGGGTGTGTCGCGGGGCCTGGAATGGCGACGCTGCTGTCTGCCACGGAGCGCAAGCGGATCATATCTGAGTACTACCGGAGCAGCCGAGACGGTTCCTCGACCGAGATCCGCTTCGCGGATCTTCGGCTGAGCCTGCCGAGCATCGCCACGGCGCGGGGCTTCACGCCGCAGCCGATCCGGGAAGAGATGCCGTCACCGGCGGCCCTCTCGGCCGTGCTGGCTCAGGCCGACCGGCACGTGCCGGAGAAGCGGCTCGACTGCGGTGCGTGCGGTTACGACACGTGCCACGATCAAGCGCTCGCCGTCAGCCAGGGTCTGGCCGAGTGGAGGATGTGCCATCCGTTCCAGCAAGAGGTCCTCTCCGGGCTGATCGATCGGCTGCGTGAGCTGTCCGTCACCGATGGTCTGACGGGCCTGGTCAACCATCGCACGTTCAACGAACGTCTGCAGGAGGAGATCCAGCGGGCGAATCGCTACGGCGGAGTCGTATCCGTGCTCATGATCGACGTCGACCTGTTCAAGTCGATCAACGATTCCCTCGGCCACGTCATCGGCGACAACGTTTTGAGGGCGATCACCTCCGTGCTGTCGGAGTGCGTACGCACGAGCGACATCGTCGGCAGGTGGGGTGGGGACGAGTTCTCGGTGATTCTGCCTGAGATCGACAAGACTCAGGCGTTCGCCGTTGCCGAGAAGCTGCGCACCCGAGTGCAGTCGACACCGATTAAGGTTACCGACGACGGGAATCAGAAGACCCTGAAGATGACGATCAGCGTCGGTGTGGCGGCCAGCAGCGGCGTTCGCAGCGCCGACGACCTCGTTACTGAAGCCGATCGCGCGCTCTACCGGGCCAAGGCGAATGGCAGGAACCGAACCGAGATAGGCTCTCGCGTGATCGACGGCGCGCCACACACGCCGGAGGGAGATCTGCGGGCGCCGGAGGGAGATCTGCGGGCGCCGGAGGGAGATCTGCGGGAGCCGGAGGGAGACTAGGCATGCAAGAAGCGGCGCTGTACGAGCAGCTGGGTGAAGGCGCCGTGCGCTGCAACGTCTGCCCGAGGCGCTGCGTTGTCAAGCCGGACGGGCGCGGACACTGCGAGGTGCGCGTCAACCGCGGCGGCAAGATGCACACACTCATCTACGGCAAGTGCTCCTCGGTCGCCGCCGATCCGATCGAGAAGAAGCCGGTCTTCCACTACTGTCCGGGCACGATGGTCTTCTCCATCGGCACGCTGGGCTGCAACTTCCGCTGCATCCACTGCCAGAATTGGCAGATCGCGCATGCCAGCCCCACGTTGGGAGCTGAGGAGCTGACAGATCTCAGTCCCGAGGACACTGTACTGGCGGCGCAACGATACCGTTGTCAGGGTGTGGCCTGGACCTACAACGAGCCGACGATCTGGTTTGAATACATCCTGGACACGGCGCAGATGTGCAAACAGAACGATCTCTATACCGTGATGGTCACCAACGGCTACATCACGCCGGAAGCGCTCGACGAGCTTGGCCCCTACATGGACGTCTTCCGCGTCGATCTCAAGGGGTGGGACAAGGAAACGTATCGCCGGCTGGCGAACGTCCCGGACCCCGAACCCGTCCGGGCCGCCACCGTGCGTGCCAAGAAGAAGTGGAACATGCACGTGGAGGTCGTGACGAACGTGGTTCCGACGATTAGCGACGATGACGAGCAGCTGCGCAAGATCGCCGAGTGGATCGTAGCCGAGCTGGGACCGGACACGCCATGGCACGTAACCCGATTCATCCCCTACTTGGAGCTGTCGGACCTGGAGCCTACGCCGACGGCAACCCTGGAGCATGCACGGCGGATAGGCCTCGACGCCGGACTGAACTTCGTGTACTTGGGAAACGTCCCCGGCCATGAGGGCGAGAACACCTACTGCAGCAACTGCGGCCGCCTCGTCATCGATCGGATCGGTTTCTCCATCGCGGGCATCAACGTCACCAAAGGCGCATGCGGGTTCTGCGGGCAGGATCTTGGTATCGTCAGTTGCGACGACGAGAAGACATCCACCGGCGAGGACTTCTTCACGCGCGATCTCGACTAGCCCGGGGAAGCATCCGACGCTTCGTGGTTGCCGGGCCCCCGTAGTCGTGTAGCATCGCCTCGCGATTCGCGGTAGCATAAGAATCCGGCTCGCGCCTTCGAGAGAGGGAGACTCAGACGAACGACAGCGGGGGCGAGAAGGCGTCTGCGCGGGACGGCGTCGTCGCGACCAAGCGTGCGGTATCTGCCGGCGGGGTCGTCTGCCGTCCGTCGGGTGACGGGTGGGAAGTGGCGCTCGTCAGGGTCAGGCCGGGACGATGGACGCTGCCGAAAGGCCTCGTCGAGAATGATGAGGGCCACGAGGAGGCGGCCCTGCGCGAGGTGCGCGAGGAGAGCGGGCTCGACGCATCGGTCATCACTGAACTCGACACGGTCGACTATTGGTTCTACTGGGCGCCGGAGAAGACCCGTTATCACAAGTTCGTGCACTTCTACCTGATGCGTCATCTGGGCGGGTCGACCTCTCAACACGACGACGAGGTAGAAGAGGTGGCCTGGTTCGACTTCGACGCGGCGCTGCGGGCGGTGGCGTACCCGAGCGAGGCGCGCGTGCTGGCACAGGCGCGAGAGGCGCTTGCCGAGATCGCGAACGGCGACAAGGAGTGACTCGAGTTGAAGAAGACAGTCGTTGTCCCGACCTACTGGACGAAGTCGACGGGCAAACCGACCGATAAGTTCTACAACATCTACGATCACCCAACGGCGATTGACGATACCGGCACAATCGGAAAGTGCCTCGACAGCCTTCGCGGCGTGGAAGGGGACTTCGACGTCGTCCTCTTGGGGTCGGCCACGGAGCCGTATCTCGAGCCGAAGGTCGAAGAGCGCCTGGGTGAGCTTGCGAAGGAGTACGAAGACCTAAACATCACGGTCTTCACGACCACCCAGCTCAACTCGCTCCATACGCGAATGCAGCAGCTGGAGATGGACGACCTCATCGACAAGGTGTCGCTCAACGGCTACGGCAACATCCGCAATCTCTGCCTTATTGTCCCGCACATCCTCGGCTCAGACGTCGCCATACTCCTCGACGACGACGAGGTGGTCACCGACAAACAGTTTGTCGAGAAGGCGGTCGAGGGGCTCGGCGAAGAAGTCGACGGCCGTCCCATGCTGGCCAAGACCGGCTACTACATCCACGAGGACGGCTCGTATCTCCGCCACACAAAGGCGCAGTGGTCGGACATCTTCTGGGAGAAGAAGCGACAGATGCATGATGCTTTGAAGGCGGTGGGAGTGCCGCCTCGCTTCAGCCCCACTTCAATGGCGCTCGGCGGCTGCATGGCGCTGCACAAAGACATCTTCACGCAGGTCTCATTCGATCCGGCGATCACTCGGGGCGAAGACATAGACTACGTCATCAATGCGAAGATGCACGGGTTCGAGTTCTTCCTCGACAACGAGCTGTCGATTCTACATCTGCCCCCGCCGAAGTTGATGCAGACGCTGGTCTTTCGCGCCGACATCTATCGATTCATCTACGAACACCGCAAGCTGGAGTACCTGCGCTCTCAAGTCGACTTGAAGCCCGTTCGCGCCAAGGATCTCGATCCCTATCCCGGCTACTTCCTGCGGCAGTCGGTCGGCGCCAGGGCCTTCGTCACGTGCATCGCCCGAGCCTTCCGCGACATGTTCCGCGGCGGATTCGGCGCTCACATGCGGCTGGCCAAGGTATCGCTCGTCGATGCTCCGCGCTACGCGAAGGAGCGGTGCAACGACTACTTCACATTCCAGCGTAGATGGCCGGATTTCATGGAGAGTATCCGCGAAGATCCGGGTCTTCAGCAGCACGTGCCGATGGATCGCGAAGTAACGACGTAGCGTCTCCCCGCTCCGCGAGGCGCTTTCCGCGCCCGCCACTGCTAGAATTCCCCCATGGACTGGCGTTCAGTGGAGGCTGTGACTGTCGGCCTCGTCTCAGGATATATGTCGGGGCAGCTTGGGATCGGCGGAAGCGTCATCGCGACGCCCGCCATCCGGGTCGTGCTCGGCTACCCCGCGATGATCGCCGTGGGCACGCCGCTGGCGGCCGTGATTCCCGCCGCGGTCACGTCGGCGACACGGTACGCCCGAGCGTCGCTGGTTGACTGGAGCCTGGCGTGGCGTGCCGGTGCTACCGGGATCGCCGGCGCCATCGGTGGCGCCTACGCCACACGGTTTCTGTCCGGAAGCTCCGTTCTGCTGGCGACGTCGGGCCTGCTGCTGCTCACGGCGCTCGGCATGGCTCGATCCAGTGATGGGACGAAGCTCGCGCCGAGGTTGGAGTCCGAGGTAGGGTGGGTGGTCCCGCTCATCGGCTTGGGCGCCGGGTTCTTCTCAGGCTTCTTTGGATTGGGCGGGGGAACCGTGCTGGTCCCGGCCTTCGTTGTGCTTGGGCGTGACGCCAAAGTCGCCTTCGGCACGTCGCTCGTCGTCGTATCCGCACTGGCGATACCCGGGACGATAGTGCATTGGCTGCTCGGCCACATCGATGTGTCACTCGCCCTATTGCTGACCGCCGGAGCGATTCCCGGCGCGTGGCTTGGCGCGAACGTGGCGATCCGCCTGCCGGACCGGGTGCTCCGCCTCCTGTTCGCCGTCTTCCTGGCCGTCTTGGCCCTGGTTCTGGCCGGCACGGAACTTGCGAGGATGCGATGGTGATCGGCAAGCCAAGATACGGTCCCGCCAACTCCGATGTCGCCGCACTCGTGGCGCCTGAGCTGGTGAAGGCCGGCGTGATCGGCCGCGCGAGCGATCTGCACTCGCAACTCGCGTCGTCGCCATGGGCTCTGCAGGTATGTCTTGGGTGGCCCAGGCGGACCCACGGTTTGCTGGACGTGTGGCGAAGAGGCACTCGGATGGGCGCCGTTAGGCACCTCGAGGCCAGAAGCGGCGAGCGCCGCCGGTTCTTGTGCCACCTCCTGGATGTCCTACGCGATCAGGGCTTTGAGCTGGCCGTCTCCCCGTTGCTGACCGACCGTGCCGCGAGGCCCTTCACGCGCATGGGGTTCGGCGAGATCGAGCGGCTTGTGGTGCTCAAGAAGGACCAGCTGCGATCGGCCTCCGGCGATCGCGTCTGCGAGATCAGGTCCGCGGAGGCAACAGACGCGCAGGCGATTGCCGCGATCGACGCGGCGTGTTTCGATGAGGTGTGGCGCCTTCGATCACCGGACATCACGGCGATGTTGCCTGAGACAACGGCCTTCGTCGCAGTTCGGGATGGTCGTACGATCGGCTATAATATGGTGAGCATATCGCGGGGGGCCGGAACGGTCGGTCGACTGGCCGTCATGCCGGACTGCCAACGGCAAGGCGTAGGCTCTGCTCTCTTGGCGGCGGGACTCAGCTGGCTGCGCGACGCCGGCGGGACCAGCGTGACGCTGTGCACACAGCGCGGCAATGTGGCTTCCCGCAGGTTGTACGCGAGATTCGGCTTCGAACTACTCCCCGATGAGCTAGCGCTAATGCAGAAGGAGATTGTGAGGTAGGCTCAGATGCAAGGCAGACGCCCAAGCCGCCAGATCATCGTCACCGGAATCCTCGCGGGCGCGATAGTCACCGTGTTCGCCTGGCTCCTGCGCGACATCGTAGCGCAGGCGGTTCTGGTATGGATCGGGACGGTATTCGTCGTCAACGTCGCGCTCATCACGGCGATGCTGACGATCTTCTACGACCAGCCGGAGCACGCCAAGGCGCTCCAGGCTCACCAGGTATTCGGAATCGCCAACGAGACCGTATCGCATCTGCGCAAGGGCCTCACGGTGGAGTCGGCGATGCAGGTAGCCCGAATCGTGCTGCGCGAGGGCGACGCCATCGCGGTGGCCATCACCGATCGCTCTCAGGTGCTTGGGTTCGCGGGTGCGGGGGAGGATCATCACGCGGCGGGCCACGAGATCATGACCGTCGGGACCAAACGTGCGATACAGTACAACGCGCCACAGATACTCGGCTCGAAATCCGACATCGGATGTCCACAGCACGACTGCCCGCTGCGCGCCGCGATCGTCGTGCCGCTGGAGCTCAAAGGGGTTGCCGCCGGCACGTTGAAGTTCTATTACTCGAACGCGGACAAGCTGACAGAGAGCAGGATCGCCGTGGCTGAGGGCCTCGGCCGACTGCTTTCGACGCAGCTTGAGGTCTCGGAGGTCGAAAAGCAGCGAGAGCTGGCGTTTCGCGCCGAGCTCAAGGCGCTGCAGGCCCAGATCAATCCGCACTTCTTGTTCAATACGCTCAACACGATTACCATGTTCTGCCGGACCGACCCCGGCGAGGCCCGTCGGCTGCTCGTGCAGTTCTCGAACTTCTTTCGCAAGTCGCTGGAGCATTCGGACGAGATGATTACGCTGAAGCAGGAGCTCGACTACGTCAACAACTACTTGGTGCTGGAGCGCGCGCGGTTCGGCAACAATCTGCACATCGTCGAGGACGTGCCCTTGGCCGCCGAAAACGTGCGCATTCCGGCGTTCCTTCTCCAGCCGCTCGTGGAGAACTCGATCAAGCATGGTCTGCCCGAGAGCGGCAAGCTGTCGATCCGCATCCGCGCCCAGACGGAAAACGGTCTGGTCAGAGTCGCCGTTGAGGATGACGGACGCGGCATGAGTGCGGAAGAGATGGGCCGCCTGTTCAGGCCCGGTTTCGGCAAGGGGCTGGGGATCGGGCTTCACAACGTCAACGAGAGACTCAAAGGAACCTTCGGCCCGGAACACGGACTGAAGGTGAGCAGTACGCCCGACATCGGAACGTCGATATCATTCGAGATACCGTACGAAAGGACGGCCTGATGTTGCGAGCGCTCATAGTAGATGACGAGGCACCCGCACGCTCGGAACTTCGGTACCTGTTGGAGACGGCCGGCGACGTAGAGGTCGTGGGCGAGGCCACGAACGCGCGCGAGGCGCTCGAACTCATCGAGGCGCTCGAGTACGATGTCGTCTTCTTGGATATCGAGATGCCGGGCCTGTCCGGGCTGGAAGTCGTCGAGTCGATGCGGAAGCTGCGCAAGTGCCCGGCCGTCATCTTTGTCAGCGCCTACAGTGAACACGCCGTGAAGGCTTTCGAGCTGGAGGCCGTCGATTACCTGCTCAAACCGGTTACCGTCGATCGGCTGCGGGACGCCATCGGCAAGGTCAAGGGCGGCCAGCGCTCGCGGATCACCAAGCCCGCCGACGGCGAGCGCAAGATGCAGATCAATCGCATACCGGTTGAGAAGGCCGGCAAGAAGATCCTGCTGCCGATCGAGGACATCGTCTACATATCCAGCAAAGACGACTACTCCTACATCCACACGGCGGATGCCCGATTCATCAGCTCGACCCCTCTGCGAATCCTGGAGGAACGTCTCGCCGAAAACGTCTTCTACCGCGTGCACAGGCGGTTTCTCGTCAACCTCAACATGGTGCTCGAGATCACGCCGATGTACGGGGGCACTTTCATGCTCACCGTCAAGGATAGCGAGAAGACGCAGATCCCCGTCTCTCGCCGCCGCTCCGCCGGGCTCAAGAGCACGCTGGGCCTGTAGGCTCCGCGACTGCTTCTCACGCTTGGGCCTCCCGTCGCCGATAACCACAGCATCGCCTCGCGCGCGGGGCGGGTGAAAAGGACTGAAGTGGCGGCGCAGGTTGTCTGAACTGGTGCGGGCTTGGCGGCACGGCCCAGGCATGGTATGGTATGTGACCGGTCGTCGCACGGCCTGGGACTGGCGGCGTCAGGCGGCGTTTGCCCCGTTTCAGCGGGCCAAGGCAGGGTAGCAACTTCAGTCGTAGCAGTAGTCGCGGAACGCGAAAGGTGGGCACGCGCATGGAGGCACGTGATTTCGTCTGTGCGTCGTACAGACTGGCCGGTGTGGTAGACGTTGACGGCGTTGTCGATAAGCTCTCGGAGCACGGACATGTTGCCGCCGTCGGCGAGAGCGGGTTGCGATTCTTGCCTGACCGTCTCGAGTGGCCGGCAACGTACTTCAACTTCGACGGCACGATCGATCTGGTTACGACCGGGGCGCGCCTTGATGAGCTCGACGAGTACATCGGTGTCATCTCGGACCTCCTGGGCGTCCAGATAACCGACGGCGAGCAATTCGACGCCTAGCAGACGAGGCCAAACAGAGGGGACTCTCAGTGACCCACCAACCATCGGTCAACGCACTCGGATTATGTGAATCATGCGGCAGGCACAAGGCCGTCCACCGCTGCGGGGAGTGCGGAAAGCTGCTCTGCGACGAGCGAACCTGCAGCATCTCCGAGGTGCACGAGTACTCAGGCGAGGCGCAGGCGAGTGTCTACTGTCATGCGTGCGCGGCGAAACCGGGTAACCGGCTCAATGAAGAGGAGCTGGATGAGTAGGACGCGAGCGTAGCGTCACTGAAGAGTACGGGCGGCCTGAGGGCCGCCTTGCTTGTTTCTCCAAATCGTCTGATCACGGCGCGGGCCGACGGCAATCAGCTCCACGGGCACGCCGGCGATCTCCTCGATGCGCTTGATATAGGACTGCGCGGCGCCCGGCAGCTTGTCAAACTCGGTGACTTCGGTGATCGGCTCTCCCCATCCCGGGAGCTCCTCATATACCGGCACGCATTTGTGGAAGACGGATTGGTGCGCCGGGAGCCTGTCATAGAAGGTCCCTTCGTGCTCGTAGCCGACGCAGATCTGAATCGTCTCCAGACTGGACAGCACGTCTAGCTTTGTGATCGCCAGATGGGTCAGGCTGTTGACCTGCACCGCGTACTTGAGAATAAGCGTGTCGAGCCATCCGCAGCGGCGTATGCGCCCGGTGGTGGTCCCGACCTCCTTGCCGGTGTCCTGGAGCATGTGTCCGATCTCATCGTTGAGCTCGGTCGGGAACGGGCCGGAGCCGACGCGAGTGATATACGCCTTGGCTATCCCCAGCACTTTCTCGATCCTGCTCGGACCGACACCCGTGCCCACGCAGGCTCCTCCGGCTGTCGGCGAGGACGACGTCACGAACGGATAGGTGCCGAAGTCCAAGTCGAGGAGGGTTCCCTGGGCGCCCTCGAAGAGCACGTTGTCGCCTCGGTCCAGTGCCTGGTTGAGAACGTAAGGGACGTCCGCTATGTAGGTCGACAGGCGGTCGGCGTACCCGGTGAATTCCTCGCAGATGTCGTCGGCGCTGAATGGAGGCAGGTCGTAGATCTTGGTCAGCAACTCGTTCTTCTCTGCGAGCGCCGCATCGAGCTTCTGCCGGAAGATCTTCATGTCGAGCATGTCCTGCATTCGCAGGCCGATGCGTGCCGCCTTGTCCGTGTAGGCGGGTCCCACGCCTTTGCGAGTCGTGCCGATTTTGCTGTTGCCCAGCTTGCGCTCGCGAGCTCCGTCGAGGACCCGGTGGTACGGCATGATCAGATGCGCGTTGGCGCTGACCATCAGCTTGGCGGTGCGTATGCCTCGCTCGGTGAGTCCGTCGATCTCGCGCAGCAACACCTGGGGATCGACTACACATCCGGAGCCGATGATCGGCGTTATGTGCGGGTAGAGAATGCCGGATGGAATCAGATGAAGCTTCAACTCGGTCGCCCCATCGACGACGGTATGCCCGGCGTTGTTGCCGCCCTGGAAACGGACGACGATATCCATCTGATCGGCGAGCAGGTCGGTTATCTTACCCTTGCCCTCATCGCCCCATTGGGTTCCGACCAGTACTGTGGCTGGCACCTACCTTACCTCCTGTGAACTCCGACAGTATTGCGCGCCGCGACGACGCCCGAGCATGACGACTGCACGAGACCGCGCGTCACCCCCGCCCCATCTCCGATCGCGTACAGGCCCTCCACCTCGGTCTCGAGCGTCGGGGAAAGGCGCAGGCGCGAAGAGTAGAACTTGACTTCGACGCCGTAGAGGAGCGTGCCGTTGGAGCCGACGCCCGGAGCAAGCTTCTCCATCGCGTCAAGCATCTCGAGGATGTTCGCGACGTACCGATAGGGTAACACGAAGCTGAGGTCTCCCGGCGTCGCGTCGGGCAGCGTCGGTGTGACCACGCTGTTGGCGATGCGCGTGACCGTAGACCTGCGGCCGGCCCGCAAGTCGCCCAAGCGCTGGACGAGGATGCCGTCGCCGAGCAGGTTCGCCAGCCGGGCGATGTACTTACCATAGGCGATGGGCTCTCTGAACGGTTCGGTGAACGTCGTCGATACCAGCACGGCGAAGTTGGTATTGCGCGTCTTGTGCTCCGCGTAGGAGTGCCCGTTGACCGTGACGACGTCACCGTAGCTCTCCGTCGACACCTCGCCGTAAGGGCTCATGCAGAACGTGCGCACCTTGTCCTGGAACGACTTCGAATAGTAGATGAGCTTCGATTCGTACAGACTCCGCGTCAGCGGCTCGAGTACCGGCGCCGGCACCTCGACCCGCACCCCGATGTCGACGGCATTGTTCATCAGCGACAGGCCTAGGCGATTCGCCTCGCCGGCCAGCCAGTCGGCTCCCTCTCGACCCGGCGCCACTATTACATGTGAAGCCCGGAATGTGCCGTCGGATGTCTGAACTCCGGTCACGCGTCCGTCTTCAACGATGAGGCGCTCTACGGGGGTTCGCGTCTTGACGTCGACGTGACTCGCCAGGGCCTTGCGCATCGACTGGAGAATCTTGCTGCAGTTGTCGGTGCCCAGGTGGCGCACCTTCATCGAAATAAGCTGTAGATCGGCGAGCACGGCCCTTCGCTCTATGTCACGAAACACGTCGCCCCTGCCGCCATGGACGCGCTTCGAGGCCCCAAACTTGAGATACACGTCGTCGACGTAGTCGATGAGCTCGGCCAGCTCCTCCCGCGGCATGTACTCGTGCATCCAGCCCCCGACGTTGACGGAGAGCGTGAGTTTGCCGTCACTGAACGCACCGGCGCCTCCCCAGCCGCATGTGATGGAGCAAGGTTGGCAGAGGATGCACTTGGCGCCCCGCCCGGGGCACTCGCGCTTCGTGATATCCGGCCCCTTCTCCAGCATCAGGACTTGGAGGCCGTCCTTGGCGACGAGTTCGAGCGCCGCAAAGATGCCCGCCGGTCCCGCACCCACGATTATGACGTCGTATGCTTCGTTCATCACTTACCATTCTTCGGACAACGGACGAAAAAAAATGACCCAAACCGAAACGCACCGACCTTTCAGCTTGAGTCCTCTCCGTGCCGCTCCAAGAGTCGCGGTCCGTTTTGCGCCGTAGGGAAGGCTAGCGAATCGCGGCACGTAAGTCAAGGTAGATGGGGTCGAGATGCCGTCGCGGAGGGTAGCGGTTGACGGCTCACCAAGTCGATTTCCAGTACTTGGTTCCCCGTACTCGATTTCCAGTACTTGGTTGCGCCACTCCAAGTGGTCACAGTATTATTAACGCACGCTTGCGTGTCCATCGGGGTGGTGTTGAGGAGGCTGTCATGAAGTTTGCTGTACGCGTAATCTGTCTCTTTCTGGTCTTTCTTCTTGCGACGGGCGGCAACGCACTTGCGCTCACCGCTACCGTGCGCGACTCGGCGCCGGTTGTGAGTGCGCCGGGTGAAGCTCGTGTCGAACCGAAGACTCTGGGCGTCGAACCGGCGGTCGGGCGGGCTCCGACGGCTCGAGCGGCCGCGGCCTTCAAGCGATTCGAGGCGGCCTTCTCGGGAGCCCAAGGCGTCGAATGGAGCAAGGACGCTGATTCACCGAGGTCGGTCTGGGGTTTCAAGTCGGGACGCATCGAGGGCAAGGCCGAAGATGTCGCAAAGGCCTTCCTCGGAAAGTACCAGGCTTTGTTCGGCACCGATGGTTCCGATCTGAAGACCGAGAAGAGTATCGAGCGCCTGGGCGTGCGGCATGTCCGTCTTCAGCAGATGGCCGGGGGGATTCCGGTCGAAGGGGCGTTCGTCGCGGTGCACATGGACTCGGCCGGCCGCGTCATGATGGTCGACTCGACCTACAAGACCGGCCTGACTCTCGATGTGGCACGGAAGGTAAGCGACCGCAACGTGCCGGGCATCGTCAAGAAGAGTCTCGGAAAGAAGGCATCGCCCTCGTCGATCGATCTGGTCATCCGCCCTTCCGGCAAAGGCAAGGGCGTCCTCGCGTACAAGGTTCAGACGCGAACGAAGAACCCTGTCGGCAACTGGACTCAGATGATCGACGCCGGAACCGGTGAAGTCGTCTCCAGCTACAACGACGTGCGTTTCGCCACGGCAAAGCCGGAGCCCTCGGGCGTGGTGGAAGCGCCCCCGGGTCTGCGTCGCGAGCTTGTCTCCGCGCCGCGCCTGGATGCGATCTCGGCGGCTCCTGAGAACGGGACATCCTCCGTTGCGCTCTCGCCGGACGCTCGGGGTGCGCGCGGTACCGGCATCAGCCCTCGCGCCATCCAGACCGTAACGAGCCAGGGGTTTGACGGCGCCTGGCCGGCACCCTACTGGAGCGTGTACTGCCTGCGTCCCAACGGCACCGAGCCGATCGCCTTCTGGGGCAAGACCAACTGGCAGAGCTACAGCGGTGGCTATAGTCTCTGGCCGGCACGGCTGGGGCCCAACGGCATGGACCCGAACTACTATTTCTATCCGAGCAGTCTGGACTCGTGGGCCGTCTACGGACCGTTCAGTCTGGCCAACGCGACCGGTGTGACGATGAATCACAAGCTGTGGATGCAGACCGAGCCCAACTTTGACTACTACTCATGGATGGCGGGCAACGGTCGCGTCTTCGCCGGCTTCCGCGCGTCCGGTGATACCGGTGGATGGCTGTCTGCGAACACTCTCGACATGGGCAGCGAGGACCAGATGGCTGACTTCGGCCACTTCCTCGGCGATTCCAATGTCTACGTCGCCATTCGCTTCAAGAGCGACTCGAGCGTCGTCGATGATGGACCCTGCGTCGACAGCTTCGTTATCCAGAAGACCGTCGAGCCAGGATACGCGGGAACGACCTCGGGGACCTACTCGGGCTACGTCTATCCGACCAACGGCGGGGCGAGCCGCGAGCTTCGTCCGATGGCCAATCAGTACGTGATTGTCGGGCCGAACCGCGCGACGACGAACGTCACCGGCGCCTACTCGACGCCGATCGCGGGCAACGTCCACGCGTGGCTCAAGGGCCCGTTCGCGATGGCGGAGAACGAGGACTACTATATCCAGCAGCAGAACTCCTCGAGCGCCGTTTGGGACTACGCCGGCACGAACTCCCACGCCGATGAGGTGAACCTCTTCTACCACGTTAACCGGGTTCACGACTACTTCAAGAGCATCGGCTGCGGTGTGATGGACTACACGATGCGCGCGTGGGCGCACGTGGGCACTGAGTACGACAACGCCTTCTACGATCCGGGGATTGGCTTCATCTACTTCGGCGACGGCAGCTACGCCGGCGGCGACCCCGACGGTCTCAATGACACGGCCCGCGGCGACGACGTCATCTACCATGAGTACACGCACGGCGTCTGCGATCACATCCTCGAATTGCCGTACGTGCTCCAGCCCGGCGCGCTGAGCGAGGGCTACGCCGACTACTTCGCCGGATCCTTCACCAACGATCCGGTCATGGGGCAGTGGGTGTTCCCGGACCCCGCCGACCGGCGTGACATGGAGCAGTCGAGTCACGAGATGCGCTATGACAACCAGGGGATACGAGACAGCTACGTCGATCCGGCGCCCAGCCAGGACTGGTGGGCGCTGAGCCCCGGCGTCGACCCCAGTCACAATATGGATTCCACCTACAACGACGGTGGCTGGGTCCACCACAACAGCGTGATTGTCTCCGGGATGCTGTGGGATGTCCGCAACGCGATGATGGCGGCATACGGCCCGACTGCCGGCGCCCAGCGGGCCGACAAGATTATCCTCGAGAGCCTCTTCTTCTGGCCCTACAGCCTGGAGAGCTCGGTGCGCGCGATGCGCATGTCCGACGATCTGCTCTACGGCAACAACAACTGGACGAACGGCTCTCCGCACATGGTCCATATCGACTCAGCCGCCGCGCTGCACGGATATCCCGGTCTGTGGACCGAGTACCTCAGCTCGCGGACGACGGTCTCCACTCGGACGCGTAACCGGGTCCGCCGTTACATGACTATCAGCGGTTACGTGAATCCCGGCGTCGTCGGCCCCAACAATGGCGGGCAGAACTCCTACGGAGCACGGATGACGGTTGGTCTGTACCGGTACTACAATCGAAAGTACCGACGGGTCACGACGCTGTACACGCGGTTGCGCGCCTTCAGCACTTCGAGCAGTAAATACTCCCTGCGCTACACCCCGCGCGCTCGGGGCAAGTGGCGGGTTGTAGTGTACTTCCCGGGGTCTGAGGATTACGTGACCGGCAAGAACGTGCGTCCGAGCAGCACCGCGAGGTACTTCACGGTGTACTAGGCGCGCTCGAGTTTGTGGGAACTTCGGGGCCGCGTTCGCCGATGCGAACGCGGCCTTCGCGATCTTCATAAGGGCGATTCTAGCGACCGCGCGGGTCTCGCGACCATTGTCTTCTTGGTGACGGGTATCCCGGTGAGAGCGACGCCTGTGGTCCCAACCTGGCGACCTCGGCGCTTGGTCTGCGCTATCCTTTGGCGAGCGGCACGAACTTGGTGAACGTGTCGAAGAAGCGCAGCTGGATCTTGCCGGTCGGACCGTTGCGATGCTTGGCGATGATCACGTCGGCGATGAGTTTATCCTCGATGTCTTCCTCGGAGGCGTAGATGTCGCGGTGCAGGAAGATGACGACGTCCGCATCCTGCTCTATGGCGCCTGAGTTGTGACTGACGATTCCGTCCGCCAGCCAGCACGAGGGGCCGGGGACGGTCAGGTCGTAGACATCCTTTGTCCCCGCGTCTTCTATTGAGACGACGCGATCCCAGAAGAGATCGCTTGATGCCCAGGCCTGCAGTGTTCCGTCATTGAGCAGTTCAGCATACTCGGCGATAGGACCACGCGATGGCGAGAAGCGGAAGTGAGATGTTCCGCCATATGAGGTTCCTCGCATGGTCGTCATCGCCCGTTGCGAAATCCGTTGCTCGCTCATGGCGGCTTTGACGACGCCGAAGACCTCTTGCGGCAGCGTGTCGACATTCGTGGTCGGCCGGGTATTATTCAGCAGCGCGGTCAGCTTGGCGACGGGGGCCTCGCGGGGGCCGAAGCCGCCGACGACATCGACGAAGCGCCGAAGTGATTCCGCCCCGTGGATGTCGACTGTGTGGCACCGCTGGGAGCCACCGATCTCTCGGACGCGCGCGACAATGCCCAAGCGCAGAAGAAGCGCGGCCACGTCTCGAGCGAGGCCGGGGCTGCAAGTGGAGAAGTAGACCCTTGGGGAGCCGTTGTCTCCGGCCGGCCGCAGCCAGACCGATCCGTCGGTTGCCCACAGGTGCCTGAGCAGCAGCGCTACTTGGCGATTGGAGAGGCGGAAACAGTCGGCGGGCACGCGTTTCTCTGCCGAGCGCTGGTTGTAGACGCCGAGCTCCCGCAACCATCGATTGACGCCCGCCAGGTGCCACCGGTTGCCGTTTCCGCTGATGAGGAGTTGGTGCCAGGCGCCCCGTCCCTCGTAGCGGGATACCTTCGCGCCGAACTGGCTCCGGGCGGCATCAGCCACTAGACGGCTGTTGTCCTCGGACGCCGTTGTGAAGCGCAGCGGCTGATGGGACACGTAGCTGCCGTCACCGATCAGCTGTCCGAGCAAGGCGACGCGCTCGTCGGGCCACTCGATCGGCTCGACGGGAGCCGGGATCTCGCGTGCGATCGCGAGTCGATCACCGACAGTCAGGTCGCCTACGTGCACCCAACCCTTGGCTCCGAGCAGTCGGTGTTCGTTTGTGGCCTCAATGCTGCGACCGCTTGCCAGAGTGATCTTACGGACGGGCCGCGAGCCAACCGGCCAGATTCTGTCGGACCAAGCCCGGCAGATGCGACCCTCCTCCGAGACAGCCCAGACCTCGGCAGTCTTGCCAACAAGATCTTCGATCGGCACGCGCCGTCCGTCAGTGAGCGTCACGAGTGTATCGCCCGTGACGCACTCTCTAAGGTCAGACAGCATGGGTTTCTTATCGCCGCGCTGTTCGATCGCTCGTGAAAGCTGTGAGATGGCCATGACCGGGATGCCGAGTTCCTTCGCCAAGATCTTCAGGCCGCGGGAGATCTCCGCGATCTCTTGCTGCCGGTTGTCGGTGCGTCGCCCCGGCTGCATGAGCTGTAGATAGTCGACGATGATCAAGCCGACGTCATGGTGGGCGAAGAGACGGCGCGCCTTGGCGCGCACTTCCATGATGCCGATGCTTGGCGTGTCATCGATGAAGATTGGTGAGTCGAGCCGGCCCATCGCTCTGGAGAGCTTGTTCCAGTCGTCACCGCCAAGGTGCCCGGTCCGCAGCTTCTGCGAGTCGATGCGCGCCTCCGAGCAAATCATCCTCTGAACGAGCTGCTCGCCGGCCATTTCCAGGCTGAAGATGGCGACGGGCACCTTCTCCGCCGCGACGTTCTGCGCGATGTTCAGCGCCAAGGCGGTCTTGCCCATGGTCGGGCGGGCGGCGAGGATGATGAGATCGCCCTTGTGAAGGCCGGTCAGAATGCGATCGAGATCCGGATAGCCCGTCCCAATCCCGGCGACGTGGCCTCCGGTGTCGTACATGCGCGAGAGGTCCTCGAAGCTCTTTGCCAGCAGCTCCTTGATGGGGACGAACTTCTCGGAGACACGCTTCTGGGCCACGGAGAAGATCAGGCTCTCCGCGCGGTCGATAACCGCCTCGACGTCTTCAGGCGCCTCGTAGCCAAGACCGACTATCTCCGTGGAGGCCCTGATTAGCCCTCGCAACGCGGCGTCCTTCTCGACGATCTCGGCGTAGTAGCGAGCATTAGCGGCCGTCGGCACGACGTTGACCAGCGTGTGAATGTAGGCCTTGCCACCGGCGCGTTCAAGCGCGTCGGAGTTCTTCAGCTGCTCCGCGACGGTGATCGGATCGACCGCTTCGCCGTGAGAGTACAGCCCGACGATCGCGTCGTACACCTGGCGGTGAATGTCCCGGTAGAAATGGTCGGATTCGAGGATCTCCGTGACGAGAGGTATCGCGTCGCTCGAAAGAAGCATCGCACCGAGCACTGACTGCTCGGCCTCCAGGTTGTGAGGCGGGACGCGGTCGAACGGGGTGGACGACTGCGCGCTACGCTTCTGGTTGATCGGTTGCGCCACCCGCCGCGTCCTCCTCGACGGCCTCACTATCCGTCTCAGCCTGCGCCTGGACGTCGGCCGCACCTTCAGTCTCAGCCTCCGT
>DYIV01000028.1 GCA_020723435.1 Slackia heliotrinireducens | reverse complement strand
GGCTATTCACCCTTTAGACGCTGCATCTCGCGCTCGATCTGGGCCTCGCTCGGAATGCGATCGCCGAAGTACGCGCCCCAACCGTGAAAGGCAAGACCGATGCCCCAGCCAAGAATGGTCCACATCGGCCAGAAGTACCCGCCCCCGCTCATCCACCAGGTCGCGCTGATCGCGGCGTTGACGATGATGTAGATCGCCAGGTGGACCTTGAACCCGCGCTTCTCCTCCAGACGCTTCAGCGCCTGCCGGCGCAGGTCGTCCGCCTGCCCGATCTGCTCTTGCGCCATCTTCTCTTCCGCCATCTTGACACGGCCTCCTTCGGGTCACCCACAGCCGACGTGCGCGGCGCCACAGTAAACCTAATACGACACGCGAACCTGGCGGCCTGCCCGCTGTGACACCGCCCCGCCGCTCCTACGCTGCCGCTCTCGCCGCTCCTACGACGCCGCAGCCTTGGCTGCCTCGGCCTCTTCCGCCTCTTTCGCCTTGGCCCGGGCCTTCGTCTTCTTGCTGTCCCGGCTGAATGCGATCTTGCCGTCGGACGCATCGACCAGCACGACGTCGCCGTCGGTGAACTCGCCCTCCAGCATCTTCATCGCCAGAGGATCCTGGACGAGCTTCTGTATCGCCCGCTTGAGCGGCCGCGCGCCGTATACCGGATCGAAGCCCTCGCCGACTATGACTTCCTTGGCCGCGTCGGTGACGTCTACAGCCAAACGTCGCTCCGCCATCCGTTCCGCCAAATAGCCGAGCTGGATGTCGACAATGCTCGATATCTCGTCGCGACCCAGCCCGCGGAAGATGACGATCTCGTCGACGCGGTTGAGGAACTCCGGCTTGAACGTCTTGCGCAGCTCGTCGAGGATCTTCTTCTTCATGTCCTCGTAGCCGATCTCGCCCCCGTCGGTCTGCGTGAATCCGATCGGCGTCGCCTTGGCGATCGACGCCGCGCCGACGTTCGACGTCATGATCACAACCGTCTGGCGGAAGTCGACGGTCCGGCCGTGGCCGTCGGTGAGCCGCCCATCGTCAAGTATCTGCAGCAATATGTTGAAGACGTCCGGGTGCGCCTTTTCGATCTCGTCGAGCAGGATGACCGAGTAGGGCCTGCGACGCACAGCCTCCGTCAGGCCGCCGCCCTCTTCGAACCCGACGTAGCCGGGGGGCGAGCCGATCATGCGCGCCACCGAGTGCTTCTCCATGTACTCGCTCATGTCTAGGCGGATCATCGCCCGCTCGTCGTCGAAGAGGAACTGCGCCAGCGCTCTGGCCAGCTCGGTCTTGCCGACACCGGTCGGACCCATGAAGATGAAGCTGCCGGTCGGGCGGTTCGGGTCCTGCAGTCCCGCGCGGGCACGCCGCACCGCGTTGGCCACGACCGCGATGGCCTCGTCCTGGCCTACGACACGCATCCGGATGCGCTCCTCCATCTGCACCAGCTTCTCCATCTCACCCTCCATCATGCGAGTGACGGGGATGCCGGTCCACTTGGCGACTACCTCCGCGACGTCTTCCTCATCGACGACCTCGCGCAGCATCGGCTCGGCGGCCTGCAGCTCGTCGAGTCGCGCCTGCTGCTCCTCCAGCTCCTTCTCGAGCTGGACTATGGTTCCGTAGCGGATCTGGGCGATCTTCTCCAGATCACCTTCGCGCTCGGCCGTCTGCTCCTCGAGCCTCGCTTGGTCGATCTCCTCTTTGATCTCGCCGATGCGCGTGATGACGCCTTTCTCATTCTGCCAGCGGGACTTCATCTCATCGCCCTGCTCGTGGAGGTCGGCGAGGCGCTTCTCGATCTTGGCCAGCTGTTCCCTCGCGCCGGTTGAGGTCTCCTTCTTCAGCATCTCGCGCTCGATCTCGAGCTGCCTTATCTTGCGATCGATCTCGTCGAGCTCGGCCGGCATCGAGTCGATCTCTATGCGCAGCTTCGAGCCAGCTTCGTCGATTAAGTCGATGGCTTTGTCGGGCAGGAAGCGATCGGTGATGTAGCGGTCCGACAGCGTCGCCGCGGCCACTATCGCCGCGTCGGTGATCTTGACCCCGTGGTGAACCTCGTACTTGTCCTTGAGTCCGCGAAGGATGGCGATGGTATCTTCGACGCTCGGCTCGGTCACGAGAACCGGCTGGAACCGCCGTTCCAGCGCGGCGTCCTTCTCGATGTGCTTCCGATACTCGTCGAGCGTGGTCGCGCCGATCGCGCGCAGCTCCCCGCGCGCCAGCGCGGGCTTGAGCATGTTCGACGCGTCGATGGCGCCTTCGGCCGCGCCCGCCCCGACCACGGTGTGCAGCTCGTCGATGAAGAGCACGATCTGACCGCCGGCCCGGTTGATCTCCTTGAGCACGGCCTTCAGGCGGTCCTCGAATTCGCCGCGGTACTTGGTGCCCGCCACGAGCGAGCCCATATCCAGCGCGACGACGCGCTTGTTCTTCAGTCCGTCCGGGACGTCGCCGGCGACGATACGTTGGGCGAGACCCTCCACTATGGCTGTCTTACCGACGCCCGGCTCGCCGATGAGAACGGGATTGTTCTTGGTGCGTCTCGACAGCACCTGTATCACTCGGCGGATCTCATCGTCGCGGCCGATGACGGGGTCGAGCTTGCCCTCCTTGGCCTGCTCGGTTAGGTCACGGCTGAATCGCTCCAGCGCCTCATATTTGTCCTCGGGATTGGGATCGGTCACGCGCTGGCTTCCGCGCACGTCGACAAGGGCCTCGTAGATGCGGTCCTTCGTGACGCCGGCGTCGCCGAGGATCTGCGCCCCGGCGGAGCCTTTCTCATCGGCGATGGCAATGAGCAGATGCTCAGTGCTCACGTACTCGTCGGTGAGGCGCTCGGCCTCCTTGCTGGCGACCTCAAAGACGTTGCGCAGCCTGGGACCGAGGTAGGCCATACCGACCGCCCCGGTGCCGGTCACTTTCGGCGCGCGCTTCAGGGCGCCATCGAGCTTCGAGAGCATGCCGGCGGGATCGACACCGAGTCTCTGCAGAATCGTCGGCGCGATGCCGTCGGGCTGCTCGAGCAGGGCGACGAGCAGGTGCTCAGAGTCGATCTCCTGCTGGCCGTAGCGGTCCGCGACGGACTGGGCCTCGGCAACCGCTTCTTGTGCCTTCTGCGTGAACTTGTCGAATCTCATCATCGGTATCTACCTCTTCTGAATCTCGCCCCGCGGCACCCACACGAGTTCGCGACGGTAGCTGCGATGCAACTTGTCGATCCTGTCTCTGACTTCTTCCTCGCGGACGCGCATCTCGTCGGTCATCTCCTCGACCGTGCGCTGGAGCTCCCGGACCCGCTCGCGCAGCTCCATCACGAGTTCCACTCCGGCCAGATTGAGGCCGCCGCGAGTCAGCTCTTGGATGTCGCGCAGCTTCTCGATGTCCCGATCGGAATACATGCGTGTCTGCTTCGCCGTCCGCTTTGGGCTCACGAGCCGCTTCCGCTCGTAGATACGCAACGTCTGCGGATGCACTCCGGTGAGCTCGGCCGCAACGCTGATCATATAGACGGGCCTGTCCCTATCATCTGTCATTGCGGGTTATCCCTTCGTGAAGAGTCGGGCCCTGGGATCCTCGCCAGCCACCTCGGAGAAGCGCTCCAGCGCGTCTTTCCCCTGAGCCGTCAGCTTCTGGGGAACGACTACGTGGACCTTGACTCGCATGTCGCCCGTGCCGGCGCCCTTCAGCTTCGGCGCGCCCTTTCCCTTGAGCCTGAACACCTTCCCGGCCTGAGTGCCCGGCGGGACTTTCAACACAACACGCCCGTCCGTCGTCGGCACCTGGATCTTCGCCCCCAGCGCCGCCTCGGAGAACGTGATCGGCACGTCCAGCAGTATGTCGGCGCCCTTGCGCTTGAAGTACGGATGGGGCTCCACCCTGGCGATCACGTACAGGTCGCCGGGCGGTCCACCGTTGATTCCGGCCTCCCCCTTGCCGGCAAATCGCAGCTTCGAGCCGTCCCCTACGCCGGGCGGCAGCTTGACCGTGACCTTCTTCGACTGAGCGACGTGCCCGGCGCCCCGGCACGTGGGGCACGGATCGGTGACGATCCGCCCGCTCCCGCCGCACTGGGGACACGCGCGAGACAAGCCGAAGAATCCCTGGTCTTGAGCAGTGACTCCGCGGCCGCCGCACGTTGGGCACGTCTGGGGCACGGTGCCGGGCTTGGCGCCGCTCCCGTGACACGTCGGACACGGTGCGTCCCCCGACACGTTGATCTTCGTTGTGACTCCCTTCAGCGCTTCCTCGAAGGAGAGTCGAACGGCGTATTCGAGATCCTTGCCACGCTGGGCGGCGCTTCGCCTGCCGCCCGCCCGGGCGCCGCCTCCGCCGAACAGATCGAAGATCGACGAGAAGTCGGCCTGGCCGCCCGCCCCGAAATCACCGAAGTTGAAGCTGAAGCCGCCGGGACCGTATGCGCCGCCCCCCGGCCCGGCGCCGCCACCGGCCGTGAAGAACTGCGGCCCTTGGTCGTAGGCCTTGCGCTTCTTGTCGTCGGAGAGAACCTCATAGGCTTCGTTGATCTCCTTGAACTTCTCTTCAGCCGCCTTGTTGTTCGGATTGGCATCCGGGTGGTGCTTCCGGGCGAGTTTCCGGAAGGCGCTCTTTATCTCCTTGGCCGACGCGTTCTTCGACACGCCGAGGACCTTGTAGTAATCCTTGTACTGACCGTTCATGGTCGTTCGCTTTCCGGCTACTCCGCGCTCGGTCGCACGCTCACTTTCACCATCGCGGGTCGCAGGATCTTGCCCTTCAGCGCGTAGCCTTTCTGTACGACCTCCACGACCGTCTCGTCGTCGCGGTCCGCATCTTCCACCTGCATCATCGCGTGGTGCTTGGTCGGGTCGAACTGCTCACCCTCGGGATCGATGATCTCGATTCCCTCCTTCGCAAACAAGTCCACGAGCTGCCCATGGACCATCTCCACGCCGCTCGACAGCTGCGCCAGATCGTGCTTCTCCTCAGCGGCCAGTATCGCCCGTTCGAGGTTGTCGATGATCGGCAGCAGCTGCAGCACGAACCCTTCGACGGCGCGCTCCAGAAATTGCGTCTGCTCGCGAACCATCCGCTTGCGGTAGTTCTCGAACTCCGCCTGCTTGCGCAGAAGCGCCTCGCGAAGCTCGGCGCATTGCGACTCCTTCCGCTGCAGCGAGTCACGAAGCTCGGTCGTTTCGACGTCGTTGGATGACGGCTCGGCGGAGGACTTCGCCTCACCTACCTCGGTTCTCTCTTCCTTCGCTGCCTCTTCGCCCACGCCCGGGGCATCCGGCTGTTTGTCCACTCACATCTCACCCCTTTCGGTGTGAGGAGTCGATTGCATCTGGGGGAAACTCGGGTCGGCCCCTCCCGTGAGCTCAAGAACGCCGATTACCCGAGCTTCCCTTCGCGGGCGGCACGCCGCCCGCTGATACCTCACTACTTGGCCTGCTCTTCTTCGCCTTCGTCGACGACTTCGTAGTCGGCGTCTGAGACGTCTTCGTCAGTCGATGCGCCGGTTTCAGCGCCACCGGCGGCGGCGGCCCCTCCGGCCTGCGCCTGCTGATCGGCGTAGAGCACTTCCGCCAGCTTGTAGCTTGCCTGCATCAGGTTGTCCGTCGCCGACTTGATCTTGTCGGTGTCGTCTCCCTTGAGCGCCTCTTTCACTTCACTGACGGCGTTCTCGATGTTCGACTTGTCGGTGTCGGGGAGCTTGTCGCCAACGTCCTTCAGCGACTTCTCCGTGCCGTAGACAAGGTTGTCGGCGTTGTTGCGAATCTCCGCCTCTTCTTTGCGCTTGCGGTCGTCCTCAGCGTGGGACTCGGCGTCGGCCATCATCCGCTCGATCTCGTCCTTGTTGAGAGCCGTCGAGCCGGTGATGGTGATCTTCTGCTCCTGGCCGGTCCCCATGTCCTTGGCGCTCACGTTGACGATGCCGTTGGCGTCGATGTCGAAGGCCACCTCAATCTGAGGAATGCCTCGGGGCGCCGGCGGCAAGCCGACCAGATGGAACCGTCCGAGCGTCTTGTTGTAGGCGGCCATCTCGCGCTCGCCCTGCAGGACGTGGACCTCCACGCTGGTCTGGCCGTCTTCGGCCGTCGTGAATATCTCGCTCTTGCGCGTGGGGATCGTCGTGTTGCGCTCGATGAGCTTGGTCATGACGCCGCCCTTCGTCTCGATACCGAGCGACAGCGGAGTGACGTCGAGCAGGAGGATGTCCTTGACCTCGCCCAGCAAGACTCCGGCCTGGATCGCGGCGCCTACGGCCACGACCTCATCCGGGTTGACGCCCTTGTGTGGCTCCTTGCCCGTCAGTTCCTTCACCAGGTCCTGCACGGCGGGCATTCTCGTCGCGCCGCCGACCAAGATCACGTGATCTAGATCTCCGCTCTTCATGCCGGCGTCTTTCATCGCCTGCTCGAGCGGACCGCGACACTTGGCCAGCAGGTCCGATGTCATCTGCTGGAACTCCGCGCGTGTGAGCGTCATGTCGAGGTGCTTAGGCCCCTCGGCGTCCGCCGTTACGAACGGGAGATTGATGTTGGTCGTCTGGAGCTGCGAGAGCTCGACCTTGGCCTTCTCGGCGGCTTCCTTCAGACGCTGCTTGGCCATCTTGTCCGCCAGCAAGTCGATACCGTTCTTGGCCTTGAAGTCCTTAGCCATCCACTCCATGATGTGCTCGTCGAAGTCGTCGCCGCCCAGGTGGTTGTTGCCGCTGGTCGCCTTTACTTCGAAGACGCCGTCGCCGATCTCCAGAATCGAGACGTCGAACGTCCCGCCGCCGAGATCGAAGACGAGGATTGTCTGGTCGTGCTCCTTATCGAGTCCGTAGGCGAGCGCGGCCGCCGTCGGCTCGTTGATGATCCGAAGCACCTCGAGGCCGGCGATCTTGCCGGCGTCTTTGGTCGCCTGACGCTGCGAGTCCTCGAAGTACGCGGGCACGGTGATGACCGCCTGCGTGATCTTCTCACCCAGGTAGGCCTCCGCGTCGGTCTTCAGTTTCTGCAGAACCATCGCCGAGATTTCTTGCGGGGTGTAGTCCTTGTCATCGATCTTCACCTTGTGCGAAGTGCCCATCTCTCGCTTGATCGATGCGATAGTGCGCTCGGGATTCGTGATCGCCTGTCGCTTCGCCACCTCACCGACAAGCCGTTCGCCCGTCTTGGAAAAGGCGACTGTCGACGGCGTCACCCGCGCGCCTTCCGCGTTTGCGATGACTGTGGGCTCCCCGCCCTCGAGCACGGCCATGCAGGAGTTGGTCGTTCCGAGGTCGATTCCCAAAGCCTTTGCCATTCCGAAACACTCCTTTCAGATGTACGGTGTATGGTCATAATAAAACCTGAGCGTCCTATTGTCAAGCAAGATTAGCGCATCGCTTGCACCTCGAGCGCCTGGGAACTGACGTGAGGTCCCGGCGCGGCCATGAACCCGTCAGTCAGCCGCCTGCTGCACCGTGTACCCCGTCCTGCGACATACCAAGCGGATAGGCACCCGCGTGCGCCGTCCGGACAGGCCGCGCGATGGCGGCGTCCCGGGGAAGTGGAATGTGAGTTGCTACCCAGTCGAAGCGTCCGATCGACGTCGTCCTTTACAAGCTGCGTTTGCCCGTGTATAAAATAGCGCGAAGTTCTGCCCGAACGAGGAGGGAGTCTCAATGCCACGACCGAAGATCGATGCCGATGAGTGTTCTGCCTGCGGCATCTGTGTAGACAACTGCCCTAACGGCGTCTTGGACCTCAACGACGAGGTTGCCTTCATCACCAACGAGGAAGCCTGCGACGCCTGCGGCACGTGCGCGGAAGAATGTCCGATGGAGGCAATCGAGATCGAGGACGAATAGCCCGTCGACGTGGTTCCCCGCTAGCGACCCGAGTAGACGCCGCCGAGGAGCTTCAGGTCCCGCCAGAGCTGTCTCTTGGCGGACTCATCGGTCATCGCCGCATCCAAGTCCACGCTGCCGATCAGAGTGGGACGGCCGACACGCCGAACCGTCGCACCCGGCGAGAACTCCAACGGACTTCCCAGCACCGCGGACGCCGCCAAGAAGGCGACCTCGCCCATCGCGAAGACAAGACGCGGCTGGACGATCCCCAGTTCCTGCTCGAGTACGGCCCTGCACTTGTCGGCACAGCTCGGAGAGGGCAGGCGACACTTGAGCAGATTGGTGCCGTACATCGCGCCGGGCGGCAGTCCCAATCTGTCAGCGGCCTTCAAGATCACGTCGCCGGAGGATCCCGCGAATGCCGCTTTCGCCGATTCCTCGTCTGCGTCCGGCCGCTCTTTCACGAAGAAGATGTCGGCAAGCGGGTCGCCGCTGCCGATCACGGGCACGCCCGCGCAGACGGCGGCGAGCGACCGGTTGAGATCGTCGATTTCTGCATTCGCCTTCGCGGCGAGTAGGTGGAAGTGGTCAGTCATCGCACCAGCGGGCTAGCGGCATTGCCTAAAGAACGATACTATCAGGACGCTGGGAACTCAACCGCCGGCGCTCCGAGGTGACCACACTCAAGATGCTTTCTGAACTGAGTCCGCAACTGGACGATTTTGTCGCCAAGCACGTCAACAACTTCGTCAAGTGGGACCTGGTCGTCCACTTCTACGAGCATCGCGAGGTCGTAGTCACGTCCCACGAAATCGCGACCCGCCTCGGTAGGCGCAGCGAGGACGTGGACTCGGCGCTCGCCGATCTCGTTGACGGCGAAATCCTCCGCAAGGAAGATACCGGCGCCGATCCCGTCTACAGCTTTCGCGCCGACGGACCACGGCTCAGCTTGGTCGCGGACTTCGTTGACGCGCTCGATTCGCGCGAGCAGCGTCTCCAGATCCTCACGAAACTCCTCAGGCTGGGAGCGCGCGGCTAGTTACGGCCCGCCGTCGAAGGGCGCGTCCGGGCCTCGACGTTCCTTGCCTCCGCGACCTTCTTCAAGGGTGTGGCGACGCGGGATGCGTTGCGGTGAACCTTGGCGTCGTAGAGAGCCATGTCGGCGAGGCGCACGAGGTCATCGTCGGCCGTCGCCGTTTCCGGGTAGGCCGCGACACCGCAGCTGACCGTGATGCGAATGACGTCGTTCGTCTCGATCGTCTCGAAGGGGCGACCTTGAACGCGCAGACGCAGCTTGTCGGAGGCTGTGACGGCCTGATCGAGACTGGTCTGAGGCAGGATGATCGCGAACTCCTCGCCGCCGTAGCGGGCTACGATATCGCTCTCACGTGTCTCCCGCTCGAGCAACTGTCCCACCTGGCGCAGCACCTCATCCCCTTCGAGATGACCCCACGTGTCGTTGACGACCTTGAACAGATCGACGTCGATCATAATTACCGCGACGCTGCCGCCATAGCGCCGTGCGCGCGCCAGCTCGTCCGCGAGGCGTTCCACGAAGTATCGGTAGTTGTACAGGCCGGTGAGACCGTCCCGCACGGCCCATTGGCGAGCTTGGCCGAAGAGACGCCCGTTCTCGACGGCCGTCGCAGCCTGGCTCGCCAGGGCCTCCATGAACCGTATGCTGTCCCGGCTGAAGGCGTGCTCGCCGTAGTTGCCCGCGACGAGCGCCCCCACCGACCGTCCTCCGACCACGAGTGGGACCGCAAGGACGCTGCCGAAATCCGGTGCGATTGACAGAGCGGGGACTTCGTACCTCTGATTAATGCAAACCGAGTGCATACCGCGGACCACGTAGTCGACTATGAAGTCATCGTCCGGCAATGAAAGCCCCGATGTCTCGGGCGGAAGGCCGCGCTGCGCCTCTATCCTGGAGGTTCCGGTCTCGTCCTCGTCAAGAATGAGGAGGCTGACGTCGGCGTGCAGGTCCAGCGCCACGATATTGAGCACGAGCGGAAGCGTCTCATCGAGCTTGAGCGAGGCGCTGATGGCCTTGCCCGTCTCGTAGAGCGCGCTCAAGTCCATGGCAGCGCGGCGCAGACGGCCGATCATGCCGCCGAGCACAACGGCGGTCAACAGCGGCATCGCCAGCGCGACGGCGTCGGTGGAATCCATCCGGTCGATGCGACCCGCAAGCATGACCACGAGAAGTGCCTCCAGAGCGACAGCCCATATCAGGGTCAGCTTGAGACCGCCGCGGACCGCCGCGAGTCCAAGGGGCACGATGAAGATGGACAGCAGCGGGCTGTGCCAGCCGCCGACCAGGGTAACGAACGCCGTCGACCATAGGAAGGCAAACCCCACGCTCACGTACCCTCTCATCTCGTAGGATCCACGCATGGAATAGGTGACCCGCGAGAGGAGCCCCCCGTCCTTCAAGTCGATGTGCACGACGACGAGGGCAAGGATCATGCTGTCGAGGGCTACCTTCGTTGAGACCGGAAGGGTGAGAGTCTGGACGTAGAGAATGCCAAGGACAGTCATGGTCGGCAGCACAACGAGTTGTGTTGCCCGATGACGATGTCGCCTCAGCAGATCGACGCCGAGTTTCACGTGTATCAATCCCCCGCCAATCGGTCCGTCGTCACGCAGCCGGAGCTATTCGTCGGGGCCGATACGGGCGTATAGGTGCTGCAAGCTAGGTCTGATTGAAGTATCGGCAGCGGCGAGCGGCGAGTTGAGCTGGGCGCACGAAGTGCGCAGGTGAACGCGTGCACCGGCCGAGCGGGCGAGTGCGGCGCCTGCGGGCTGACCCTAGCGCGGTGGCAGTCCGGGTTCCGCGGGACCGCCGCGGATCACCAGCCAACCGCCCGCCGCGATGAGCAGACCGCCGGAGACAACCCATATCGAGAGCGGCTCGGCCAGGAATACCATTCCGTAGATGGCGCCGGAGAGAGGCTCCAGATAGGCGAGGATGCCGGCGTTCTGCGCGGTGACGTCGCGCAGCCCGGACAGGTACAGCACACCGGCGATTGCCGTGTGCACAACTCCAAGCAGGACGAGAAGGACCCACACTCTCCCGGTGGGCGGCAGCGGCCGCGCTGCCATCAGCGGCAGGAGTAGAACCATTGCCACGGCGCTCTGATACAGCGCCATGATTCTGGCGCTCACGTCGGCGATGATGCGCTTGCCGACCAGCACCAGCACCGCGTAGCCTGCCGCCGTCACGAAGGCGGACCCAATGCCCGCGAGGTGCCCGCCGCTCACGGCAAGTCCTTGGGGCGCGACAATCAACCCGATACCGATCAGCGCCAGGGCCAACGCGACCAGAGTGCGGCGCTCCAGCCGCTCGTGCAGGAAGATCGGCGCCAGCAGAGCGATGAGAACGGGAGCCGTGTAGACCACGAGGATTGCGTTCGCAACCGTCGTCAACTGCACGGCCTTGGCAAAGAAGACCATGCATACAAGCAGGAGGACGCCGGTCAACGGAACCAGCAGGCGGTGCTGTCGCAGGAGTATCTGTCGCGCATGGCCGGTGACGATAACGATGGCGAGCATGGCGGCGGTCGCGAAGACGGAGCGCCAGAAGACGACCGCGACGGGTGACATGCCGGTGAGGCGAATGAGCACGCCCATCGATCCCCAGATCAGGGCGGCTATCGCAATCTTGATGACGCCGGCCGAGAGGACAGGATGTCTCTGAGACGCTAGCAAATCCTCGGGAGCTGCTCACCGACGAGTATGTCGAGGATGCGCGTCGACCCGAAGTGCGTGTCGACGAGGACCTTGCCTTTGGGCTCATCGACCACCTCGCCGATGATGGCGGCGTCGACGCCGTACGGGCTCGTCTTCATGGCCGCGAGAACCGCGTCGGCGTCGGCGGGCTCGACGATCGCGACGATCTTGCCCTCGTTCGCGACGTGGAAGACATCGTATCCGAGCAGCTCGCAGGCACCGGCGACCTCATCGCGAACCGGTACGCGGTCTTCGATGATGTGCAGGCCGACGTCTGAGGCGGCGGCGAACTCGTTGAGCGCGCTCGCCAGACCGCCGCGCGTTGGATCGCGCAGGCAGTGCACGTTCCGGCTGACGTCGAGCATGGAGGAGATCATCTTGTTGAGCGGCGCGCAATCGCTCTCGACCGCCGTCTCGAAGGTGAGGCCTTCGCGTTCGCTCACCACGGCAATGCCATGATCGCCGATCGTCCCCGATAGCAGAATCTTGTCGCCGATCTTGGCCTTGGCCGCCCCGATGTCCACACCGTCGCGGACGACACCGACACCGGCCGTGTTGATGAACAGCCTGTCCGCGCCACCCTTCTCGACCACCTTCGTGTCGCCGGTGACGATGAGTACGCCGGCCTCCTTCGCCGAGGCCACCATCGAGTCGAGAATCGTCTCTAGCTCGCTGACGGCCAGGCCCTCCTCGATGACAAACCCGCAGGACAAATACATCGGCTCCGCACCCATCGCTGAGACGTCATTGACGGTTCCGCATACGGCGAGCTTGCCGATGTTGCCCCCGCGGAACATGAGCGGCTGAACGACGTAAGTATCGGTGGAGAAAGAGACCCGCCCGGGCGGCAGCTCAAACGTTGCCGAGTCATCCAGTTTGTCGAGGATCGGGTTGGAGAACTTCGACGCAAAAAGGCCGCTGATGAGCTTGTGCATCAGCGTCCCGCCACTGCCGTGAGCCAGTAGGATCGTATCCTGCTTCATTGGCACCTCTTCCTCGCGACCCTACCCGGTCGCCTCCGGATAGTCCGAGTAGCGATAGTACGCCGCGCACGAGCCTTCGGAGCTGACCATGCACGGTCCGACCGGAGCCTCCGGCGTGCACGCCTTGCCGAACAGCTTGCACTGGTAGGGGAAGAGCACGCCGCGCAGCACCTCGCCGCACTGGCATCCCTTCGGCTCGCGAACCGGCGGCAGCTCCACTTCAATCGCCGCCACGGCGTCGAATTCCGCGTATTCCTCACGCAGCTTCAGACCCGTGCCGGGAATCACGCCGATCGCGCGCCAGTCTGCGTCGCAAGGCTCGAAGACCTTGTTCATCGTCTCGACCGCGACCTGGTTGCCGTCGGGCAGGACGCCGCGACGATACTGCACTTCGATCTTGGCCTCGCCCGACTCGATTTGACGCACGAGCATGTAGATGGCCTGCAGAACATCAAGTGGCTCGAAGCCGCTGATCACGCAGGGGACGTGGTACTCGTCCGCCAGAAACAGATAGGGCTTCGTGCCGATGATGGCGCTGACGTGACCCGGCAGAATCAGCCCGGTGATCTTGACTTCACCGGACTCGATGAGCGCGCGCAGCGCGTCGGGAACCGTCTTGTGTACGGCATGAATGAAGAAGTTCTTCAGACCGCGCTTCTTCGCCTCAATGACCGAGGCTGCGATCGTAGGCGCCGTCGTCTCGAACCCGACGGCGAGGAAGACGACTCGCTTCTCCGGCGTGCGCTCGGCCAGCTCCACGGCGTCGAGCGCCGAGTAGACCACTCGGATGTCGCTGCCGGCCGCCTTCTCCTTGGCGAGGCTCGAGTAGGAGCCGGGGACCTTCATCATGTCGCCGAAGGTGGTGATGACGACGTCGTCGACCTTGGAGAGTTCGATCGCTCGGTCGATGTCGGTGTTGGCGGTGACGCAGACGGGGCAGCCCGGACCGGACAGCAACTGGACGGTGGGGGGCATCATTGTGCGTATCCCGTGCTTGGCGATGGCGACCGTGTGCGTTCCACACACTTCCATCAGCTTGGCGTCGCGCGTGGATGTCTGATTGATCTTGGTGATGAGACTCTTGGCGAGTATGGGGTCCCTATACTCGCTGATGTACTTCAGCGTCAACTGGCGCTCTCCGCCTCGGGCAAGTCGACGCCGGTTAGATCTTGGAGCAGCTTCAGCGTCTCTTCGGCTTCCTGCTCGTCGATGATCTGAATCGCGAATCCGGCGTGGACGAGGACATAGTCCTCCTCCTTCGCCTCAGGACACAGGTCCAGGCTGACCTGTCGCTTCACGCCGCTGATGTCGACGTCGGCGCTGCGCATGCCCATGATGTCGGTGACGCTTACGATCTTTCCGGGGACTCCGAGGCACATGGTAACTCCAACCTTTCGAGAAACAGGGAAAAACCTGCACGGATTGTATCAACTACCGCGCAATCTTTCTAGCTTGTGCGATCGCCGCCTGGCCGAGAGCGATGCAGCCGTCGTTGGGGGGGACCTCCTTGTGCTCCAGCACGCGAAAGCCCAATCGATCGAGGCGAAGCCTCGCCTTCCGTAGCAGGTAGGCGTTCTGAAACACACCGCCGGAGAGCGTGACGATTTCCTCACCGGAGCGGCGGCGTATGCGGTCGCAGACCGTGGCGATGAGATCGGCCACGCCGTTGTGAAAGCGGCTCGAAATCGTACCAACGGACACCCCGGAGTCGGCCTCTAGGAGGATGGCGGAGATGACGCCTGCCGGGTCGATGACGAACGTCTCAGGCGTCACGCGTTCGCCGCCCGCCTCGGATAGATCGGTTGGATTCCGCCCGGTCGGCTCCACGGCAACGTCGAACTCGTACGCGTCATCGCAGTCGAAGTCGGCGAGCATCTCGAGCTCGATCGCCGCCTGCCCCTCGTAGTCGGCGACGTCACGCACGCCTAGAATCGACGAGACGGCGTCGAAGAGCCTGCCGGCGCTCGAGGTGAGGGGGCAATTGATGCCCTTCTCGATCATCTGCCTCATCAACTTGAGCTCGCCGTCGTCTATGCGCTCGAACAAAGCGAGATCACGCTCGAGTATCTCGGGGCCGAAGAGGTGGTACAAATAGCCGAATGCCATCCGGTAAGGCTTCTCGATCGCCGCGGCCCCACCGGGCATAGGAACGTAGCGCAGCTGCGCCGCCCGCTCGAACCCCGACCGCGTCGCCACCAGAAACTCGCCGCCCCACAAGCGGCCGTCGGTGCCGTACCCGGTGCCGTCCAGGCTGACGCCGATGACGGGACCGCTCTCGCCGTGCTCTACCATCACGCCGGCGGCGTGCGCGTGATGGTGCTGCGTCCCGACCCTCGGCAAGTCCTGCTGCATGGCGAACTTCGTCGACAGATACTCGGGGTGGAGGTCATAGGCGAGGTACTCCGGCTCGATGCGGAAGAGCCGCTTGTACAGCGCCAGCGTATTGGTGAAATGCTCCAGCGTCTCGGCATTCTCCATGTCGCCGATGTGCTGCGAGACGAACGCGTAGCTCTCCTTGGTCAGGCAGAACGTGTTCTTCAGCTCGGGCCCCACGGCGAGAATCTGGTCGCCCGGCCCCGGCAGGCGGACTGGAAAGGGCGCGAAGCCGCGCGCCCGCCGGATGAACTGCATCTGTCCGTCGATGACCCGTACCACCGAGTCGTCATAGCGAGAGTAGATCTCGCGATTGTGCAGCAGGAAGAAGTCGGCGATGTGGCCGAGCCGGCGCAGGCCCTCCTCGTTCTCCATCGCGATCGGCTCCTCGGAGAGATTGCCGCTCGTCATCACGAGGATCATCCCGGAGACGCGCAGGATTATGTAATGGAGAGGCGTGTAGGGAAGCATCGCGCCAAGATAGTTGTTGCGAGGCGCGACGGACGGGGCCAGATCGGTCCGCTTCTTCAGCAACACGATCGGCCGCTGAGGGCCGGTGAGAATCCGACGCTCCTCGTCGCCGACGTGACAGTACCGCTCGATCGTCTCCAAGCTGTCCATCATGACCGCCAGGGGCTTGCCGAATCGCTTCTTGCGGTCGCGGAGTCGCGCCACCGCCTCCTCGCTCGTCGCGTCGCAGGCGAGATGAAACCCGCCCAGCCCTTTGATCGCCACGACAGCCCCCCGGCGCAGCGCCTCCACGGTCGCGTCGATGGGATGGTCGGGAAGATCGAGGAGCAACTCACTTTGGGGCGCCCGGGCGAAGCGCAGGCCAGGCCCACAGACCGGGCAGGCGTTGGGCTGAGCGTGAAATCGCCTGTTGGTGGGGTCGTCGTACTCGGTCTGGCAGTCGGGACACATCGTGAAGGAACGCATCGTCGTCAGCGGCCGATCGTAAGGGATGTCTTCGATGATCGTGAAACGCGGACCGCAGTTGGTGCAGTTGACAAAGGGATAGAGATACCGCCTGTCGTTCGGGTCGAAGAGCTCGGCGAGGCAATCACCGCAGATGCTGATGTCGGGCGAGACTAGCTGGTAGGCCCCTTCCACCGACTCGCTGTGGCGGATGACGAACCCGCGGGGCGCAGTGCCCTCGACTTTGGCGGCTCGCCGGTTCTCGTCTTCGGGCGGCATCCGTTGAACCTCGACACTCTCGATCCTGGCCATCGCCGGAGCCTTCCCCGTGATGTCGGCGATGAAGCCGTCGACCGTTGCCGGGTCGCCTTCAACCTCGATGTGCACGCCCTCTGAGGAGTTGAGAACCCAGCCCGTGAGGCCGTGGGAAACGGCAAGATTGTAGATGAAGGGCCGGAAGCCGACCCCCTGTACGATACCTTTGACGAGAATGTGTGCGCGCACTACAGCCAGTCGGCCAGCTCCTCGAGCAGCTTCTTCTTGGGCATGGCGCCGACGACCTTCTTCGCCTCGGCGCCTTTGTCGAAGAGAATGAGCGTCGGGATGGACATGACCTGATACTCACCCGCAACCTGCGGGTTATCGTCGACGTTGAGCTTTCCGACCTTGATCTTGTCGCCGTGATCGACGGCCACTTCTTCGAGCACCGGCGCCATCATGCGACAGGGGCCGCACCATGCCGCCCAGAAGTCCACGAGCACCGGCGTCTCACTCTCGAGCACTTCCGCCTTGAAGCTGGCATCGGACAGTTCAACAATCGCGTCACTCATTTGCCTTCTCCCCTCTACTGCTGGGCCGCCAATTCGTCCAAGTACTTCTGCGCGCCAACCGACGCCAGCGCGCCATCGCCGACGGCGGTCGCGACCTGGCGCAGGTGGCTCGCGCGGACATCGCCGCAGGCGAAGACTCCCCGAGCCGACGTGGCCAACCGATCGTCGGTCAGTATGAATCCCCGTTCGTCAGAGTCTACCAAACCGGAGACGCACTCCGAGTTTGGAACCGTCCCGACGTAGATGAAGACGCCGTCGACCTCCAAGACCGATTCCTCGCCGCTGTCGACATTTGCGATCGTCGCGCCGCGGACAACTTGATCTCCGTCGATGCGCACCAGCCGCGAGCTCCACGCAATCTCAATCTTCTCATTGGCGAGCGCGCGCTCCTGAAGGATCTTGGCGGCGCGCAGCTCGTCGCGGCGGTGGATAATCGTGACCTTCGTCGCGAAACGGGTTAGGAACAGTGCTTCTTCCACGGCCGCGTCGCCCCCGCCGACGACGGCGACGGCCTTATCCTTGAACATAGCGCCGTCGCAGGTCGCGCAGTACGACACGCCACGGCCGGTGAAGTCGGCCTCTCCGGGAACGCCCAGCCGGTTGGGATGGGCGCCGGTGGCCACGATGACGCTGCCGGCAACGATGGGCTCGTCATCGGTCTCTACGACGAATCCCTCCGGTCCTGCGCTCACGGCGTTCGCGCCGGTGAGCGTTCGAATCTCCAGGCCGAACGCTTCCGCCTGCGTCTGTATCTTCTCGGCCAGGTCCATCCCGGTGATCCCATCGGGAAAGCCGGGGTAGTTCTCGATCACGTCTGTCAGCAAGGGCGAGCCTCCAACGATCCCCTTCTCGAGCACAACGCAATCCACGCGGGCGCGCGCGGCGTAGATGCCCGCGGTCAGACCCGCCGGTCCGGCGCCAAGTATCAACAGGTCACGAACGTCTTCGCCCATCACTTCCCACCTTGTCGCTGTTGTACCCTGATCTCCTGAAGCAACTCTCGCGACTGGGATGCCACCTGCCCGACCTTGTCGTCGCGAATGGCCGCCTCGAACTCACGCACCGCGTTGACCGCGTCCTTCTTACCCTTCCAGTAGAAAACGCCCAAATTGTAGTGGGTCAAAGGGTGTTTAGGATTGTGCTTCAGCGACGCCTTTGCCTCCGCGATCGCCTGATCGACGTCGCCAAGGTAGAAGTAGGATATGGCCAGGTCGGTGCGGACGTCCGCATTGTCCGACTGGATCTGCAGCGCGCGCCGGTAATACTGCGTCGCCTGTTCGAACCTGGTCGATGAGCCGCTCGTCTTCCCGGCGTCGAAATAGAGGTTGGCAAGCCCCGTCAGAGCGCTGAAGTCTCGCGGATTCCTGCCCAGCGCCTGCTGGTAGGCGAATTCCTGGGTCTGAAAGCTGCTCGTGCCCTCCCCTGGGAAGGCGGACGGCTGCGCGTTGTTGCGCTCGGTGGTGACACGAAGCGCGTAGAGCGCCAGCACCAGGGCCGCTATCCCAACGACCACGGCGGCCACGACCGCTCTGTTGCGCTTGACGGTCTGGAGCATGCGCGATCCGAACCCACGCTCGTCGTCTTCGCCGTAGCGAACAACCGGCAAATCGAGCGTCTGCGCCTTGAGAAGCATGTTCAGATCGTTGGTCACCAGGGTCACGTCCGTGCCAGACTCCGCCTCCTGATGGGCGACGGCGAGGATCCGATCGTCGGTGTTCTTCGGGTTGAGCACGGGCGGGATGCTCGTGGAGGAGTCGAGCGCGACGACGCGCACGGTAGAGCCGTCGTCGATTGGGATTCCCTCCATCAACATGCCCCGCTCGGAGAGACCAAATAGAATCCGAGATACTTCTCTGCCCCGGAATCGCAGCCGCTTGTCCATCTTCGAGGTTTTGAGCCGATCCAGCTCCGACAGAACCGTGTCGGGAATGAGCACATTCGACCCTGGGAAGGAGTAGATCGCCAGCGGGTCGGCAAGGAAGACATTTGTGTCCAGAACGTACGACTTCATAGGTCCTCTGTGTTGTACCACGTTGAGCCTCGCGTGAATCCGCAGGTCGCAGCGGCGCGTCTGTCTAGGCGATTATAGACCAGACGACAGTGGCGAGATAGGTAAGGCAGAGCCGGATAAGACCGTGCCGCCTCGGGCGGTACCGCGGAAGGCGGTGCTAGGTGAGTGGGATGTCGGTAGTGTACTTGGTGTCGACGGTGAGTGAGTTGTTTAGGCTGGCGGACCAGCCTTTCGCAACGTCGAACTGGGTGCCCAGCCACTCCAGGGACGTCACAAGCGGAGTTCTCCGTGGCGGCGCCTTGATCCAGACAGTCAGAGACTGGTTCTGGATCTGGAAACCATAGACCGTTACGCCGTGCTGGACGCCCATGTCGACGGCCGTCTGGGCCGCGGCGCCCTGCGAGTGAGACGCGATGAACTGGGATCTGGAGCCCTCCGCGATCGTCTTGGCCACCTCGTCGCTGTTGTACTGCGCCCAGAGGATCGAGCCGATTTCGTTTAGGACGGCGGCGGCGATTAGGAACGTGACTAGTATCTTCAGTGCCGGCCGCAAGAAGTCTCTCATGCTCTTTCGCCCCCTCGTGGGAGATTATCGTCCGCTACCAGCTCCGGCTTTACGGTAGACGACAATGAGCAGCGCAATCAGCGCCACGATGACGCCCGCCAGCAGCATCATGCGATCGAAATACGTCGTCTGAACGTGGACCACCGACCGCGCCAGCGTCACGCCCCCACCCACCAGCTTGACGTTGACGCGAGCGGGTCCGCCGGTGCGGACGACGACGGGGACGGTGAGATAGTTGTCCCGAGGTCGCAACTCCATGCGCAGGACACGCCCGTCGGGGAAATCGACCTGCTCGCCGCTGAGATGCAGCTCGGTCTGGAGACGATAGCGCGTTCCATTGACCGCGGTGACCGGTATCTTGCCGCTCTGCGCGGGTAACGTGATCGTCTGGCTGGTCGGCATGCTGATGCGCGCAAGCTCCGAGGCGACCGTCTGCGTGACGTCACCCGCGAACTGCATGCCACGCGCGCGCAGACCCGGCCCATCCTGCGTCCAGAGGAGGCTCTCGGCGACCAGAAGGTTGTTCTCGAGTCGTCTGGCCATCGTGTTGTCGGGTCGCGCCATCTTCTTGTAGACGGCCAGCCAACGCCGCGCGTCGTCGACGCGCCGGTAGTAGAACTTTGTGTCTCCCCGGACGGCCACCGCCGGGAGTCGCAGTCGCGCCGTCTCGCGATAGGTTGCCGTCACCGCCTCGTCCACGGTCACGGTGCGCACCCACGGCGTCCCGGCCAGCACCCGGTAGACGGAATCGACCAGAGTGCCGTCAGGTCGCCGCGTGCCGCCGGCCGGTACGACGATGACCGCCGCCGCCGGGCGCTTTCCCCGCGCCAGGCGCGCGCGCGCCAGGTGCGCGACCAGATCGCGCGGAACACGGCCTCGCGGACCGGAGGTGATAATCCTCTCCCCTTCGAGATCGGCGAGCGCAACTCTCATGCTGCGGCCGTTGCCCACGGAGACGCCGTAGCTTCGGAAAGGGTCAAGTCCCTCGACCGGGGCGACGATCGAGTGCTCGCCGCCGGCCCGACGCATCAGCTTCGCCGCCGGCAGGGGCAACTTCAGGTCTGGAGAGAAGATGCCCGGGGTGGAGGCGGCCCCCAGCGCGCGTTCCACCACATCCTGCCCCTGGCCGATCTGTAGCCGCACGTCCTGGCCCCAGCCGCGGGCCGTAAGCTCCCCGAGTGCCGGGTAGGCGTACGGGGCGGGAATCGCCTCCACGCGGCCGGCGCGCATGAGCTCGACCATGCGGGCTAGGAAGGTTTCGGCGTCACCCGCCTCCGGCGAGTCGCTGCGCACGCTGACGATCCTGCCGTTCTCTTTCAGCCGATAGCCGCTCGCGACGCCGAGCAGCTCGTGCAGCAACTTCGGCATGATGTTGAAGCTGGCACGAGTGCGCGGATAACGCGCGAGCTTC
The DNA here is from genome assembly GCA_020723435.1 of Slackia heliotrinireducens. Classification (GTDB taxonomy): domain Bacteria; phylum Actinomycetota; class Aquicultoria; order DYIV01; family DYIV01; genus DYIV01. The sequence continues at coordinate 4,595 of DYIV01000028.1, read as the reverse complement.
CCGACGTGCATCGCCAGGTAGCCCGGGTTTCGCCCGCCGCGAACCAGCCCGGCGTTGGCCCGCGACAGATAGACGCCCTTCCTCGACGTCGTCGGCAGGGCGTTCACGTTCCAGACGAGACCGACGAGCATCTCGCCGTGGCGGCGGCGATCGACAACGACAAGGTCGGCCCTAACACGTTTGACCACCTCACCGGCCCGGAGGCGAACAACGGCCGGGAAGACGCCGTCCCTGGCTCCGATTGCGGCAAGCCTGCCCGCCGCCTCCAGACGCGTCACTCCGGCCGGAAGCTGAAGACCGTCCCACGTCTTCTCGAAGAGCGTTTTGCCCCCGCGAGACTTGGAAAGGACTACAAATGACACGCCTGCGTCCTGAATCGGCGCCGTCGAACGAATGACGACTGTGAAGCGGAACGCCTGATTCGGAGCGTATGAGAGTCTGTCGAAGGAGCCAGAGACGGTTGGACCGATCGGAGCCGCCGCGGCCGTGTGGGGAATGATGAGCGCGATGAGAATGGCGCCGAGCACCGCGATTCGTCGGATCACCAGTGGTGGCCTCCGCGAAGAGAAACACTGCCGGTTCACATTCGACGCGCTCATGTTGACTCCTGGTCCACGGCGACCGCGGCCCGCTGCCCGTCGCCAGACCCCCAACGAACGCGACATGCGGCCGGTTCGGACTTAGGAGGACACACATACTGACCGAAGAAGTACACTAGCACATCCGATGAAGGAGACCTGCACATGGGCGACATCGCACCCGAAGAAGAAGAGGTAGAGATACCGGAGGAGCTTCCGCTCATACCCCTCCGCGACCTGATCATCTTTCCGAACCTCGTCGTGCCGCTGTTCGTCGGACGCGAGCGGTCGATTACGGCGCTCGAGGAAGCGATGAAGGGCAGCCATCGAGTCGCTCTGGTCACACAGAAAGATCCGGAGACACAAGACCCCCTCCAGAAGGACCTCTATAGGATCGGCTGCGTGGCCACGGTGATGCAGGAGCTGAAGCTGCCCGACGGCACCGCGAAGGCGCTCGTCGAGGGCATCGTCCGCATCAAGGTCAAGTCTTTCACCCAGGTCGATCCCTACTTCATGGTCAAGGTCGAAGTTCTCGAGGAGGAGACAACCGCGCCGGTGGAGGTGCAGGCGCTCATGCGCAGCCTCGTCACGGACTTCGAGCGCTGCGCGCGCCTGGGAAAGCCGATCCCGCAGGAGGTCCTGCTCGCCTCGGTCAACATCGAGGAGCCGGGCCGCCTGGCGGACTTCATCGCCTTTCATCTCAATCTGAAGTCCGACGAGAAGCAGGAGATCCTGGAGGCCATCGGCTCCAGAGAAAGGCTGGAGAAGGTCGGTACGTTCCTGCGCAAGGAGCTGGAGATCTTGGAGATAGGCTCCAAGATCCAGTCCCGGGTCAAGGAGCAGATGACCAAGACGCAGCGCGAGTACTTCCTGCGCGAGCAGCTCAAGGCGATACAGCAGGAGCTGGGCATTATGGACGAGCAGGCGGCGGAGATGGAAGAGTTGCGCCTCAAGATCTACGAGGCGAAGATGCCGCAGGAGGTCGAGGAGAAGGCCCTGAAGGAGCTCTCGCGGCTGGAGAAGATGCCGTCCGCCGCAGCCGAGACGAGCGTCATTCGCAGCTATCTCGATTGGCTGATCGGCCTGCCATGGGTCAAGAAGTCCAGGGAGAAACTGGAGCTCAAGCGCGCCGCCAAGATACTCGACGAAGACCACTACGGCCTCACGAAGGTCAAGGAGCGTGTGCTCGAGTACTTGGCCGTCCACAAGCTGAGCAACCAGATGCGCGGCCCGATTCTGTGCTTCGTCGGTCCTCCCGGCGTCGGCAAGACGTCGATCGGCCGATCGATCGCCCGTGCTCTGAACCGTAGGTTCGTGCGCATTTCTCTGGGCGGCGTCCACGATGAGGCCGAAATCCGAGGCCATCGCAGGACCTACGTCGGCGCACTGCCCGGTCGCATCATCCAGTCGCTCAACCAGGTCAAGACGCGCAACCCGGTCTTCATGATGGACGAGATCGACAAGGTCGGCGCCGACTTCCGCGGCGACCCGACGTCGGCGTTGCTGGAGGTGCTCGATCCCGAACAGAACTACGCCTTCTCCGATCACTACCTCGAGGTGGCCTTCGACCTCTCCGACGTGATGTTCATCACGACCGCGAACCTCCTCGACCCCATCCATCCGGCGTTGCGAGACCGCACGGAGGTTATCCACTTCCCCGGCTATACGGAAGACGAGAAGGTGGAAATCGCGAAGCGTTTTCTCATCCCCAAGCAGCTCAAGGAGCATGGCCTCACGAAGCGCCAGCTGAAGATAGACGAGCCGGCGCTGCGAATGATCATCCGCGAGCAGACGCGAGAGGCCGGCGTAAGGAATCTGGAGAGGAAGATCGCCACGATCTGCCGCCAGGTGGCGCGCAAGGTCGTGGAGGAGGAGGCCAAGTCGGTCTCGATCTCGCAGAAGAACCTGCACGAGTACCTGGGCCCACCGCAGTTCCGCTTCGGTCTCGCCGAGGAGAAAGACGAAGTGGGAGTGGCAACCGGCCTCGCGTGGACCGAAGTCGGCGGCGACGTGATGTTCGTCGAGGCGACCGTCATGCCCGGCAAGGGGAGTCTCATTCTCACCGGCCATCTGGGCGAGGTGATGCAGGAGTCGGCGCAGGCGGCGGTGACCTACATCCGGACGCAGGCGCGCAAGCTCGGTCTCGACCCGAAGTTCACAGACGGGCAGGACGTGCACATTCACGTACCGGCCGGCGCCATACCAAAGGACGGACCATCGGCCGGGATCACTATGGCGGCGGCGCTCGTCTCCGCGCTGTGCAAGCAGAAGGTGAGACGTGACGTTGCGATGACCGGAGAGATCACCCTGCGCGGACGCGTTCTCGCCATCGGCGGGATCAAGGAGAAAGTCCTGGCCGCGCACAGAGCCGGCATCGAGAAGGTCATCCTCCCCAAGGACAACGAGAAGGACATGGATCTGGTGCCCGACAACGTCCGCAAGGAGCTCACTTTCCACTTCGTCGATCACATAGACGAGGTGCTCGACTTGGCGCTGATCAAGCCGAGGGCCAAGTCGAAACCGGCGGCCAAGTCACCGGCGCGCAAGACGTCGGCAAGGTCCCGCGCGACGACGGTCACGTCGCCCACGGCACCGACCCAACCGCACGCCTAGCCGGCCGCGCGCCCGGCTCGCTTTGCCGTTCGCCCGAAGATCGTTGTACGCCTCCGAGCTCTGGACTACGCTGGAGCGCGCCATGAAAGCACTCGTCATATCCGACACCCACTGCAAGAACACCGCCCAGGTCGAGAGCCTGCTTGACCTGCTGCGACCGTTCGCCGCCGACGTCGACATGATAGTCCACGCGGGCGATCTCGTTGTCGGCGACGTCGCCGGCGCGCTGGCCGAGCTCGCGCCCCTGCACGCGGTCCGAGGAAACATGGACTTCACCATCGGCGACAGCCTTCCTCAGGATATGATCGTAGAAGCCAGTGGGCTCAAGGTGGGGATCACGCACGGCGAAGGGCCGCCCTTCGGCCTGATCGAGCGCGTACGGGAGCGTTTTCCCGGCGACGCCGTCGATGTGATCGTCTTCGGCCACACGCACGAGCCGTTTCTGCAAACCGTGGACGGCGTGCTGATGCTCAACCCCGGCAGTCCCACCGACCGCCGTTTCACCGACCACAACTCCGTGGCCGTGCTCACCCTCGACGATGCTCCCTCCGCCGAAATCATCGACCTGACCTAATAGGAACCACGAAGACGCGGCAGGAATCGGCACATTTGTGTAGAATACCCTTTGCATAACCAATCGTCAGCTGCTACGGATGGAGGGGCACCATGCGCAGGCTGTCTTTGCCTACTGTTCTCACTCTTGTCGCCACGACTCTGCTACTTTGCGTTGCCGGGCCGCCGTTCCGGGCGGCCGCCGAGCCGGGCCTGATCAGGCCGGTGTCCGGCGAGATAGTCCTTCGTTTCAATGACGGTTACGACGCGGGAGATGGAACCACCAGGTACCACACCGGCGTTGATATCGCGGGCCAGGCCGGAGGACGCGTCAACGCCGCGGCGGGCGGACACGTAAGCTTCTGCGGCCGCGTGCCCGCGCCGGCCACGCCGGGCGGTCGTGTGCTTGCGGTGACCGTCACGATGGCGGACGGGCGACTCGCAACGTATCTACCGTTGGAGACCGCGTCTGTCGGCAAGGGTGATGAGGTTACGCAGGGAGACTCGGTCGGGACGCTGGCGGCTTCCGGAGATGGGTCCAGCGCCGAGACACATCTCCACTTGGGACTCCGCGAGAATGGCACCTACATCGATCCGGGCTCCCTCCCCCTGCCGGTGGCGCCCTCAAAGCAGACACCTCACGCGCCCGAGGCGAACGAGGTCCCCGCGCGGCGGTTCGCCCAAGCGCAGGCCGGAGGCGGGACCGTCCCCATGGCGACGGTCGAGCGCGCGTCCGGCTCGGTCCGGCAATCGGCCCCGTCGCGTCATCCGGATCGCGACGTCGCGCGCACTCCTGTCGCCGCCGGCCTGCCCGTTCGCGTCATGCACGCGACGCCCGACCAGTCGTGGATG
>DYIV01000027.1:4760-25284 GCA_020723435.1 Slackia heliotrinireducens | reverse complement strand
ACGAGCGCGCCGCCTGGGCTTACGAGCGAAGCCAGCTTCAACATCGCGGCCGCGTCGTCTTCGATGTGCTCCAGCACGTCGATTGACACCACGAGGTTGAACGTCTCACGGGTTGGGAATTCCTCGGCTCCGGACACCACGAATTCGACGTCACGTCCGAGCGCCGCCGCGGCTTTGCGCGCAATGTCGATCGCATACTCGGATGGGTCGAAGCCGACGATTCGCCAGCCTCGGGCGGCCAGAGCAAGGGCGAACTCGCCCGTGCCGCAACCGGCATCCAGACACGAGCCGGGGCCGCTGTGGACGAACTCGGTGGAGCGAAGACCGCGCGAGCTCATGGCATCCAGCGCGTCCGTCGTCTCAGCGCGCCGCCGCTTCTCCAGGTCGGCTACCGTCTTGAGCACAAGAGCGCTGCGCAGCCGGTGCGTGGGCGAGCCAATCTCGTGGGCGCGCTCCCAGGCGGCGTGGCGCTCCTCGTTCGCTTTCTGGTCGAAGTCCTCGGGCATGGGCTTTGGCGTCGGGGGCCGGGTCTGTTCGCAGTATACATCGCCCGCGGGGACGTCATACTCAATTGGCGGGAGAGTTCAGGCGGCCCCCGGCGTCTCGGTCGGGATTGAGTATGGTGTCCCCGTAATCCTATGATAGACGGCGGCCGCTCGTGCAGAGGTGCCCAGTGGACGAGATTGAAGACCAGTCGAACGACTACATCGCGCATCGACGCAGGTTGCGAGAGGCGAAGCGCCAGGCCGCGCGGCGTCGCGGCCACAGACGCCTTGCCGTCGCCGTCTGCCTGCTCGCGGGCGTCGTTACGGCATGCTGTTGGGGTGCCTTGTCCCTCCGCGCGCGTCTTGGCGGATCGACGACGCAAGCTACGGAGGCGAAGATAGCACCGGCCACGACTGCTCAATCGCAGGCCGGCGACTCCGATCGGAGCACCGATCAGTCTCAAGAGCCGCCCTCGGACTCGACGCTCGCGGCTCTCGCCGCCGTCAAGCCGGCCCTCTCCAAGCCCACCATGAACATCACCCGTCGCCTGCCGCCGGCTCCCATCAACACCAAGTTCCCCGGCATCACCATGTTCCGCGGCAACGCCACGCGTACCTACTACGGCGAAGGCCCGGTCCCCAAGAAGCCCACGATCCTGTGGACGTTTCCCAAGGACGACATCATGACCTCTCCATCCTCGGTGGCCGGCGAGACGAAGGGCTGGTCGGGCACGGGATGGACAGGGCAGCCGGTCGTCGCCGAGCGGGGCGGGCGCACGGAAGTCATCTTCGGCGCCTACGACAGAAAGATCCACTTCCTCGACGCCAAGACGGGCGAACGGGTGCGGCCCGATTTCGCCACCGGCGACATCATCAAGGGCACGGTCACACTCGATCCCGATGGCTACCCAATCCTCTACTCCGGCTCCCGCGACAATTACTATCGTGTCATCGCGCTCGATCGCGAGGAGCCCACCGAGCTGTGGAAGCTCTCGGCCGACGCCGTCGAGAACCCGGTCTGGAACAACGACTGGGACGGCAATGGGCTTATCGTCAACGGCTTCCTCTTCGAGGGCGGCGAGAATTCGCACTTCTTTATCGTCAAGCTCAACCGGGGATGGGACGACCGACGCAAAGTCACAGCCGATCCGGAGGTCGTCTTCAGCATTCCGGGCTTCACCCAGGAGCTCTTCGACGCCATCGGCGACAAGGAGGTCTCGATCGAGAATTCACCGGCCATCTACAAGAATCGCGTCTACTTCACCAACAGCGGCGGGCTGGTGTGGGGGCTCGACATCCGCGGGCTTTCACGCGGCCGCGAGCCGAAGGTGGTCTTTCGCTGGTGGGCCGGCGACGACACCGACCCATCGATCGTCATCGACGAGCAAGGCATGCTCTACGTCGCGAGCGAGTTGCAGCGCCACCTGCCGCGGGCGAAGCAGAACGGCCAGATCATGAAGCTGAACCCGTACAAGCCGAAGGACCCGCTCGTGTGGGGAGTCAAGGTGCCGCCGGAGGGCAACACCGACGGCATGGGTGGCTGCTGGGCGACACCGGCTCTCCATGGCGACATGCTCTACGAGCCGACACATCCCGGAGGGCTTCTCGGCATAGACACGAAGACAGGCCGGGTCGTGTGGAGGAAGTCGTTCTCGTGGCACGCGTGGGGTTCGGCATCGGTCATCGACGATGTCTTGATGGTGCCCGACACCAACGGCACGATACACGCCTACGATATCCGAAATCCCAAGAAGAATCCGCCGGAGCTGTGGCAGGTCTCGGTTCCAAGCGGCGCGGCGATCGAGTCGACACCGGTGTGCTGGAAGGGACGAATCTACGTGGGCTGTCGGGACGGCAAGTTCTACTGCTTCGGGGACGAGTAGCGAAGACGGCGTGCTGCGTGGTTTCCGCGCACAAGAATCGGCTGCCGTCTTGGACGCCCCTCGAAGCAGCTTCGCCGCCGCGCCGGTAGCGCGATCACACGAGTCAAACCTGTAGGTTCTCCTGGTGCTGCTTTCTTTCTCGCCCTCGACAGCAGCCGAATCCACTGTCTATGTCCAGTATACCCCTGTCGTCAAAGTATCTGCCGGTAGGGATCGCTTTCTCCTCGGCCTAACTGGCCGATTGCTCGCGCTCTGATCCATTCCAGCAGAACAGCGGCGACGGATCACCTGCCACGAAGCTTGGACACCCTGGGCACTTGCATCGCTTGGACTGAGCCGGCGCCATCTCTCGCAGCTCGTCGTCGCTCACCTCGGGGATGGGCATGTGTCACCTCCTCGCGCGAGAGCTGCGCGTCGAAAGCCGGGAGATCGCCGCCGGACATCGCCGGCCCGCACCGAGCCTCGGATTCGAACGTGCGAATGCGACAACACATCTGCCGATCTCCTGGTCGATGAACATGCGTGATGGAAGATACCCTCCGACGTCGGAGGTCAATCAGCGGAGTCGGCGCCCCTTGCTCGCGCCCAACGAACGGCTGGGATCCTTGGGCCTATCGAGCCGTGAATTCCGCGAGCAGTTCTGCATAGGCCGGCGCCATCCGCGGCCACGAATAGTGCTCCGCGATCCGGCGTGCCGCGTTGCGGGGAGGAGGCGCGGCGATCAGCGTCCTGAACTGGTCGGCGAGCTCGCGCGGCGAGTCGTAGAGAAACTCATCGGGGAACAGGTCTGGGTAGGCGAGTCGTCTCGGCAGGACGGGATAGCAGCCGGCGTAGCACGCCTCGAGCACGCTCATGCCGAAGAACTCGTTGTTAGCGGTGGAGACGACAACATCGGCCTCCACAAGCGCCTTTGCGTAGTCGTCCCGATGGAGCAGATAGCCGAAGTGCTCGATGCGATCGGCGAGTCGCTCGCGGGCCTTGGCGAAGACGGCGGGCACGTCCTCGAAGCTCTCACCAATGACCGAAACCCTGAATCTCTCCCCGGCGTCGGCGAGCGCGTAGATGGCGTCGAAGAAGCCCTCAGGGTTCTTGTCATGCTCCCAGCGATGGTTCCAGATGATGTGCAGTGGCCGCGACGGATCGAGTTCCGGCTGATGCGCGAGGGCCAGGTCGATCGGGGAGGTATCGATGGGCGGCGCGATGACCCGCGCCTTGGCGCGGATCTGGTCCCCGATTCCGGCCGGGCGAAAGTCCGGCATCTTGGCGAGGAACGCGGGAATCGCATCGAGGAACGAGTCGAGGTTGTACTGCGAGTTGAAGCAGGCCACGTCGGCGGCGAGTGCGGTCGTCAGGTTTGTCAGACCGAAGTGATAATCTCGTTCTTGCTGCGCACGCTGCGGATACACGAACTGGTTCTCGTGGAAGTAGGCGATGGTTGGGAGGTCCTGATAGGGCTGGGGCGCGAGTGACTTGAAGTCGGACAGACTCAAGAAAGACGAACAGAATATGAGACCGGGCACAGCGGCGGCCTGCGAGGCGCCGTCCTCGTAGCGCGCGTCCGGGACAACCCCGGGCACCGAGCTGGACAGCTCCGACGCGAAATGGAAAGCCGAGCCGCGCATGCGCCACTTCCACTTTCGGGCGGGCAGGGTAAGAAGGCGGTAGTCACCGGGCACGTGCTCGACAAGCCCGTCGATGAACGCCTTGTGGGAGCCGCCGTAGTACGGTTCGATGAGAAGCGCGCTCGGACCGTCCATAGGGAGATTATACCGGACTCAAGTGCGCTCGAGCTGATGCTCGATGCCCCGCTTTATCTCCTCGATGTGCGCCGCGTCCTCAACCTTGGCGCCATGGGCGTCGACGACGTAGAAAGCGTCCACGGCGCGATCGGCGCTGGTGGATACCTTGGCGACGCGTATGTCCAGCTCAAGGTCGTGCAGCGCCTTCGCGATGGTATAGAGCAGACCGATCCGGTCGTCCGCGTGGACCTCGATCACCGTGGCCGACGGCGTCACGCTGTTGTCGACGAGAATCTCCGCCGCGCGATGAAAGCGCCCACCTCGCTGGTACGCCGCGAGCTTGCGGGCGAGCCGATAGTCGATTGCCATTCTTCCGAAGAGGGCGCGCTTCAGGTCGTCGGCGATAGCGTCCCAATCCGTCTCCTCGGGCCGGTCGTCGAAGTAGCCCGTCGTCAGGAATATCTGCAGAGCGGTTCCGTTCGAGAGACTGTAGGTCTGCGCGGCCAGGATATTGCGGCTGTTGAGCGCGAGCACGCCGGCGACCTTGGCCAGAAGGCCGGTGCGATCCGTCGCTCCCAGAGCGAACTCGACTGCTCCCGCCCGCGTCGGACGCGCCAGCGTGCGAATCTCGGCCGCGGCCAAATTGTGGACCAGCCGGAAATGCAGATGGACGGCGTCGGAGCTGAAGCCGGCGAGGTATGAGTCGGGGAGATCGGCGAGGAACGCGTCGACGTCGGCGGCAGGCTCGCTCGCAAGCGCGGCCCGAGCTTCCTCCCGCGCATGCGTGGCGGCGGGTGACGGGTTCTCGCGCAGACCCTCGCGCTCCTCAAGGACGTGTAGCACGTTGAAGAAGAGCTCCCGCACGAGCGCCGCCTTCCACTCATTCCATGCGGCGGGGCCGGTCGCCACCGAATCGGCGATCGTCAGCAGGTAGAGCATCTTCAGTCTCTCGACTGTCTGGACGCGGTCGGCCATCGATTCGATGAGATGGACCTCGTCAATGTCGCGTCTGGTAGCCGTCACCGATAGCAGCAAGTGGTTGGCGACGAGAAAGCTCACCAGCTCGCCGTCGCCCAGACCGGTCGCGTCGCAGATCTGTTTGGCGAGGGTCGCGCCACGCGCGGCATGATTCTCGCCGCCTTTGCCGATGTCGTGCAAGAGCGTGGCCAGTCGCAGCGCGTCGGGCTGTCGCACCTCTTCGCACAGCCGGCGGGTGAGATCGGACCGGTCATCCTCGCCCTCGGCGAGGCGAGTCAGCTCGGCCACGGCTCGGAAGCAGTGCATATCGACGGTGAAATGGTGATACGCGCCCGCCGAGGGCCGATAGCGTATGCCGTCCCAGTGGGGCACGAGGCGAGAGAGTAGGCCGATTTCGTTCATGGTCTCCAGAGCGTCCACACTCGCGCCGCGGCTTTCCAGAATCGACAGGAAGTGACCACAACTCTCTCGCGACCACGTGATCGGCGCCTCACACGGTCCAAGCGTCTCCTGGATGCTCTCGACGACGTCGGGGTCGGGAATGCGTCCCCGCCGCGCCGCCTCCGCGAAGAGAGCGAGGCCGTTCGCGACCCCCGTAGGCGCGGCCCGTGCGCCCTCCCGCGAGTCGCCCGTCCCGCTCGCTTCTTTGCCGGCCGGCGTGTCACGTTCGGATATCCGTTGCCGCCTGCCGGGTATCGCCACCCGACGCCGTGGGGGCGTCACGCGCGACCAGAACAGCGTCGCGACGTGCTTGATCGTAGCGGAGTGCTCGTGATAGTCGCGCATGAAGTGATCGCCGGGACTGAATCCCTCGACGCCTTTGCAGCCAAGGCGCCCGGCGAGGTCTTCCTGGTACTCGACGAAGACCCTATCGGTCTTGCGGCCCGCCAGGTAGTGCAGGGTCGTGCGCACCTTCAAGAGCCAGTCGAACGCTTCGAGCAGACGGTCGCGATTGTGTCTAGACAGGTAGCCCGTATCCGCCAGGTCGTCGAATGACCCGTCACCGTCGAGCATCCTCGTCGCCCACTGCACGTGATGCACGTCACGCAGTCCGCCGAAGCCCTCCTTGACGTTCGGCTCCAGGACGTAGGCGCCTTCGCCATAGGCTTCTCGGCGCTCGGCGATCGCGGCACGTGACTGGGTCAGCAGAGCGCGTCGCTTCTTGCCGATCTTGCGCTCGAGATCCGCTCGCAGGCCGTCGAACAGGTCCGCGTCGCCTGCCAGGAGTCGCGCGTCGAGAAGTGTCGTCAGCGACTCTAATTCGGATGCCGCCAGCGACAAACAGTCCTTGACAGAGCGTGCGGCGTGACCCACGTCGAAGCCTTCGTTCCACAGGGGGTAGAAGACGGCTTCGGAGACGGCCGAGACGCCATCGGTGCGGCGCCCGCCGTGCAGGACCATCAAGTCTATGTCTGAGAACGGACACAGCTCACGCCTGCCGTAGCCGCCAAGCGCCACGAGCGCAACCGGACCCAGCGACTCACCGGCGCCGGCAATAGCGTCGTCCCAGACTCGTCGCAAGGCCGAATCGAACAGGTCGGCATGGCGTCGCGCGTAGGCGAGCCCGCTCAGGTTATATGCCTCCTGAGCGAGTCCCGCGCGCTCACGCCGCAGTACCGGGATTGGGCCTTCGTCGGCGGCGTCGCCGGGGACGTCTGTCTTCGCATGGACTTCCATGTCACACCGAGCCGATCGAGAGTGCGGCTAGATCGCGTCCGCACCCCGCTCGCCGGTCCTGATCCGTATTACGTCGCCAACGTCGGAGACGAATATCTTGCCGTCGCCGATCTTGCCCGTCTTTGCCGAACCGGCGATGGCCTCGACGACCGAGTCGACCATAGAATCCTCGACGACGATCTCCAGCTTCACCTTGGGCACGAAGTCGACGGTGTACTCGGCGCCCCGATAGATCTCCGTGTGACCGCTCTGGCGGCCAAACCCCTGAATCTCGCTTGCCGTGATGCCCTTGACGCCAACCGCCGTGACGGCATCCTTCACTTCCTCGAGTTTGAACGGTTTGATGATTGCCTCAATCTTCTTCAACGTGACCACTCCCTTTGCGGTTTCGCCGCCGCCTCCTCATGCCTGCCCGTTCTACAGCTCGTATGCCGCTTCATCGTGTTCGCTCAGGTCGAGTCCGACCTGCTCGGTATCTTCACTGACCCGCAATCCAACCGCCAAATCAACGACCTTCAGTATGGCGAACGTCGCGATGAATGAGAACGCGATCGTCGCCACGACCGACAATGCTTGGATTCCCAGAAGCGAAGCGTTTCCGGCAAGCAGTCCATCGGCGCCTGCCGGGTTGATCGCCTTGCTGGCAAAGATGCCCGTGGCCAGCGCGCCGAGAGCGCCGCCCACCCCGTGCACGCCCACCACGTCCAGCGAGTCGTCATAGCCCAACTTGAACTTGACGCTCACCGCCCAGAAGCAGGCGAAACCGGCGGCCAAGCCGATGACGATGGCCGCCATCGGGCCGACGAAGCCGGCGGCCGGCGTGACGGCCACAAGACCGGCCACGCACCCGCTGACGGCGCCCAGCGTGGTCGGCTTGCCGTGCTTGATCGCATCGGCGATGCCCCATCCGATCATCCCGGCGGCCGCTGAGATGTGCGTCGCGACGAAGGCGCTTGCCGCGAGGCCTCCCGACGACAGAGCGCTTCCGGCATTGAAGCCGAACCAGCCGAACCACAGAATGCCGGCGCCGAGCGCCGTCATCGGCAGATTGTGCGGCGAGAAGTTCTCTTTCGGCCAGCCGGCACGTTTCCCAACCGCTATCGCCGCGGCCAGCGCGGCGGCAGCAGAGCTGATATGCACGACCGTGCCTCCAGCGAAGTCAAGCGCTCCAAGTTCGCGGATCCAGCCACCGACCCCCCATACCCAGTGCGCCATCGGCGCATAGACCAGCGTCACCCAGGCGATGGTGAAGAGAACGAATGCCTTGAACTTCATCCTCTCAGCGAAAGCACCGGTAATCAGCGCCGGTGTGATGATGGCGAACATGCCCTGGTAGGCCATGAACGCCAGCTGGGGAACGGTCGCTGCGTAGTCCTTGTTGGGCAGCTGGCCGACGCCGCGCAGGCCCACCATCGACAAATCGCCGATCAGGTGCCACTTGTCGGGTCCAAAGGCGAGAGAGTAGCCAAACAGCACCCACAGGACCGTGACAAGGCCGAGCATGAAGAAGCTCTGCATCAGAGTCCCCAGCACGTTCTTGCGGCGAGCCATTCCGCCATAGAAGAGCGCCAAGCCCGGCGTCATGAACATGACCAGCGCCGCCGAGATGAGCAAGAAAGCCGTATCACCGGTATTCAGTTGCGCCATGGATCTCCCTTCAGCCGGGGTCGATAGTCCGCCAATTGTACAAACGATGTGTTTCCGGCAAGTTTCGCCTCCGTAAACAGTTGTTTGCCTGTGTTAGAATTGTCGCCAACGTGCGCCTATGGCTCGCCGGCCCTCGGGAGCGGCGGCGAAGCAGCCGATGGCTCAACCGAGCGTCGGCGCGGGATCCCGCAGCCCAGCGGGCCGTCTGCGACAGATTCCCGAAATGGAGTGCTGTATGAACGACTACCGATTCCTCAAAGCGTGCCGGCGCGAACCCGTCGACTGCACGCCCGTTTGGCTGATGCGCCAGGCCGGCCGGTACATGGCCGAGTACAGGGCCATCCGCTCCAAGACCCCGTTCCTTCAGATGTGCAAGACGCCCGAGCTCGCCGCTGAGGTTACGCTTCAGCCGGTCGACAAGATCGGCGTCGACGCGGCGATCATCTTTGCCGACATCCTCCTGCCCCTGGAAGGGATGGGTATCGGCTTCGAATTCGCGGCGAATGAAGGACCGGTCATCCACGAGCCGGTGCGCGACCGCGCGGCGGTGGAGAAGATCAAGATCATCGATCCCGACACGGATGTCGGATACGTCATGGAGGCCATCCGCCTGGTCCGCAAGGAATTGGAGGGGAGGCTTCCGGTCATCGGCTTCTCCGGGGCTCCGTTCACGCTCGCCAGCTACATCGTCGAGGGCGGCGGTTCTCGCAACTATCAGTACGTCAAGAGCCTGGCCTATAACGACCCCGAGACCTTCCACCTGCTCATGGATAAGATCGGGCAGGTAGTCACGGTGTATCTCAACGCTCAGATCAGAGCGGGCGCGCAGGCGGTGCAGCTCTTCGACTCTTGGGTCGGCTGCCTGGGCCCCGGAGACTACGAGACCTACGTCTTGCCGCACACGAAGAAGGTGATCGCCGGGCTCGATGCCGACGGCGTGCCCGTCATCCACTTCGCCAATGGCGGTTCCACGTTGCTGCACCTGATCGAGCAGGCCGGCGGCGACGTCATCAGTGTCGACTGGCGCGTCAATCTAGACGACGCCTGGACGCGAATCGGCGAGGACTACGCGATCCAGGGCAACTTCGATCCGGTCGCGCTCTTCGCCCCCGTCGATGAGATCCGACGGAGGGTACAAGAGATACTGGACCGCGCCGGAGGTCGGCCGGGCCATGTCTTCAACCTCGGACACGGTATTCTGCCAGAGACCCCGGTCGACCATGTCAGAGCGCTCGTGGAGGCCGTGCACGAACTGAGCGCTCGCTAGGGGAGCCGACGAGTGGTGTACCGCAAGACAGGCGTGCTGCTTCTTGCCTTCGGAGGGCCGGAGGCCGGCGATGACATTGCTCTGTTCATGGAGAGGCTCATGGGGCGGGCGCCCGGTCCCGAGCTGGTCGAGCACGTCGCGGCGCGCTACCGGACGATCGGCGGAGGCTCGCCGCTTCCCGAGATAACCCGCCGTCAGGCTCAGGCTCTCGAGAGCGATCTAGGCAGCGACGACTTCAAGGTGTACGTGGGACTGCAGTACTCTCATCCACTCATCCCCGAGACCGTCGACGAGATGGCCGCGCACGGCATCGAGCGCGCCGTTGCACTGTCGATGTCGCCCCACTCCTCGCGCGTGAGCAGCGCCGCCTACATCGAAACCGTGCGGCGCGCGACGGCAAAGACGCCGAACGCGCCCACCTTCCTCTTCGTCGAGGACTGGCATATGGAGCCGCTCTATTTGGACGCGGTAACCGAGAAGATCCGTGCGGCCCTCGGGCGAGGATCGGCCGGTCCCGAAGGCGGTCCGGTCGGCGTTGCCGGCGACGTCGACGCCGCTGGGCAGCTTGAAGACACGGAAATCATCTTCAGCGCTCACAGCCTGCCCGTCTCCTACATCGAAGAGGGCGATCCCTACGTGGAGCAACTCAACGAGACAGTCGCCGGGGTTCTCGATCGTCTTGGCGACGTCTCTTGGCACGTGGCCTATCAGAGCAAGGGACGAGGGGAGGGCGAGTGGCTGGGCCCGACCGTCACCGAGGTCATGTCCGAGCTGGCCGCCAGCCGAAAGCGACGTGTCCTCATCGTTCCGATCGGATTCGTGTCCGACCACGTCGAGACATTGTATGATATCGACATTGTGATGAAGCAGGAGGCGGAGGCGGCCGGTCTGTCCTTCGCTCGAGCTGAATCGCTCAATACGTCGCCGACGTTCATCGACGCCCTCGCGCACGTTGTGCGGGAGCGCCTCCGCAACCAGTAGCGCGGCGACCGAAGACGGGGGAGCATCGTGAAGAAGGTAGTTGTCATTGGCGCGGGCATCACCGGACTGGCGGCCGCGCACGAGCTGCACAAAGCACACTGCGACGGGGAGCCTATCGACTGGGTCCTGATCGAAAAGGACAACCGCGTAGGCGGCAAGATCGTCACCGAAAGAACGGGCGGGTTCGTGGTCGACGGCGGTCCGGACTGCTTCTTACCGGATAAGCCCTGGGCCGGACAGCTGGCGAAAGAGCTGGGCATCGACGGCGACATGCTGCCGACCAACGACGAGCACAAGAAGACATTCATCCTCTCAGGCGGCGCGCTGCATCTGCTGCCAGATGGGGTCATGGGGCTGGTGCCGACCAAGTTCGTGCCCTTTGCCACCACCGCCCTCTTCTCATGGGGCGGCAAGCTGCGCATGGCGGCCGACCTCATCCTCCCACGCAAGCCGAACGAGGATGACGAGACCCTTGCCGATTTCGTACGCCGGCGTCTGGGGCGGGAGGCGCTCGACAAGCTGGCCGAGCCGCTTATCGGGGGCATCCACGCGTCCGATCCCGAGCAGATGAGCCTCCAAGCGACCTTCCCGCGTTTTCTGGAGATGGAACAGAAGAGCGGCAGTCTCATTCGTCACATGGTCAAAGCGCGCAAGAAGATGCCGCCGCCTCCGCCGCCGGACCCGACCAAGCCCAAGCGAACGTTCTTCATGAGCTTCGTTCAGGGGATGGGTGAGCTGCCGGAGACCTGCGCCGCGAGGCTGGATCCGGAAAGGATCCTCACGGGTGTCGAGGTCACGGACATCAAAGAGCATGCCGGCGGATATACGGTCAAAGTGGCCGGCCGAGACGATATCGAGGCGGCCGCGGTGATCGTCTGCGCGGAAGCTCACGCCGCGGCAAGACTTCTTAAGAAGGTGGATGATGAGATAGCGGAGGCGCTTGCGGCCATCCCTCATGTCTCCTCGGCGACCGTGTCGCTCGCCTACAAGAAGGACGAGATCGGCAACGATCTGGACGGCTTCGGCTTCATCGTGCCGTCGGTTGAAGACCGCAAGATCATGGCATCAACGTGGAGTTCGACGAAGTGGTCACATCGCGTTCCGGAAGGGTATGCGATGATCCGCGCATTCGTAGGGGGAGCGCACAACGAGAAGCTCGCCGAGTTGCCGGACGAGAAGATGGTCAAGATGGTCAAGTCCGAGCTCAAAGACATCATGGGCGTCGGCGCGAAGCCGGTGCTCACGAGGATCTTCCGGTGGCCGAAGGGGATGCCTCAGTACACCGTGGGCCACTTGGATAGGGTAGAGACGATCGAGAGGCGGCAGGCGGAGCACCTGGGGCTCTTCATCACCGGAGGCGCCTACCGGGGTGTCGGGGTTCCCGACTGCGTCAACGCCGGGCAGAAGGCGGCCAAGTCCGCGCTGGATGCTATTTGTCCAGGCGCTGCATAAAGGCCCTGATGATGTCCCCGATCGAGACCAGGCCGACGAGCTTGCTGTTCTCCACAACCGGAAGCCGGCGGAAGCCATGTTCGCCCATTAGCCGGATGGCGTCGTTGGTGTTGAGCGACGGATCGACGCAGTAGGGCTCCGGCGTCATAATGTCGGCGATTGAGATGGTCGACAGCGCTCCGCGACCGGCCGCGCGGAACACGACATCGCTGTCGGTGACGATCCCCGCGACTTTGCCCGAGTCCTCGGCGACGATGACGCAGCGCACACCGGTGTCGTTCATTATCTGAAAGACGTCCGCGACAGTTGCCGCCGGCTGCACGGTAACGACGTCGGTGATCATGATCGATCCGACTGTGGCGCTGGACTCATCACCAAAGAAGCCGGGCATCTGTACCCCCCCAAAGCTAGACGGCCTGTCAAATCAGAGTCTGGGCATATCGTATCATTCTTGACCGGTTGGGGCAGCTCCTTCCCGCGACACTCCTTCCCGCGCGACGTTCCCGAATGAGCCGGGCTCCGCGCTCGGGGGGGATGGGCTCAGGGACCGGCCGGTGTCTACCAATACAGCGTGCAGGGGGCATGATCGAAGCCGGCGCCCGCGGACGCACGGGCAGGATGCGGACCTGACCGTGCGGGATGCGGTGTACCGACACACGTGCCTTGCCACGAACGGTGTGATTGTATAGACTTGCGGTGGGTAATCGACGCTAAGCGCCGATACGAGGTCCGAAACCAGCGGGGGAACCATGCCTGAGACGATCAACTCATCAACACCACGATCCACGCTTCAGTTCAAGACGGATGTCGCCATGCTTCTGGGCTACGTCGACGTGCTGATCAAGCAGGGCAACAAGAAGGGTGCCGGTCTCCGGCTGATGGACGCGCGCCTCTACGTTCATGAGGCCGCCGACGTCGACGAGGACATCCGGACCAAAGTGGCCCTGGAGATCGACGAGATGAGCCGCAAGGTCCGCGACATGCAGCACACTTTCAGGCCCATCGGCTAGCCGTTCTTCTTCGGCGACCCGCCGCGTTCCGCCCCATGACACCGCTTGCTTTCTGACGTACCAGGAACGGCAGAAGCCTCAGGCGAATTCTCACTTGCGATGGGCACTCTGGTAAGCATCGTTGTTCCATGCCACAATCACGCGCGGTACCTGCGACGTGCCGTGGACAGCGCGCTCGCGCAGACCCATGACGGCTTCGAGATCGTCATCGTCAACGACGGATCGACCGACGACACTCATGAGGTCGCCACGCAACTCATCGCGGAGCACCCCGAGGCGAAGATCACCCTGATCGACCAGGAACAGATGGGCGCGCCACGCGCCCGAAACAGCGGGGTGGCGGGCTCGTCGGGGGAGTACGTGCTTCTGATGGACTCCGACGACACCATCGAGCCGGAGATGCTCGCCGAGACCGTCGCGGTGATGGACACAGATCCCCGCTGCGGGATTGTATATACCTACACCAGACATCGTTGCGACGCCGACGATCCTCCGGAACGGGTCTTTGAGGACGCCGTCCAAGAGTACCCGGAGTTCGACTTTGCGCACTGGGTGCGGCGCAATCCCCAGCTGGACGCCTGCTCGCTCGTGCGCCGCCAGGCGTTCGATGAGACGGGCGGGCTCGATCCGGGCCAATTCGCCGAGGACCTGGACCTGTGGCTGGGGATTACGAAGCGGGGCTGGCGAGCCAGGCTCGTGCCGAAGCCTCTCTTCAACTACTGGCACCACGGCGGGGCGCGGGAGAGCGGCGAGTCGTGGACCCAGCCGATTCAATTGCGCTGGCAACTCATCCACAAACACCCCGAGCTATACGACGAAGGTGAACGCCTCTTTGTGGCGAGCCTGATGCTCGGGCTTGCGGCTGCCGACGCCATTGGCGTCGTGGAGACGTTCTCCGGTCCGAGCGAGGCGGGCTTCGACTGGACCTTGGGATCGGATCAGGTGCGCCGTGTTCACGAGCAGTTTGCCGAACTGCTGGCCGCCTGTGAGGACGTTGCCGAGGCGAAGGTGTCCGGGGCACTGAAGGCGGCAACCGACGATATGCTTGCCGTCAGCCGCCAGGCCGACGGAGCGCTCGCGGACCTGGAGGGAGCGGTGGAAGCTCGCGATCTGGAAGCGGCGGCGCTGCACGTCCAGGAGCTGGAAGCTATCTTGCCGACCATCGGAGAGAGAATGGTGGCCGTCCACGAGGTAGGCATGGCGGAGATCTATGGGCCGACTCGAGACGGTACCGGAAGGACCCACTAGCTCGAGGAGAACCCCTTGCCGGAGAGCGTCAAGCCAAACAGCCCGAGAGAGGGACCGTTCACGCCGGTGAGCTGGCTCGTCATCGGGGTCGCGGCTGCCGTGGGTTGTTCGGCGGGCATCGGCCTTGCGACGCTGAACTACCGGGGCACGGAGACGGCGCGCGGCGCGCGGCGGTCCGAAGCGGGCGCGAGGCTCGGCAGCCAGCCACGCGTGCTATGGAGTGTCGACACACGTCAGAAGGCCGTCGCGCTCACCTTCGACGACGGGCCCGATCCGCGGATAACGCGCAAGATCCTGGCGATCCTCCATCGGCACGGCGCGCGGGCGACGTTCTTTGTCGAGGGGCGAAACGCGGCGAGGTATCCGGAGCTCATCCGAGCCGAGATCGCGGGCGGTCACGAGATCGCCAACCACACCTTCAATCACCGCGATTTCCAATTCAACAGCATCGAGATGATGAGGCGAGAGGTTGCTCACACCGGCGGTGTCATAGAGAAGATCACCGGCGCGCGGCCGCGCTATCTGAGGCCTCCGCGCGGGCACCTACATCTGGATGCCCTGAAGCTGGCCGACCGCCTTGGGTATCAAGTCGTTATGTGGTCGATCGGATTCGAGCGGGTCAAGGGGTTCACTCTGGCGCAGGACGCCGATATCGTCGCTCGGAACCTGCGACCCGGGCTGATCGTCCTGGCACATGACTCGAGCCCGACGCGGGCGTGGGTACCGAAGGCATTGCCCAGGCTAATCAGGAAGATCCAAGCGCGTGGTTATCGCATCGTCACCGTCGGTGAGTTGGCAGAGATGCAGGGCACGTGAGGGCCCGCGACATGCGGCCGAGCCCGCCCGCGATCTTCCCGCCCGCGGCCGGCGGACTATCCCGAGATGCCGGCGAAGAACGCGGTTGACGTCACCAGATAGCTGATCGCGAGCACGAACAGAAAGGCGCCGCATACGGCCAGGATGCCGCGGTAGACCTTGTTGCTGATGAAGCGCCGCCCTCCCGCGACCGCCGAAGTCACGGCCGCATACCACACGATATCCGACAGCTCGTGAGCGACATAGAAGACGATCAGGCCCACCGCTCCGGCGGCCAGCGCGTCCGCGATGAGCTTCGCGCCGATCGTCATCCACCACAGGGTGAAGTATGGGTTGGAGAGGCTGACGACGACGCCCTGAGCCACGGCGCCATAGCGGAGAGGTCCGCCGTGGTCGTGAAGGTCGAGCGATATCTCGTGCCGCAGGACCCCGCGCAGGATGGAGTAGCTCATCCACACCAGGAAAGCCCCGCCCAAGAGGCCGATGGTATTGATGACCGCAGGTTTGGCCAGCACTGTTGTGATGCCGAAGACGAAGGCGGCGATGGGGACGAGTTCGATGAGCGCGTGGCCGGCGATGAGGAGCATGGCGTGGCCGCGACCGCGCCGTACCGTCTCGCTGACCACGGTCAACAGAGGGCCGGGCATCATGGCGCCGGAGAACGAGATGAGGAATGTCGCGACGAAGATTCGGGCAAGGGCCGTCACCATTTCACCTCACGGTAGGCATCGGGCGGACTCGAATCGACTATAGCAGGGGAGCAGTGGCGTGCGAAGCTGGTGAGCTGTTGAGCTGGACTTCTTGGGTAAGAGGTCATAGAATGCTGGGGTCCCGGGGCCATGGTCAGGCTGCGGGAGCGCAGCCCTCGGCGGTGGGCGTGGGATGGCGGAAGGCCACGGTCTGCGCGGTCGAAGGACGGAGGAGCTCCGGGATCGGGCGGTCGAAGGACGGAAGGGCTCCGGGATCGGGCGTTCGACGGACGGAGGAACCAGGTGCAGCGCACTCTGCTGAAGAGCAAGATACACCGAGCGAGCGTTACCGACGCGAACCTTGAGTATGAGGGTAGCCTGACCGTCGACAGGCATCTGATGGAGTTGGCCGACATCGCGCCGCACGAACTCGTTCACGTTGCCAACGTATCGAGTGGAGAGCGTCTCGAGACATACGTTATCCCCGGCGAAGCGCACTCCGGCTGCATCTGCGCGAACGGGGCGGCCGCGCGACGTATTCACAAGTACGACACGGTCATAATCATGTCGTACGCGCAGGTTCCCGAGGAGCAGGTCGATTCGTGGGAGCCGAAGACGGTTAGCGTCGACAGCGCCAATCGCCCTGTCGGCGATGTCAGGCTGGCTGAAGGCGACTAGTCGAACCTTCGCGCAGGAGCGTGGGTTTGCGAAGGTCGCGGCACTCGCAGTACTCGTCCAGAGGCGCGGTCGCGAACGTCTCCAGCAGCGCCTGGCCGATCCGAGGACTCTCATCGACGAAGATGTTGCTCAGTTCCTCGTGACTCCACGCCTCCACGACGCCTTCCGCATAGTTGACCACGATGTCCAGGCGTGCGTAGCAGGCTCCGATGTCCCTGGCGAGGATCACCTCGGGACACATTGACTGGCCCACTACCTGCGCTCCGAAGTGAGAGAAGGCGCGAATCTCGGCCGCCGATTCGAACTGGGGTCCTTCCGTGCAGAGGTAGGTTCCGCCTCCAACGACGCGCTCGAACTGCCGCGACGTCGACGTCAGGAGTGCCGGGTGGAGCGAGCGGCAGACGGGGTTGCGCATGACCAGCAGATGCGTGCCCAGGACGTAGATGTCCTTGCGAATCGTCATGTCGATGTAGTCCGTCGGCAGCACGATGGTGCGCGGCTCGAGCTCGATGTCGAAGGAACCGACACCCCCATCAGCGAGGATCTTCCTGACGCCTGCCTGGTGAAACACCCAATAGATCTGGAGGGACGCGTTGGCGCGCTTGATCCCGCGCCGCCAGCCGTGCATGAGGCACGTGAGCGCGCGGCGCTTGCCGTCGGCGGCATCGAGCTGGATCAGCTTCATCGGAGGGCTTTCGCCGAAGGGCGTCTCGAATATCAGATCCGACTCGACCACCTCGACTCGAGAGTCGCCGACGTCCTCTGGAAAGGAGATGGAGTTGGTGCCGGATCCACCGATGAGGGCAAACTGCGCCTCGGGTACCTTCCGGGCCATGTCGCACCTCCCGCCACGCCAATCGCCGTCGAATTCCCGCAGGCAGACTATACCAGAAACAGGACTAAAACCGTAGGGCGAACAGGGGTTCGCTAGAACCTTCGGATGATCTCGTACTGGGTTGTGCGCTGGGCGGCGCCATAGCCGGCGTCGGCGATCATGCGCACCATTCCTTCGGTCGGCACGCTGTGTGACACGCCGGCCGCCCGCACGACGTTCTCTTCGATCATCGTGCTGCCCAGGTCGTTGGCGCCAAAGGCCAGGGCGACCTGACCGATCTTCGGTCCCTGCGTTACCCACGAGGCCTGGACGTTTTCGACATTGTCCAGGTAGAGACGTGAAATCGCGAGCGTCTTGACGTAGTCGAGACCGCTGGCCGTCTCGCCGCCGAGCTCGGTGTGGCCGGGCTGGTACGTCCAGGGGATGAAGGCGCGAAAGCCGCCCGTCTCATCCTGCAGCTCTCTGATTCGGCGCAGGTGTTCGACGCGATCGGCGTGGCTCTCGATTGAGCCGAACATCATCGTTGCCGTCGTGCGCATGCCTAGGCAGTGGGCAACGCGCATCACTTCCATCCAGGGATCGCTGGAGATCTTCTTGGGGCTGATCTTGTGTCGCACGCTGTCGACGAGGATCTCCGCTCCTCCCCCGGGCAGGGAATCCAGGCCTGCATCTTTCATGCGACGCAGGGTCTGCTCAATCGACAAGCCGCTCACCTTTGCGATGTGAACGATCTCCGGCGGGCCGAAGGAGTGAATCGTGATCCGTGGGAATCGCTCCTTGATCGAGCGCAGAAGGTCTTCATAGTAGTCGATCGCCAGGCCGGGATGGAGACCGCCCTGCAGCATGACGGCGGTGCCGTCGAGGTCGAGCGTCTCCTGCGTCTTGGTGAAGATGTCCTCCTTCGAGAGAAGATACGCCTCCGGGTCTTCCTCGCTGCGGTAGAAGGCGCAGAAGGCGCAGCCGCTCGAGCAGATGTTGGTGTAGTTGATGTTGCGATCGACGATGAACGTGACGAGCGGGTCCGGGTGCAACTGTCTCCTAACGGCGTCGGCTGCCTGCCCGAGGTCGAGCAGGTCCGCGTCGAAGAGACTGACGGCATTGCTCTCGCCGATGCGCCGGCCGGCAACCGCGCGATCGAGGATCTCGCTGTGTGAGGAGTTGGTGCGCATGCCGGTCGCCGCTTCCTAGGAGGCTGTCTCTCGTGCCGGCTCGGCCGCGCCGTTCGCCGGCAGACTCTGAACGAACTCGAGCGGCGCAACCTCGTCGACAAAGCCCATCGCCCGCGCCTTCTCAAAGAAGAGCGACAGGCCTTCGCGGTAGTCCGGGCCGAAGTCGAACCGGAGCGTCGCGAAGTAGTCGTGGAGGAAGGAGACGGGGAAGGCTTCCCACCGGGCGGCGTACTGCGCTATCGCGTCGAGATGATCGTGCGTGTATCGCATCGAATGAATGAGGGCCCAGTGCAGCGCCGCCAGCTTCTCCGGCTCTCTCTCGGCGAACCCGCGGCGTACAGCCCAGACGGCGTAGACCATCTTGCAGCCGGTGAGGTCCTTCCACTCGCTGCCGAGGTCGTAGCGGAGCAAGGGTCCCGGTGCGTAGAGCGCGCGCAAGGCATCGTCGCCGATGAGAAGCGCCGCGTCGGCGATACGCATCATCTGGGGCAGGTCGGGCGGCGCCTCGAAATACTCGGGCTTCACCCCGTACTTCTCGGCCAGGACGATCTGCAGCAGCGCCTGGGAGGTGCGCGACGTATTCGTGAGGGCGACCGTCTTGCTGCCAAGTTCCTCGGCCGGCTCCTTCGACAACAAGAGGATCGACTGCACCTCTCCGTCCGAGCTGACCGACAGATCGTCGAGCAACAGCAGGTCTCGCCAGTTGCGGCAGTATTCGATCGAGGGAATCGGCGCGATGTCCAGCTCGTCGGCGAGTAGCGCGGCGGTGAGGTCTCGCGGCGCCGCTCGGACCAGCTCCACGTCGAGCAGCACGTCCTTCTTGACCAGGCCGTAGTATAGCGGCAGGAGATTGAGGAACTGGATGTGTCCGAGCCTGGGCCGGGTCCTACTCATACCGGCGCACCACGCTATACAGTGTGTCGCGCTCGACCGGCACGTTGCCCGTCTCGCGAACGAGGCCGATCAAGTCCTCCTTGCGTATGTACTCCGGCGTTTCGGCCCCGGCGAAGTGCGTGATCTTCTCCTCGACGACCGTGCCGTCGATGTCGTCGACGCCGAAGGAGAGGGAAACCTGCGCGATCTTCGGCCCGATCATGATCCAGAACGCCTTGATGTGGTCGAAGTTGTCGAGCATCAGGCGCGATATGGCCAGTGTCTTCAGATCGTCGTAGCCGGTCGTCGGCGCCAGGCTGCTCATCTCCGTGTTCAGCGGATGGAAGGCGAGCGGAATGAAGGCGGCGAAGCCGCCCGTCTCGTCCTGCAGGTCTCTGAGTCGGACGAGATGGTCGATCCGCTCGGCGACGGTCTCGATGTGTCCATAGAGCATCGTGGCGTTTGAGCGCAGTCCCACGCCGTGGGCGGTGCGCATGATGTCCAGCCACTGGCGCCCTGGAATCTTCTTCTCCCAAGCCTTGGCCCGGGTTCGCTCGCTGAAGATCTCGGCGCCGCCGCCGGGCAGCGAGCCGAGACCGGCTTCCTTCAGTTGGCGCAGCACCTCTTCGATCGAAAGGCCGCTGATGTTGGAGAAATGGTCGATCTCCACGGCCGTGAAAGCCTGGATGTGGACATCGGGCATGATCTTCTTCAGGCCGCGCATCATGTCGAGGTAGTACTGCCAGGGCAGATCGGGATGGAGGCCGCCGACGATGTGCAGCTCGGTGATGCCCAGAGACTCGGAGCTTCTCGCCGCCTCGAAGACCTGTTGGAGCGTCATCGTGTAGGCGTCCTGCTCCTCTGCGTCGCGGGAGAAGGCGCAGAACTTGCAGCGGTTGTTGCAGACGTTGGTGTGATTGATGTGGCGATTGACGATGAAGTAGACGTCATCGCCGTTCTTGCGCCGCTTGATCTGGTCGGCCATCCGGCCGATCGCCAGCAGGTCGTGCGACGCATACAGCGTCTCACCGTCGGCCTGAGTGAGGCGCTCGCCGGCGGCGACCTTGCGCGCGATGGGCACGAGAGCGGTGTCCTTC
>DYIV01000027.1:0-4750 GCA_020723435.1 Slackia heliotrinireducens | reverse complement strand
ACTCCAGATCGCGGGTCCTCAAAGCCAGGCTATTCTAGCACACGGCGAGGCCGCCCGTTCCATCTGTCGCGGCCCAGGTGCCCGCGAGAATCGCGCGGCCTTGCAGGCAAGGTGGGGGAGGCCGAAGTCAGTTCGTCTCACTGCGGGCCTCGATGGCCATGTTGACCATTCCGGCGCCGTCCGAGAGCCTTGCGCCAAGAGCGTCTCGCGCCTGTTTGTACACCGGCGCCGTCGCCGTTACGAAGAGTCTGCGGTTCGGGGCCGTGACTCGAACGCCGGCCGATCTCAGTTTGCCCGAGGCGGCCTTCTGAGCGTCGGCGGCGAGCAACCGCTCGTAGTCCCGGGTCTGCGAGGCGGCCCAATCGACGGCGCTTCGGACGGAGGGGCGCAGATTGGCGTATGTGACCGAGCCGATGATCAGCATGGCCGGCGAATAGGCGTGACCAGTTAGAGCCGCGTACTTCTGGCCGGCTATCTTCTCCTCGGCGGCCAGAGCCGACGGAGCGGCCTGCCCGTCGGCATTCCCCGCCGCGATGGCTTGAGCCGGCTTCGGGGGTGAGAGCATGATCGGGCCGGCGCCGAGGCGCTCCAGCGTCATCCGGGTGACTTCGCTGTCGGGCGCGGCGATGCGCAGTCCGCGCAGATTCTCCGGTGTCCTGATGGTGCGTGTGCTGCTGGTGAAGTCGACGAATCCATTCTCCCACCATGACAGATTGCGGATTCCGCGGGCGGGCAGTCTCGCCGACAGTCTCCGGCCGAAGCGGCCGTCCAGGACCCGGTAGGCCTCACGGCGCGTTCTGAGCAAGTAGGGCAGATCGAGCACGAGCAGCGCGGGATCGATCTTCGCCATCGCCGACGAGGAGACAACAGCTATGGAGAGCTTGCCGTCACGCACTTTCGTCACGAGCTCGTCCTCCGTGCCCTCTTCGCCTTCGGCGCGGATGGAGAGCTCCACGCGCCCATCCGTTTTCGATCCCAGGAGACGTGCGAAGTGCTCCAGCCCGGCGTGGTAGTGGTAGTCGAGCGGCGCGGCGTGAGCGGCGGAAAGAATCAGCGGCGCTCCTTGGCGGACCTGGGGCCGGCATGCCGTGCTGAGAAGCAGAGCGGCGATGAAGACGAAGCAGGCGGTCCGAGACCGCATCGGCTAGACCTTCTTTCGCATGGTCAGAACGTTCTGGGTACCACGCCGCTCGTAGGTCACCTCGTCCATCAGAGTCCGGATGAGGTGAATCCCCAGACCTCCGAGCGACGTGCTGTCGAGGCTGGCGTCGAGGTCCGGCTCGGGCGCCGCAAGGGGGTCGAACGGAACGCCGTCGTCGGTGACGGTGATCGAGAACCACCCGGCCGTCGTTTCACAGACTACTCTGATCTGGCCGGTCGTGCCCGGGTACGCATAGGCGATAGCGTTGGAGCAAGCCTCATCGGCGCTGATTTGGGAGTCGAGAATCTCCCGGTTGCGCAGACCCACGCGGGCGCCGCACGTACCGATGAAACTCGTGACCTTCTCAAGCTCCTCCGGAATGCTTCGAATCGTCAGTTCTCCCAGTCGCCCCATGGCGCAACAGTTCGATGCGAACGGGCTCGCTCCTTGTGGCTGCGGTTTCGCCCGGCAGGCTCCTCGACCGAGGCGCGGAGGCCGATACTTCGGTCGGAACGTGAATAGCCTATAATGCACGACAGGACATGAGCGCAGGTTGGGCATGGCGAGTGTAAGTATCAGCCTATTCATTCTACCCTCCGCGGTCGCCGTCGTCGTTCTTCTGTGGGTGGCGGTGCAGATGCGTCTCACGGAAGAGCCCGGAAGCGCCGGCCGCGTGCTCTCTGCCTTCTTGGTCCTCTTCGCCGTCTATCCCTCACTGGAACTTGTCTCCTACTACGCCGGTTCGACGGCCGCGGCGCGCTGGTGGCTCCTCATGGCGTCGCTGTACTTGCGAATCGTCGTGGTTGCGTTCTTCGAGCTGATCACCAGGAGTGTCTTTCGCTCCCGTCGGGGAAGCTCCCTGCTCGGTCCGAGAATCGCGATGTTCGCCGTCGCGATAGGTACGTCCGTGCCGATCGTCCTGGCGCTGGCGGGCGTCGTGGCTCCCGCGTTCCTCGTGCCCAGCCTGGCCGAAGCGGGAGGGGTGCACTACGGAGGCCCGAGCCCTCTGTTCGGCACGATTCCCCTTATCCTGCTGGTGGCGAGCTACGCGCTCATCGTCATGCGCAATCGCGAGCGCGAGACGAGCCCGGAGTCGGATGCGCGCCCGATCTTCCCGTCGCTGCGTGGCGCGGTGGCCATGACGCTGGCGGCGCTCGCCTTCTGGACCGTGCAGCTTGTTATCCCGGACGGCATTCTCCGCGTGACGATCACCTACGCGACGGACGCACTGCTGATCTTGATGGCGCTGTTGCTCTCTTCGACGTTGCGGCGGCGGGCCGTCACGCGCCTGCGGGAAGAGCGAGACCAGAACGCCACAATACTCGATGCCATGGGCGACGGGCTCGCGGTGTGCGATCGCGACGGCGTTATAGCGCTTGCCAACCGGAAGCTTGCCGAGATGTCCGGACGCAGCGTCGATGAGTTGGTCGGCACGGATGTCGCGGACCTATTCCACACCGAGGAGCGCAGCCGCGTTCAGAGGGAAATGGCCAATCCGGACGAGTGTCCCGCATCGCCCAGCCAGCGGCGGCTGAGACGCCGGGACGGTGAGGAGACGCAGGTGATGTTCAGCTGCTCGCCCCGGTACGACGCCGGAGGGCGCTGCAAGGGATGCGTGAACGTTTTCACCGATATCAGCGCCATGGCGGCCATGACACTCGCTCTGGAGGCCAAGACGCGGGAATTGGCGGGACTTCATCGCATCGCGGCTGGCGCGAGTCAGTCGCTGGATGTCGCCGAGATTCTCGCATCAACGGTCAGCCTCGTCGCGGCACTCGTCGAAATGCGTGGTGGGGCCGCCTATGCGTTCGACGAAGCCGGTCACGACTTGGAGGTCGTTGCCCGATCCGGCGCAGTCGAAGAGGGGATCGGCGAAACCCTGCCCGAGGCTGACGAACGGCGGATCGTCAATGGGGTGGCCAGAGATCGCACGGCGATATTCTGCGATGATGTTACGAAGGACCGCTCGCTGACGCGCAGCTGCGCGCGCCCCGTCGGCAGCGGATCGTTCGTCGCCGTGCCGCTGATGTCGAAGAACCGCGCCGTGGGCGTGATCTGTCTCACCGACCCGCAGCCTAGGAGCTTCGCCGAGGAGGACCGGGATCTCGTGACCTCGGCGGGCGCCGAGATCGGCGTTGCCGTGGACAACGCCATGCTGTATGAGGAAGCAGGCAGGCGGGGCGTCGAGCTGCTGCTGCTGCATGAGACGGGACAGCTCTTTGCCTCCAGCGTGGACGAGGGGATCCTATTCTCCTCGATCGTCAAGCACTGCGCGGACTCCTTCGAGGCCGATCTGTGTATGCTCGGGTCCGTCGCCAACGATCGTTTCCAGCTGCAGGTCGTTCACTGCGACGACGACGAGGACAGAGCTGTGTTCGATCGACTGGTCGCCAATCAGATCGAGACGAAGCAGTCGGTGCTGGAGCCGGTCCTCAAGACCGGGGAAGCGCGCTCTCTCGTCCTCGCCGAGGCGGATCACCCTGCCGCGGATCGGCCCGCGGATGGACTGGATCGATATCTCAGCGGTAGGGCCTGGATGATCGTTCCGGTCCCGTGCCATCGGGCGATCATCGGCATGATCATGATGGCCCGGAACGACCTCTCTCGCAAGTTCACCTCGCGTGAACTGTTTGTCATGGAAGAAATCGCCAGCCAGCTCGGTCGGGCGGTCGAGAGACTGCGACTCTTCGAAGAGATTGAGGAGTCGGAGCTGAAGTACCGCTCGTTGGTGGAACGCGCCAGCGATGGCGTGTTTCTGTGCGACTCGGATGGACGAATAATCTTCGCCAGCGGCAAGATGGCCGAGATCACAGGCAAATCGCTCGAGTCTCTCCTCAACAGCTCGGTTGACCGAATGTTCGATCCCGACAGCGCCCCGGCGATGATGGAAGCCATCGCCGATGTCGTTGCCTCTCCCGACAAGACGCTCATCGTAGGCGGCGCGGTCAACGGCCGATCAGGCGAGAAAGTGCCCGTTCAGGTAGGCTATGCCGGCCTGGACGTGTTTGATGGCGTGGCTGCCGTGCAGGGCATCGTTCGCGATCTTCGCCAGGAACTGGAAGGGGAACGGCTCAAGTCGGACCTCGTCTCAATGGTCTCGCACGAACTGCGCAGCCCGCTGACGCTCATTGCCGGCTACGGCGCCATGTTGCGCCGCGACGATCTCGTGCTCGATCTCGAGAAGCGGCAGACGGCGATCAAGGCGATAGAGACGCAAGTCCGAAGAATGCTCGAGCTCGTGGAGCAACTTCTTCTGGCTTCGCGCTTCGAGCACGGCACCGTCGACGTGTCCCGTCAGCCGACCGATCTCGAGGCTGTGGTTCGGCGATTCGCGGACGCCTACGCGGCGTCCAACGAAAGACACTCGATAGAAGTAGACTTTGCGAAGCGGTTCCCCAAGGTCAACGTCGATCTTCACGGTTTCGAGCAAGTGATCGCGAACTTGCTCTCCAACGCCGTGAAGTACTCGCCGGAAGGTGGTATGGTTGTCATCTCCGGCGGGGTCGAAGGCGGCCGTGTGCGAATCAGCGTCAGGGACGAAGGCATCGGGATCGAGGAGCGCGAGCAGGAACGGATCTTCGACCGCTTCTACCAAGCCGACATGACGTC
>DYIV01000148.1 GCA_020723435.1 Slackia heliotrinireducens | reverse complement strand
GGAAGCACTGGCGGCTGCTGCGCGCCAATCGGCACAGGCCCTGGATCGACCCCCGCCTGGTCGCCACGGTGGAAGGCCCGGCCGCACGGCCGGGCCGACCTGAGACGAGAGGTCTGCCGCTTCCTCGCGCCAAGACGGGTCCCTTCTGGCTGATCGCGCTCTCCGGCGCCCTGTTCGCTTCCGCATCGGCGCTCGGCACCTACGCGCGACGGATGCGCCTACGGAGCGCCGCGGCGCCGGTTCCGTGTCCCGTGAGAGCGACGCACCGTGGGTGAACCCCAACTCGTCCGGACCACTCGCGGACGTTCCCCGCCGCCGGAGTCACGTTGCACGAGTGCAGGAACGCGACGACGCGCGTTTGCGACCGAAACCGGCAGCTGATATAATCTGCGCCTATCATTTCCTGCTCCATCCGGAAGAGATGGGGCCGCCGAGACCAAAGGAGGTGAACGCATGCATCCGTATGAGACGCTGTTCGTTATTGACCCCACGCTTGACGACGAGGCCGTCGAGTCCACGATCGCCAAATTCGAGGACCTCATCAAGAAGCACAAGGGCACGGTCGACAAGACCGACCGCTGGGGAAAGAAACGTCTCGCCTACGAGATCCGCGGCCACAACGACGGTTTCTACGTGGTCATCGACTTCACAGCCGACGCCGACACCGTAACAGAGCTCGACCGCGTCCTGCACATCACAGACCCTGTGATCCGTTCCATGATCATCAGGGCCGATGACAAGATCGCCGCTCAACAAGTGGAGGTGTAGTGCGCATGGCCAGCATCAACCGAGTCGTACTCGTCGGCAATCTCACGCGTGATCCTGAGCTTCGGTATCTGCCGAGCGGAACGCCCGTGAGCAACATCGGCATCGCGGTCAACTCCCGGCGCAAGGATTCCGACGGGCAGTGGATAGACGAAGCCAACTTCTTTGACATCGCGGTATTCGGCAAGCAGGCCGAGAATTGCAGCCAGTTCCTGGCAAAAGGAAGTCAGGTGGCCGTCGACGGGCGGCTGAGGAGCCGCTCCTGGGAGACGAACGAGGGCCAGAAGCGGTCGAAGGTCGAGGTCGTCGCCGAATCGGTGCAATTCTTGGGCAAGCCCAGCGGCCGCGGAGAGGCCGCTGTTGCGCCCGCCGCCGACGCCGGCGAGGAGTCGCAAGAGAACGCCGACGAAGACATTCCGTTCTAGAAAGAGAGGGTCCACGTGGCAACAGACTACGTTCGCAAACCGCGCCGGAAGTTCTGCGCGTTCTGCAAAGATCACGTGACGTACATCGATTACAAGGACATCAATACGCTCAAGCGCTACATCAGCGACCGGGGCAAGATCCGGCCGCGCAGAGTCACCGGAAACTGCGCCCAGCATCAGCATCAGCTCTCGATCGCGATCAAGCGCGCCCGGGAGACGGCGCTCATTCCGTACTCGACGCGATAGGACAGCCGGGGCACCGCGCCGCCGCGTCGTCGGTCTGTCACGGCGCACAGCGAGACGCGGTGCCGCTGCGCCGCTTGGCGCCGGGAGGGAAGGTTGGAGGACAATCCTCGTCAGCGTGCTAACGCACCCGTCGTAGATATCGCCAGATACACGCTGCAGTCTTTGGCCCTCGCTGTCGCGTCTCTCCTGCTTATCCCCTTCTACGGCATTGCGCTCGCCGTCCTGCCGGTGCCGGCGTTGCTCGCCACGGCGAAGCACAACGCCAGGGCGGGCGTCGTTGTGGCCGTCGCCGCTGCCGTGCCGGTGGCCGTCTTGGCCGCCAGCCCGGATCTCGGCGCAATGGTGGTCATAGTCACCCTCAGTCTCGGCGTCGGTCAGGCGCTTCTGACGCGCTCCGGGGTCAGGGCAAGTCGCCTGCTTCTTCTGTGTGTCGGCGTCTTCGTCGGCCTTGGCCTTGGCAGCATCGCGCTCGCCTTTGCGACCAAGGCGATCACGCTGGCGGAGCTGAACAGAACATCCGCGGCCCTACAGCTGGAGCTTGCGCGCTATGCCGGCACGTCCACCAAGCAGGCAGCGCAAGCGGCTCGGGAGTTCCAGCAGCTGTACGTGTACGTGCTGCCTGGAGGCATCGCCTCGATGTCGATGGGATGCGGGCTGCTGTGCTTTCTGCTCTCGCAGCTCTCCTTGAGGCGCAGCGGACTGCCGAACGCCCCGATCCCGCCCTTCAGAGAGTGGCAGCTGCCCTGGTACATGGCGTGGGGATTCCTGATCGGTCTCGCCGCGACGGTGGGCTATGGCTTCTTCGACGGTGGCCAGGGACGCGTCGCGCTCTACGTCGGTCTCAACCTTCTCGTCGTCTTCGGCAGCATCTACATGGTCCAAGGCCTTGCCGTCGCCTACTGGTACTTCGAACGCTTCAAGTTGGTGGGACCGATCAAGGCAATATTCACCGCGCTCGCCATCTTCGCGCAGCTCCTCTTCCTCGTGCTGACCTGGGTCGGCCTCTTCGACACCTGGTTCAACTACCGGAAACTCAAGCGCGAGGAGTAGCGACCGCCCCGCTCGAGTGTCAGTGCCCGGTGATAAGATGCGGTAAGAGCCGGCGTTTCGGTCTTAACTCGAGCGTGATTTCCTGTAGAATGGGGAAGCCGCCTGCCACATGCGTGGCGCATGTCGGCAGGGCAGATACGCATAGAGAGGGCCGCTTGCTCGCAGGCGGCTAACCTGTTTCTTTTGGGCACACCGCACTGACCGGCCGAAGGAGAGATAGTCCGTGAAGGTAATACTGACAGAGGACGTGCAAGGACTCGGTAGCATCGGCGACGTGGCCGATGTCGCGCAAGGCTATGCCAGCAACTTCCTCATCCCGAGAAAGCTCGCGATCCTGGCAACCCCCGGCAACTTGAAGCACTGGGAAGAGAAGCGAGAGTGGATCGTTCGGCGCGAGGCAGCCAACCGCGCCGAGGCGGAGGAACTCGCCGCCAAGATCGAAGGGGCCAAGCTCAAGATCGTCGCCAAGGCGGGCGAAGAGGGGCGTCTCTATGGCTCCGTCACGGTCAAGGACATCGCCGCCAAGATCCTGGAAGACCTCAAGATAGAAGTCGATCGCAAGAAGATCCTGCTGCCCGAGCCGATAAAGACCGCGGGCGAGCACGAGGCGACTCTCCGCGTCTTCAAGGATATCGACGCCAAGATCTCGATTGAAGTCGTGGGCGAGCTCGAAGAGGGCGTTGCGCCTCCGATTGAGGAGATTACTGAGTCGGTCAGGGTCGAGGCCGAGCCTGAGGCA
>DYIV01000147.1:818-3251 GCA_020723435.1 Slackia heliotrinireducens | reverse complement strand
ACCGGTCATTATCACGTCCCCCGGAAGGAGAGTCATGACGTGAGAGATGAAGCTGACGAGCCTGGGTACACCGAAGATCATGTTCAGCGTCGAGGACGACTGCCTCTGCTCGCCGTTGACGAAGCACTCCACCCAAACGTTTGACGGATCCAGCTCCGTTTCGACACACGGACCCAGCGGCGCGAAGGAGTCGAAGCTCTTGGCCCGCGACCACTGGCCGTCCTTGCGCTGCAGGTCCCGCGCAGTCACGTCGTTGCCGCACGTGTAGCCAAGGATGTAGTCGTCGGCGGCTTCTTCCGAGACGCGATGACAGCGCTCCCCGATCACAACGGCCAACTCAGCCTCGTGGTCGACCTGTTCGCTCTCGGGCGGGTAGAGGATCCTGTAGTCGGGACCGATCACGGCAGTCGGCGGCTTCAAGAACAGGATCGGCTCGTCGGGAATGTCCATGCCGAGCTCCTCGGCATGATCTCGATAGTTGAGCCCAACCGCCACCACCTTCGTTGGAGTGGTCGGCGACATGAAGCGTACCTCGTCGAGCTCAAAGATGCGGTTCAAGGGCTCCAATACGCCGAAGAGACCGCCCGAGATCGCCTCGATCCGGCCGTCGGCGAGCACTCCGTGATACACGGTGTCTTGGTAGGCAAAGCGAACGAGCTTCATGGCCCACTCCTCCGGGGCAGTATACCAAATGGTTCTGCCCCTCCGCTCGGTCGGCCGCTCCGTTCTGTCGGCCGCTCCTCTTAGGGCCGGCGCCTCCGTCTTAGCCATCTCGCTGACGTAGCTGCCTTCGGTCTTGGACTCCTCCGACTGCCGCATCTCGCCGCGAATCGTGATGCAACCCTCGTCCACCGAAGCGTCGAGGTCCTTCCTCTGGGCGCCGGGCACATGCGCCTTGGCCACGACCTCGGAGTCGGTCTCGTAGAGCTCAACGTCGGGCATCCACTCCTGAAGAGTAGAGAACTCCTGGAACTGGGCCCTTTCCTTGCCGCTGCCGAGCGCAGCGAGTACGCTTACGACATGATCGACCACTACAGAGTGCTCGAGGTCCAACCGACCGCGTCACCCGAGGTAATCGAGAAAGCGTACAAAGCACTGTGTCTGAAGCATCATCCCGATCGACAGCCCCCCGGCGATCACGAGCGGGCGACGCGCAGGATGCAGCGGCTCAACGCCTCCTATGCCGTGCTGTCGGATCCGGCAGCCAGGCGCGAGTACGACGCGGCCTATCTCGGTCGCGAGCGGGCCCGGGCGGAGGAAGCGCAGTTGATGCGCGTCTTCCTCGATGACGGACTGGTCGGGCTCTTCAAGACGTGGGTTCGTCAAGGCATGGAGTAGTGGCCGACGGGCACGGGGAGGCAGGAACGCCCCGGGCGGTGTCGAACCGCTTGGCAGGTACTCCTACAGCAGAAGGAGGATGTCTTGGCAAACGACGAGTCTCAGATGCCCGGCGGCCAAGCCGATGCCCAAGCTCCACAGAGCACCGGGAGCGTTCGTCGCGCGATCGCGAGTGCGGTGCCCGTCGTACTGCTCGTAGCTCTCGGAGCTCTGGGGTACTTCGGGATGACCTATGTCGGCGCGACGATGATGGAGGACCTGTCGACGGCGGTCCTGACCGCAATCACGTTCGGGGCGACGCTGGTGGGCATCATCGTCGGCGGAATCGTCGGCTCCAAGATCAAGCAGTTCTTGCTGAGGTAGGCAGACCGACTACGCTTGGCATCGACTCTCTGTCAGAAGGATTCGCATCTCAATGAGGCTTGCCCTGCGTTCGAAGACTGCCCTGCCCGAGCCCGGGGAACCGGCCGGTCGGACAGGCCGCCTGCGCCGCGTCGTGAGCGGGCTAATTACCGGAGCGGCGGGCATTGCCCTGTGGGCGGCGATCATCCTTGCGGTTGCGCTCTTCGTCACTCCCACCAAGGCGCCTCCGGGAGGCCCGCCCTCTTCGGGTCGCGCCACCGTTGAGGTCACCCAGTCCAGCTTCACCGACGTGGAGGTCTGCTCCGGTTGCCACTGGCGACTCTATACACAGTGGTCAGGCAACATGCACTCGCTCGCCAACAGCGATCCCATCTACGTCGCCCTCTACGATCTTGCCAATGAGGATACGGGCGGCAAAGCCGAGCAGCACTGCGCGGCGTCGATGTGCCACGCCCCGGCCGGCTTTCTCGCGGGAGAGAACCCCTTCCCTCACAACAAGATGAGCCCGATCGCCCTGCGCGGCGTCTTCTGCGACTTCTGCCACACCGTCTCGCGCCATCGAGGTATCGGAGACGCCGCCTACGTCTCGTCTCCGGGGCCGGTCAAGCGCGGCCCCTACAAGAACGCCGAATCCCCATACCACCTCACCGCCTACTCCCCGCTGCACACCAGCGCCGAGTTTTGTGGCATGTGCCATAACGTCTCCAATCCGATATCCGGGCTGAAGCTTGA
>DYIV01000147.1:0-808 GCA_020723435.1 Slackia heliotrinireducens | reverse complement strand
AAGACGAGGCATCGTCTGCCAGGACTGCCACATGAAACCGGCGGCAGGGAAGGCGGCGGAACTCGCTCCCAGGCGCTCCAAGGTCTACTCTCATCGCTTCACCGGCGCCAACGCGGTAGTCCCAACGCTCTTCGGGGCGGACGACCGCCGGGAGCTGGCCATCAAGAATCTGCGCTCCGCGGCGCGCATCAGGGTCGCCTCGGTCTCCCGAAGCGGGAAGAAGGTCCGTGTTCGCGTTAGGGTCTCCAACGTGGGGGCGGGCCACTCCCTGCCGACGGGCGTCACGGAGCTGCGCCAGCTGTGGCTCGCGCTCGAGGTGCGCTACGGGGGAGAAGATGTCTACAACTCGGGGGCCGTGGACGCGGATGGAGTCCTGGATCCGCGAGCCCACCTCTTCCACGTGGTGCTGGCGGATGGCAGCGGAAGACCGGTGACAAAGGTGTGGCGCGGGGTCTCGGTCCTGGTGGATCATCGCGTTCCGGCCGGCAAGTCGGTCATCGAGACCTTCCAGTTCAACTCGCCGCCGGGCAACCGACTGCAGGTCACCGCACGCCTCCTGTACCGCAGCGTGCCTCAGGAACTCGTCGACGAGCTGTTGCCGAAGCGAAAGATCAAGATCCCCGTCATCGAGATGACCCGGCTACGCACGACGATCTAGCTCGGCGGCGACTACTTGTCCGTCCGCTTGACCCGGAAGTAGAACCTTCCCTTGTCCTTGCCGCCTTCGCGCCAGACGACGGTGTAGTCGACGCGATAGAGGCCCTCGCCGCCGTAGGTCCGCATACTCACGTCCATCTTCTTGTCGCCC
>DYIV01000026.1 GCA_020723435.1 Slackia heliotrinireducens | reverse complement strand
CCTCGGCCCCCGCGGGCTGCTCTTCCGCGCCCTCTTCCGCCTCGGCCGCGGCCTCCGCTTCGCCCTCTTCGAGCTCCTCGACCGGAGCGACGACCTCTTCGATCTTCGACGGCGGGACAACCGACAGCACAACGTCTTCGGAATGAGAAAGGATGGCGACGTCCGGCGGTGCCGCAAGGTCGCTGACGCGCACCGAGTCACCGATTGCGATATCCGTGATGTCTATTTCGATGCTCTCGGGCAGATCCATCGGGAGCGCCTCAACCTCAACTTCGCGCATCGCCTGCTGCACGATGCCCCCCTCACGCACGCCCGCCGAATCGCCGACGACAGCCAGCGCAACGTGCGCGGTGATCCTTGTGTCCATCGCGATCTTGAGGAAGTCGATATGGAGCATCTTGTCACGAATCGGATCTCGTTGGATCTCTTTGATCATTGCCGTCTCACCCTTGCCGCCATCGATCGCCAGCTTAACGATGGCGGTCGAGGCTCCTTCGCGCGCGATGAGCGACTGCAGCTCACGGCTATCGACGGCCACCGGGACCGGCTCCGCCTTGCTCCCATACACGACCGCGGGAATCCGACCCTCGGCGCGCAGGCGCCCCGCGGGCCCTTTTCCGGTCTCGGCCCGCGCTACGGCGCGCAATTCGAGGATATCCATTGTGATGCACTCACTCCTTAGAGCTGAAAGTCTTGATCGAACAGCTCACTGACCGACTCATCCTCGTAAACGTTGAGTATGGCGTGGGCGAAAAGCGGCGCGATGGAGAGCACTGTCAGCTTGTCGATCTTCTTCTCGTCGGGCAGAGGTATAGTATTCGTTACCACGATCTCTTTCAAGGGGGATTTCTCAAGCCGCTCGATTGCCGGCCCCGAGAAGACGGCATGGGTCGCGCACGCGTAGACCTCTTTGGCTCCCCGTTCGATAAGCCCGCTGGCCCCTTCGCAGATCGTTCCGGCCGTATCGATCATGTCATCGATGAGCAGCGCTATCTTGCCCTTCACGTCACCGATGACGTGCGTGTGTTCGACCACGTTATGTTGCGGACGGGACTTGTGCATGATGGCCAACGGCGCGCCGAGAATGTCGCCGTACTTCTTGGCCACCTTCACTCGTCCAACGTCAGGCGAGACGATAACCATGTCCTGCAGGCCCTTCTCCTCGAAGTGGCCGGCCAGGATCGGAACGGCCGTCAGGTGATCGACCGGCATGTCGAAGAATCCCTGAATCTGGCCGGCGTGCAGATCCATCGAGACGAGGCGGTTTATGCCGGCCGTGGTCAGCAAGTCCGCGATGAGCTTAGCGGTGATCGGCTCGCGCGCCGTGGTCTTCTTGTCCTGGCGGGAGTAGCCGTAGTGAGGCACGACGGCCGTGATCGTTCCCGCCGAGGCACGCTTGAGCGCGTCCACCATGATCAGCAGCTCCACAAAGTGCCTGTTGACCGGCTCAGACATCGTTTGCACGACGAATGCGTCCGCGCCTCGGACGCTCTCGAGGAACTTGACGTAGACCTCGCCGTTGGAGAACCGCGTGAGCTTGACGCGCCCCATGGGCAGGTTGAGATGTTCCGCGATCTCCTGGACCAGCTCGGGATTTGAGCTACCGGAGAAGATCATCATCCTCTTCCGCCCTTGAGTTGCCACAAGCCTCACTCCTCGTTGGGACCTATCCGTTTGCCTGCTTCTTGCCGTCGCCGGTGGATCGCTTGCGCTTGGCCCAGTCCTCGACGTTCTTCTGTTCGCCGCGCTCGACCGCCAAGGCGTCGGGCGGTACGTCCTTGCTGATGGCCGATCCCGCCCCCGTGACGGCTCCTTCGCCGACACGCACCGGAGCGATCAGCATCGTGTCGCTGCCGATGAACGCATCCTTCTCAATCACGGTGGGATACTTGTGCACACCGTCGTAGTTACAGGTGATCGTACCCGCTCCCACGTTGGCTCCTTCGCCGATCGTGGCATCCCCCATGTACGAGAGGTGGGGCACCTTTGCGCCCGCGCCGACTTCGGTCTGCTTCATCTCCACAAACGTGCCCGCCTTCGCGCCCGTGCCCAGGACGGTGCCCGGCCGCAGGGAGCAGAACGGCCCCACCGTGGCCTCACTCTCGATCCGGCTCTCGCGAACCTTCGCCTGTTCGATGAGGACCGCATCGCCCACCACTGAGTCGATTACCTGGGCGTTCGGCCCGATCGTGCATCCGCGGCCGATCGAGGTGGAGCCGAGAAGAAGAGTCTGCGGCCCGACCCAGGTGTCACGGCCTATGGTGACGTCCTTGCCGATCCATGCCTGATCCGGAGCCATGATAGTTACGCCCTCTTCCATCCATCGATCGTTGATTCGTCGCTGCAGGATCGACAGCGCCTCCGCGAGCTGCGCCCGCGAATTGATGCCCATCGTCTCCGTGCGGTCCTCCGTCTCGAAGGCGGCCACCACCTCCCCGGCCTCGACCAGGAGCTCAATGACATCGGTCAGGTAATACTCCCCTTGGACGTTGTTGGTATCGAGCTTGCCGACAGCGGGAAGGAGCCTGGCCGCTTCGAAGCAGTAGATCGAGCTGTTGGTCTCGGCGATCGCCAGCTGCTCCTTCGTCGCGTCCTTGTGCTCGACAATCTTGGTTACGTTGCCCGATTCGTCGCGGATGATGCGACCATACCCGTGAGGGTCCGGGGGCCGCGAAGTGAGTATCGTGGCCGCCGCGCCGCGGGCGACGTGATGTTCGGCCAGGGCACGAACCGTGTCGGAGCGCAGAAACGGGGTGTCTCCCGAGACGACCAGGACGGTTCCCTCGAAGCCTTCCAGCAGGCTTGCGGCGCTCATCACCGCATGACCCGTCCCCAGCTGCGAATCCTGAACCGCGATCTCGACACCGCGCGTGGAAAGATACGATTCGACCCTGTCCGCCCCGTGGCCGATGACCACGACCGCTCGCGTGATGCCGGCCTCTCGGATGCAGTCGAGCGGGTAGGCAAGAATCGGCCGGTCCAACAGGGGGTGCAACACCTTCGGCACGTCGGACTTCATTCGCGTGCCTTCGCCCGCGGCTAGCACCAGTGCCGCAATCTCCACGAATGTTCCTCCAAAAGGGTGACGAGAGCGAAGCTATATCCAGGACTGCTTGGACCAGGACGCGGCCTTCGCTGTTGGGGTGGCTGGGGCGGCAGGATTCGAACCTGCGATACAGGCTCCAAAGGCCCGTGCCTTACCACTTGGCCACGCCCCACCAGCGGGGTTCGACCCTCAACGGAGTATAGGCATTCGCATTTTGGCGGTCAAGATTCCGGAACTGAGGCCATCATCTGCTTGAATTCCGCCAAAACGGCCTTCTGGAGCACTTCTCGCGTCTCGGTGTTGATGGGATGTGCCACGTCGCGGTATTCACCGTTCGGCAGCTTGCGGGATGGCATTGCGACGAAGAGCCCTTTGTCACCATCGACGACTCGCAGGTCATGAACGACAAACTGGTCATCGATCGTGATGCTGGCGACCGCGCAGACCTTGTTCATGTCCACCGGCCTGACGACGACTTTCGTGATGTTCACTGTCGACCTTCCCCCCTTGCTACGGCCACAGCGGATATCTCGAGCCTGCTGCCCTTCGGCAGACCGGCAACCTGCACGGTCTCCCTGGCTGGCGGTTCGCTTGTGAAGAACTCATTGAACACCCCGTTGACCTCCTCAAAGTCACCCAAGTCTGTAAGGTAGACCGTAAGCTTGACGATGTCCGACATACTACTGTCACCCGCCAGCAGTACGGCCTCAATATTAGCAAAGATTCTTCTAGTTGCACGTCCGGTTTCCGAGATCATTCCTCCGGTATCGGGGTCTATCGGCAACTGGCCCGATACGAAGATCAGATCTCCGGCGCGTATTGCCTGGGAGTATGGGCCGATCGCCGCGGGGGCCCCCTCCGTGATTATCTTCCACTTCCTCAACAGGCGTCACCCGCCAACACCCGCGTGGCCAGCGCCAGATCGGCCGGCTTGTCCACGTCGAACCCGATCTCGGGATGCGTCACCACAATCGCCCTCCCCTTGCCTTTGATCAATTCCGAAACCTTCTGTTCGAGCTCGTCGACGGTGAGCCGCCGAAGGAAGAACTTGACGATGAAGCCGAACCCGAGAATGCGCACGAGACCCAGCGGGCTCTTGCGCAGATCGAAGACGGACTCCATCAGCGTCCGATTTGCGACGATCGCAGCGGGATTGACCAATCCGATGTTCCCTCCCGTGAAGGTACCGCCGCGCAATCGCATGTATGTCCGCTGAACGCCCGGGAACTTCGCCTCGACGCTCTGCTTGGTGGCGATGGGATAGTACAGGTCGCCTTCGAACGGCTCGCACTTGGCAAGGTAGTCGTCGATTGCCTCCGCCGTTATGAGTGGGACATCCCCGGAGACAACCAAGACGCGGTCGGAATCGCCGAGCACTTCCACGGCCGCCAGGAAGTTGTCGACGACGTTGCCGTAGCTGATGACAACCTCGTCCACCTTCTTCTGCCACCGGCCCGTTCCGGCGTCGGGCAGCACAACCACGATGCGGCGGATTCGCGAAGACCCGCGCAGCGAATCGATAACGTATTCGACCATGGGCCTGTCGCAGATCCGGACCAGGCCCTTACAGGAAACACCTTCGCTCAGACCGCCGGCGTTTCCTCCGGCCAGGATGATTGCGTCTAGCTTGATGTCTGTGCTCGCCATGGAAGGTATTACAGTTCGTCGCCGCGCTTGGGAATCCTGCTCACCAACCAAGCGTGCGGCGATTAGCGCGGCACCCGGTTACCCTAGTCGCGCAGCAACTCGACGCCCCGCTCGGTGGGCAGACCGATGTGGACCAGCTCGCACCCGGCCTTCAGAGCTTCGGCAACCAGAGCCGCCTCTCGCTGCGACTCCGTTACGGCAAAGACCGCGGGGCCGCTTCCGCTTACGAGAGCGCACCTGGCGCCGGCCCAGAGGGCCGCGTCTCTGATCGCTCCGACCTCAGGCATGAGATCCAGGACGGTCGGTTCCAGTGTGTTCTCAAGCAGGGAGCAGACGCCCTCTGGATCGCCGGCATCGAGGAAGCTCCGCAACGCGACCGCCGAGCGCTTCGGAGAGACGGGGTTCGCATCGAATCGCTCGTAGACATCCCCCGCGGACAGACTGCCGGGCGGCTTGCCGATGACGAAGGACAGGCCTCGCAACGGGCGTATTGGCGACAATTCGGTGCCCCTGCCCGTGCCAAGGGCGGTCCCTCCGCGCAGGCAGAAAGGAACGTCCGAGCCGATTAGCGCCCCCACGGACGCGAGCAGATCGTCTGGAGCGCCCAATCCCCAGACTTCATCAAGGGCGATCAGCGTTGCAGCCGCGTCGGCGCTGCCACCGGCAAGGCCCGCTGCCACGGGAATCCGTTTCTCGATGTGTATCCTCGCGCCCTTGGAGACGCCGGCGGTTGCCTTCAGGGCCTCCGCCGCGCCGTGGCACAGGTTGGTTGGTCCGCTCAGCTCCGGGATGGAGCATGTGACCGCTATTTCCGGCGCAACCTCAACCGTGAGCTCGTCGGCGAGATCGATCGACTGCAGGATTGTCTCGATGTTGTGGTAGCCATCGGCGCGACGATCGACCACGGCCAGGTAGAGGTTGATCTTGGCATATGCCCGTGCCCGAATCATTCGTATCTGCTCCAGAAAAGGAAAAAGCACAGCTTGTCGCTGTGCGTGCCGCGCGCGTCTTCGGGCCCTTAGTTGAGCCAGGGGAGCAGGTTGTCCCCGTTCGTCACATGGCTAAGCTCAACCGTCTTCGTCAGAACGTCCGCGTAGGAATAGGAGACGCGACGGTGACGATTGCGCTTCTCTTCGACTTTGACAACGAAAAGGTTCGGGTGCGTCTCTTCGAGAACTCCCTCGCGTTCTATGATCTTGCAGCGCCCCATGTTGGCGCGCAGCCTCATCTTCGTGCCTACGTAGCTCTCCAGATCGCTTTTTATGCGCCCGACGACATCCTCGCCTTGGGGGCCAGGCAGTGTTGCCATGTACCACGCTCCTCCGCTTGAGAGAGTAATTATATTCCAACCAGCGCGTTTCGGCAACCAGATGCACCGCCGCTTTCATAGCCCGGGACGCCTGACACCGGCGGCCGTCCGTCGGGACGCGCAGCACCTTCCCGCGGTGCGTGCTCGCACCCGGAGCGACCGACGCCTAACGGCCAAAGAGCACGTCGGCCAAGCGCAGATAGTCATCGACCGTCAGCCGCTCGGCGCGCGTCCCGGGATCGATGCCCACCCGCTGAAGCCCTTGCTCGATTCGCCCCTTCTCCAGGCCCTCAAGGCCGGCCAAGAGAGCGTTGAGCAGGGTCTTACGCCGCTGGGCGAAAGCGGCATCGACCAACTTGAAAAGCAGCTCGCGGTCTTTGCCGCCCGCGCGTGCTCGTACGAACCGGACTACGGCCGATTCCACGCGCGGGGGCGGAATGAAGACCGTGGGTGCGACCGGGAAGAGCCGGCGCACCTCACCATAGTACGCAAGCTTCACGGTCACGGCTCCGTAGCTCTTCGTCCCCGGGGACGCCGCCATTCGATCCGCCACTTCCCTTTGGACCATGACAACCGCTGTCGCAAGCCCTGGAAAGCGCTCCAACAGCCGCAGAAACAGCGGCACCGCCACGTTGTAGGGGAGATTGGCGACCAGCCTGTTGGGGTTAAGGTCGTCCGGCAGGGCGCCCGCTTCGAGCTCGAGCGCGTCCATGCGCAGAAGCCTGACGTTCGGCGCCGTCACGTTCTCTCGGAAGCAGTCGGCCAGCCGATCGTCAATCTCCACCGCGACAACCGTTGAGGCGCGGTCGGCAAGTCCTTTGGTGAGTGAACCGATCCCGGGACCAACCTCGAGCACGACGTCGGAGCGCTCAACGCGGGCCTCTCGGAGGATGTTGAGGATGATGTTGTTGTCGACGAGGAAGTGCTGGCCAAGGCCCTTGCGCAACCAGATGCCGTGCCTCTTCAACAAGGACAGCGTCTCCGAGGGAGAGACGTAGACTGACTGTTCCGAAGTGGCGCTCATGGACGTAACGATACCATGTGCGCGCTCCCCGCCGCCCGCGGGCCGCGCCGGCGACCGGCGCGTCGGTCGGCCGTGTGTCGACTAGGGCAGATCGAACACGTCTCGGGCGTTCGCCGCCGTGGCACGGGCCACGTCGGCAAGCGGGATGCCTCGAAGCTCGGCGACTCGCTGGGCGATGAGCGGCAGTAGTGCCGGTTCGTTGGTCTTGCCGCGGTGCGGAACCGGCGCCAGATACGGGCAATCCGTCTCGATGAGAAGCCTCTCCAGCGGGATGGACCGCGCCACCTGCGCCGCGTCCATTGCGTTCTTGAACGTTGTCGGGCCCGCGAGGGAGATGTGGCAGCCGATGTCGATCATTTTGGCGGCGAGCCTCTCGTCGCCGCTGAAGCAATGGAGCACCATCGTTTCGGGCTTGCGGGCATGCTCCGTGAGGATGCGCAGCATGTCTTGGCTTGCGTCGCGACAGTGGATGCAGACCGGCAGGCCCAGGTCCGCGGCTAAGTCGAGCTGGTGGCGAAAGGCTATCCGCTGGCGATCGCGAGGGGAGCGGTCGCGGTAATAGTCGAGACCGACCTCGCCGATGGCGACGACGCGCGGGTGCGATGCCAATGCGCGCAGCTCCCGCTCGGTGTGGGACTGATAGTCGGCGGAATCGTGCGGATGAATGCCGACGGCGGCGAAGACATCTTCGTGGGCCTCGGATATGCGCACGGCCTCTCGGCTCGACTCGAGATCAATGCCTATCGTGATGATACGCTCGACCCCGGCCTCTCTCGCGCGGGCTACGGCATCGGCAACGGCAATGCCCTCCTCCGCGAGCAGATCCAGGTGAGCATGGGTGTCGATGAGACGCGACATGACGCGCTCCCCCGTCATCGACGCCTACTCGTAGATTCTCGGGAAGAGGCCCTCCGCTTTCGTGACCTTTCCACCGATCGGCATGCTGCCCCACTCCAGCGCGGCGGGAATCCGCTGCCGGGAGATGGGCTCGGGAATGCCGAGCTGCGCCCATAGCTTCTCACACGCGCTCGGCATGAACGGCCACACGACAATCGCAATCTGGCGCAGAGCTTCCAGGCAGTTGTACAAAACGGTTCGAAGGCGCTCCTCCAACGAGGTCTCCTTGGCCAGATCCCAGGGCGTGCTTCGGTCGACATAGCTATTGGCCTTGGCCACGAACTCCCAGATAGCCGAGAGCGCGTCGGCGTAGCCCAAGACGCCCAGCCGCGCATCGATCTGAGAGAACAGGCCCCTCGCCGTTTCCTTCAGCTCGGTGTCCAACCCCTCTTCACGGCCGGGCTCCGGGACTATCCCGTCGACGTACTTGTCGACCATCGCAATGACGCGGCTGACGAGATTGCCGAGATCGTTGGAGAGGTCGGCGTTGAACCGCGCGGTCATCGACTCCATGGAGACGCTGCC
The DNA here is from genome assembly GCA_020723435.1 of Slackia heliotrinireducens. Taxonomy (GTDB): domain Bacteria; phylum Actinomycetota; class Aquicultoria; order DYIV01; family DYIV01; genus DYIV01. The sequence continues at coordinate 17,307 of DYIV01000026.1, read as the reverse complement.
GTCCTGGCCGAACGATATCTCTCTCATGAAGTAGTAGCGGTAGGCGTCGACACCGAACTTTGCGATCAGCTCAGCCGGCGAGACGACGTTTCCTTTCGACTTGCTCATTCGCTCGCCTTCGGTGAGCAGGAAACCGTGCGCGAAGACGCGCTCGGGCAAGGGCATCTCCGCGGCCATGAGCATGGCCGGCCATATGACGCAGTGGAAACGCAGGATGTCTTTGCCGATGAGGTGCCACTGTGCCGGCCAATACTTGGCGAAGTGAGCCTCGTCGCGGCCGTAGCCTATCGCCGTGATGTAGTTCAAGAGGGCGTCGACCCATACGTACATGACGTGCTTCTCATCGAACGGACACGGGATTCCCCACGTGAGGCTCGTGCGCGACACGGATTGGTCCTTCAGCCCCTGATCGATGAAGCTGAGAATCTCATTGCGCCGAACGTTTGGCTGAATGAAATCGGGATGCGCCTTGATATGCTCGAGCAGGCGATCTTGGTACTGGGAGAGCCGGAAGAAGTAGTTCTCTTCCTTCACGACGGTCGTCTCGCGATGGCAGTCCGGGCACTGGCTCTCCTCAACCAACTGGCTCGGCAGCCAGAACGTCTCGCACTGGACACAGTAGAGGCCTTCGTACTCGCCGAGGTAGAGGTCGCCCTTGTCGTAGAGCAGCTGCAGGAACGAGCGGGCTCCTTCTAGGTGCCGTTCGTCGGTGGTTCGAATGAAGTCGTCATTGGTGATTAGAAGGTCCTGCCACGCGGCATAGAAGTGCGTCACGACCTCGTCGGCCCATTCCTTCGGATCCTTTCCCGCGTCGGCCGCCGCCTTCGCCACCTTCTGGCCGTGCTCGTCGGTGCCTGTCAAGAAGAAGACGTCGTAGCCGCACATGCGCTTGAACCGAGCTATGACGTCGGCGGCGACCGTTGTGTAGGCCGAGCCGAGATGGGGCACGGAGTTGACGTAGTAGATCGGCGTGGTGACGTAGAACGTGGGATCGGCCATCAGTTTAGCCCTTCCAGTTTAGGGTAATTATTCCAACGTCTCGGACGCCGGAATCACGCGTGCACCTTACCGTTCGCCCGAGTTTACTGTCAAGGTAAGGGGGAAGCCGACGGCATGAAATCGACCGGCATCGTCCGCAGAGTCGATGAGCTTGGCAGAATCGTCATCCCCATGGAGCTCAGACGCACCCTTGGCATCGACATCAAGGATGCTCTTGAGATCTTCACAGACGGCGACAAGATCGTTCTCGCCAAGTACGAGCCCGACTGCAGCCTTTGCGGATCCGACAAGGACCTAGTCCGATTCAAAGGGAAGAACATCTGCGGCGCCTGCCGCAGGCAGCTCGGTAAGGCCTAGGACGAGCGAAGCAGCGCATCGTAGACCCGCCGCCTGCTCACCTTCAGCCTCCGGGCGACGAGTCTCATCGCTTCCTTTCTGTCGAGCCCCTCTTTTTCCAGCGTCAGCACCCGTTCCGCGATCTCGGCATCGTCGTGTTCGGTGACACTCGTCGAGGCAGCCGGCGCGACCACGATCACGTACTCTCCCTTCGGCTCCTTGCCCGCAATCTCATCGGCCACGCGACGTGCGTCGCCCCGTACAACCTCCTCGTAGACCTTGGTGAGCTCACGGGCGACCGCCACGCGAGAATCGTGGCTGACCTGGGCGAGTTCCTCCAGCGAGGCCGCGACTCGGTGCGGCGACTCGTAGCAGACGAAGGTGCGGCCCGCGGCCGTCATGTCCTCGAACAGGCGTTTCCTGGCGCCGCTGCGTCGTGGAAGAAAACCAACGAAGGTGAAGACGTGCGTCGGCAGACCCGACGCCACGAGCGCCGTCAGGGCGGCGTTGGCACCGGGCAGCACTTCGACCTCGATGCCGCGCTCGATGCAGTCGACAATCAAACGGTGGCCGGGATCGGCGATGCCGGGCGTTCCCGCGTCGGAGACGAGCGCAACAGTCTCGCCTCCCGCAAGACGCTCGATCAGCTGTGGGCTCCTCACCTTCTCGTTCCGGGCATGGTAGCTAACGAGCGGCGTGGAGATATCGTAGTGCGACATGAGCTTCCGGGTCCGGCGGGTGTCTTCCGCGGCGACCACGTCAGCGGTCCGCAGCGCATCGAGCACGCGCAGCGTCACGTCCCCCAGGTTGCCGATGGGTGTTGCGCAGACCAGCAGCCTGCCTGCGGCGCCCATGTCGACCGTTATGTGGCCGGCGCCGGGGTCGGCGCGGGCTGCTCGGCGGGAGCCGACGCTGTCAGGTCGCGATAGGCGATCGTCCACGCCGCTGACGAGAATGCCTCGATGACGGCGGTGACCAGAGCCATCACGACAATGCCCGGTATCATCAGCGCAATGCCGAGGAAGGCGTTGACGAAGATCAGCGCGATCGGCAGCCCGAACAGGATCAGGGCCGCCAGCAGGGTGGCGATGCCGATGACTATGCCGATTACGAGTCGGATGAGCCATACGAGCGCGACGTCACCGAACCTCGTCCGGATGAGGCGATATCCCTTGCGGACGGCGTCGAGAACGCGCTCGTCGTCGAGCACGCACGCCCGGTGCGCCAATACCTGCAGCACCCCAAGGAAGATCACCACCGGGATCAGAATGACGATGAAGAGTCCAACTAGAGCGAAGATGCAGCAGATGCCGGCGGCGACTCCTCCGGCCGCGCTTGCCGCCGTGTCGGATCCGCCACCCAGACCGGCCAGTAGGCCGGGCGAGGCAAGAACGGCCACCAGCACCCCGATACCCACGAGAACGAGTATCAGAACGACGAGCGGCGCGAATAGCACGAAGTCGATGCCCAGAAGCCGGAGCCAGTAGTGCATGCCCCTGCGGAAACCCTCACCGGCCTTCGGCGCGGCGCCGGAGTCGAACTGCGCCGCCATATGTATGAGCCCACCGCGCGCGATGTAGCCGACGACTAGAAGAGCGATGCTCACGAGGAGCAGAAAGAGCCCGATTATGAGGACCAGCGGCCAGTAGTGCGCGAGAAACTCCTGAGCCTGTTCGGCGAATCTTCCGGCGGAGCCGCCTCCCGTGTCGCCGGAGCTCCCCGGGTTGTAGCTCGAGTTGGAGCTGCAGCTACCGAAGAGGGAGAGGAAGCCGAACAACCACAGGATCTTGTGGCGCCAGGTCATCTTCCACGCGCGCTCGAAGATGTTCAGGTAGTCGAGTTTCATGCTCCATACCTCCGCGTCTCGTGTGCCGCGCTCACAGCCGATGCTATTCTTCGGCAGCGCGACGGGGTCACCTTTGTTCGAACGACTCGGAAAGGGGTGCTCTTGCGAACGAGTGCTCTTGCGAACGAGTGCCTTGGGGAATGGGTGCCCTACTTGAGGGCGCGCAGCTCGTACTCCCTCGATCCAAGACCGAGCTTCGCGGCATGATCGAGGACGGCCGTGCCGTCGACGCCGGTCAGAGCGCGGAACTTGTCGCCCTTCTCGCCCTTCAGTGAGTCGGCCAGCGCGGGCGCCGCACTGACAAGATCGAGGCTGGCCTGTTCGATCGCGACCGGATCGGTTGAGGCAAGAATCCCTATGTCGGGGACGATGGGCGCCCCGCTGAAGTGCCAGCAGTCGCAGTCGGGCGTGATGTTGAGAAGGAAGCTTATGAATCCGGCCTTGCCCTCCTTGCCGCGAAGGGCGCCCTTGGCGTACTCGGCTATCTTCTCCTGCATCTTCGCCGCATCGGTCCCCCAGTCGACCGCTATCGCCGAGTACGGACACGTCGCCACGCATTCGCCACAGCCGATGCAGATGCCGTGATCGGTGAAGGCCACCTCCCCGATGGATATCGCATCCACGGGACACCAGTCGGCGCACTCGCCGCACGCGGTGCACTTGTCGGGATCGACGTCGGGCAGGAAGTCGGCGTGCATCTGCTGCTTGCCCGCGCGCGAGCCCAGTCCCATGCCGAGGTTCTTCATCACCCCTCCGAAGCCCGTCGCCTCGTGCCCTTTGAAGTGAGTGACCGCCACAATCGAGTCGGCGTGCACGGCGGCAGCGCCGATCTTGACCGTCTCGAAGTGATCGCCGTTAACCTGAACCTCCACATACTCCTTGCCGTCCATGCCGTCCGCAATGACTATCGGCGCCCCGACGGTCGCATACCCGAAGCCGTTCTCGATGGCGGTCGTCGTGTGGTCGACGGCGTTGCCGCGAGAGCCTCGGTATAGCGTATTGCTGTCCGTCAGAAACGGCTTGCCGCCATGCGCCTTGACGCGGTCGACGACTCGCCTGACGAAGATCGGCGCCACGAACGCCATATTGCCACGCTCGCCGAAATGCAGCTTGACGGCGGTCAGATCGTCCTGTTCTATGCACTCGCGAAGACCGGCATCGTCGAAGAGCCGCTGCGTGGCGTCGAGGAGGCTCACCTTCCCCAGATCTCCGACACGCGCGATGTACACGGTTGATGGCATCGGCATCAGCCTCCTTCATCGAAGTGCTCAAAAGCGAGCACGGCGGCGCCAAGATAGCCTGCGTTATTCCCAAGCGCCGCTGGAACGATTCGCAGCCCCGGCAGGACTCCCTGCATCGCGCACTCGGACAATGTCTTCCGCGCGGGTTCGAGGATGAGGTCCCCCGCCTCGATCATGCCGCCGCCGATCACAAAGACCTGGGGATTGAGCACGTTCGCCAACGAGGCCATCGCCCTGCCGAGCACATTACCGACTTCCTCCAGAAGCGCGATCGCGACCGCATCCCCTTTCTTCGCCGCTTCGGCGACGATCTCGCCTGTCACGTCGACCGGATCGGCGCCCGTCAGCGTCGCCAGCAGCGATTCAGGGTGCTTGCGGATGGCCGCTCGGGCGTTGCGGGCCAGGGCCGGACCGGCGGCCAGAGCCTCGAGGCATCCCCTGGCTCCACAGGCGCACTCCGGTCCATCGCGCTCGATCACTATGTGCCCGAGCTCGGCGCCGGTGCCCAGTGACCCGCGGTACAGCCGCCCATTTAGGACCAGACCTCCGCCGATCCCCGTGCCAAGTGTCAAGCAGACGACGTCCGTGCAGCCGGACGCCGCGCCCAGTCTCGTCTCCGCCAACGCGGCCAGGTTGGCGTCGTTGTCCATCACGACGGGCAGGCCAAGACGCTCGGTCAAGTCGCCGACGACGTCGCCTCCTTCGAGAGGCAGGTTCGTGCAGAAGAGGATCTTCTGGGCGCCGAAATCGACCTGTGCCGGCACGCCAAGCCCCACCGGGGGGCGCAATCCGGAGATTTCGTCTGAGGAGAGGAGATCCTCTACTAGACCGCCGATCGCTGAGACGATTGAGTCCGAGCTGTCCTGGGGCGTGAACGTCCTGAGCAGGCGCACCGTCTCAGCATCGCGGTTCACAACAGCGGCCGCAATCTTGGTCCCCCCGACATCGACGCCGATCGCAAGACTCGCCCGCATCCATATCCTTCCTTGCATGTTTGAACTCGTCTGCTATAATGCCCAGGGCTCGCCAGGCGGACCACCGAGAGTGGCCGCGGCGAGCATCGTGCAACACGAGTTACATTCCCGTCTGGCGGCGGATTTGTCAAGCTCACGGCTGCAGCGTACGCCGGACGACGGAATGTAACGCACGGGACAACCGAAGAAGTACACAGATCGAGGCATCAACAAACCAATACTTTCCCAGCCGAGGAAAGCAAACTTGGCGAAAGCCAAGGACGCAAAGCTACGGGCCTAGAAAGCCGTGGGGGCTATGGCCGCCGAGCTGTCGACGAGGGAGTCACCCATCGGGCGAGACTCGCTCGGTGGTTTTTTGTTGCCTTGATTCGGAAGGAGGTGAGAATGCTGCGAATAAGGATTCCATTATCATTGCTGGTAATAGCCGCTCTTCTCGTACCGGGCACGGCGAGCGCCGAACTGGCGACTCCAGCGACCACCGGTCTGTCACTTTCCGTGAAATCACCGGCGACTCGCTCGTTCACGAACGATGCGACCGTGACGGTGACCGGAACGACCAACGGCGATGCCGTCTCGGTCGTTGTGCAGAGGAAGACGATTGCGGCAACCGTCGACGCGGGCGGCACGTTCACCGTGCCCGTGGCGATCGATGAAGGATGGCACGCGGTTCAGGTCATCGCGCGCCGCAGTGGTGAGGAGGTGTCCAGCAGTCGATCGATACTGATCGACACGCGGGCGCCAAGAATAGCGTCCTTTGCCGCAAGAGGGGCCCGCTTCTCGACATCCGCGCGATCGAAGCGCGTGGTCGCCCGCTTCCGAGTCTCGGAGGTGGCGCGCGTAACCGCCGTCATCTCGTCTCGAACGGGGAAGCATCCCTACATTCTCCACCGAAGGACCTTGCGTCCGGGCCGGCGTGTCATACGCTGGGACGGCCGTATGCGGCGAGGGCGTCTGGCAAAGCCCGGCATCTACCGGCTCACGCTCGTCGCCAGAGATCGCGCCGGCAATGCCTCGAGGCAAGTCAGGCGTATCCGCATAACCGTGGTCAGGGACTCCAGAGCGAGTCGCATCGTTAAGACCGCTCTGCGCCTGCGCGGCACGCGGTACGTATGGGGCGGCATGAGCCGCAGAGGCGTCGACTGCTCCGGTCTCGTCGGCTACGCGTATCGAGCGAACGGCATCAGGCTGCCCAGGACGAGTCGAGACATGGTGCGCGCCGGCAGGCGAGCAACGCGAAGCAAGCTCAGGCCAGCCGACATCCTCCTGTTCAACACGAGTGGTGGCGGCATTTCGCACGCCGCTCTCTATGTCGGGCGGGGCCGCTTCATCCACGCATCGAGCAGCAAGGGACGGGTCGTCCTCGCCAGCCTACGAGGCGGGTACTACCGTTCCCGCCTGGTGGCGGCGCGCAGAGTAGTGAGATAGCTCGCGCTCGCTCGCGTCGCTGCGCGACAAAAGGACGGCAACAACGCGACAAGTGGGGATCGTGCAACGCCCTCGAGGCCGAGCGCGATCCCCTTTCCTATCTCGGGAATCCGGTCCGATGACTGGCGAGGGATGCCGCGCGCGGCACCTAGGACGGTGGCGCCTGACTCACCGTGACGCGAAGCTGAGTGCTCACATTCGGCTGGTGGCTGCCGTCACCGTCGAAGACCAGTCGCAGGTCGTAGGTTCCGGTAGCCGAGGGCGTGTAACTCCAGCTGATGCGAGAATGGGAGTCGAGCTTGAGGGTCTTCAGCGCGCTCCATCCGCGCGACAGCTTGCGCTGCACGGTCACGGATTGGCCGGAGTGGCCGGGGTTGACACGGCCGGACAGCGTGAAGCTGTTGCCTCGAGACACCTGCGATGCGCTCGTCGAGAGACTGACCGTCGGAATCACCCTGATCTCGACCGTGCCGCTGCTCGCGGCTTCATGGTCGACATCGCCGTTCCAGGCAACCTTGTAGGCGGTCCTCTCCGTGGGGCTGACCGTAAACTCGAACTTGCCCCCCGTGCCGACGTTGGCCGTCGCGGCCGTGGTGTATTCGTCCGAGCCGGAGGGTCGCTGAAGCAGCTTGACCGTGGCCCCGAGATGCGCGGGGCTGAGCCCGCCGGTGATCTTTGCGCTGCCGGTGTAGCGAACCTCCGACACGTTCGCGTCGATAGAAACGCGGGAGGGAGAGGTAACCGCCAGAGTGTACGATCCCGCGCTGTCCCAGCTGGCGACATCGATGTAGTAGGTCCCCGAGGAAGGCACGACGTAACTGATCGATTCGTTGCTCGTGCCGGGATTCTCCGACCACGCCACTTCGGCGTTGCGCCAGATGTCCTTTGCGGCCGGCGGATATAGATACAGATCGAAGTCGGTCCCGACCGAACCGGTCAACTTCATGGACACCGTGTCGCCCTCATTGAGCGCGACCTTGTACACGTCGTCGGCGTTGTTGGTGCCGTCCAGGTTCCCGCGAATCGCGGTGCCGCCCGTGGGCTCAACGGCCCCGGATATGTTGTCGTCGGTGGCCGACACAGGCATGGCGGCAAGACCGGCCACTACCAGTGCAAGTAGCCCGAGCGAGACGAATCTGAATGGACGGCTGTGCGCAGTAGAGCTCACTTTCCTAGCTTTCTTCCGGTGGCCCGGCAAGCAGGCTGGACCTTCAGTTGCGCCGTTATGGTATCACATCAACACCATCTGGATGGCAGCCACAACCGTGCCAAGCGACGCCGTCAGAAGCGTCTCGCTGACTGAACGCCCTGCGAGAGTGCGTCAGCCGCTCGACGCCCTGAATGTGCCGACATAGACGGATCGCCGGAGGAGCCTGCCGTCCCCTGGAAAGACCACGACGACAATGAAGCTGCCGGCGCGGCGCCACACCATCCGACAACGGTACCTGCCGGCCACGACAGGTACGCGTAGGCTCTTGACCGGCCTTCGATCCCTGCGCCGCTTGATGATGATAGTGATGCGACGTGCCGGTGTCGCCGGCCTGAACCTCCCGGTTGCCACAATGCCGCCCCCGAGCCGAACTGTGGACCGGGTGAGGTACCCGGTCATCGCCGGAAGCACGCCGACGCGAACCGAGCCGCTCACGACGGCAGGGCATTGTCGGGTTCCCAGCCAGACGGCGCGGAATCGACTGCTGCCCAGAACGGTCGTGCCGACGGCAATCGTGCCTGTGGCGCCGGTGCGGGCCTCCCTCACGGTTCCCCAGACGACACCGTCGGGAGACTGCTGCACGGCAATCGTCTCGGGCGCCGATGGTAGCAGTCTCGCCGTCAACACCACGCGCCCGGACCAACCGACCCGGGTGCATGGGACCGAGATCTGGAGAGCCGAGGCGGGCCCCGTCCTGGGAACACAGAGGTCCTCCCCTCCAAAGACGACCTGATTGCGCCATGCCGCCCCCTGCCGAGTCACGAAGCACAGCAGCACGTTCGAGGGCACCGTCATGCGAAAGGTCCGGGGCCCGTTCGCGGTCGGTGAGCTCTCGTCGTCGACGGTTCCGTTGTCGTCGTCGTCGACCGAGTTGGGTTCAGCCAGCGCCGACCCTACGATACGTCCGGCCGGGTCCTTCCCAAGAACCGGCAGCACACCGCTGGTCTCATCAACAGCGGGAAGCGGACCGTGCACCCACCCCGACGAATCTCCGGCAGCAGGACTGGCCACCGTTGTCTTTGCGCAGTCGGGAGGCTCGGTATTCGAGTCGGACCCCTCGGCGCGAAGTACGATCGAGACGCTTGCGGTTCCCTCATCGGCTGCGGATGACTTGGCCCCGGCGCGAGCGGATAGCCAGCACAACAACGTCCCGTCCGGACCGGCGAAGACGGTGGGCTGCGTCGACCAGGGTGACGAAGCGGCGCACCAGCGGCGCGTCGCCGGATTCCAGGTGCCGCCGAACTGGCTGCGTGCCGCGGAGGCGAGCTTCACTTTCACGCTGTAGGACGCGTTAGGCGGCAGCCCCGAAACGCGCACGGCCACCGCAAAGGGTGTCTTGTCGGAAGCCACGACGGCGGGCGCCGGCGCAACTCCTCCCGAAATCATGGCCCGGCCCTCGATTGCGCACGGAGGCGTCGCTCCCGCCGCAATCCTCGCACTCCAAGCATTTGCCAAAGCGATTGCCAGAAGCGTGATGCCGACCAGTACCCTCAAGCGACGCGCGTGCTCCCCCATCATTGCCCCTCCTGTCGATTCCGACGATCGATGCCTCTTTCGGTTATGCTATTCGACAAAAGCACAAAAACTCCTTCGGGCGCGACGGCCCATTCCCGCCGCGTACACCCGGCAGGACCGTGGTGAATACCGTCGAAGTGAGCCGCATCGATACGTTTCCGAGCACGGCCGTCCTCGGTTAAAGACGGTCGGCGGGCAGGCCGATACTCGAACTACCTTGTGTTTGCTGCCGAGGCATGCCCTGAGGTCGAAAGGAGCCACCAAATGCAGACTGACTGCCAATCCGTAAGAGGCCGTCACGTCGTAGTCTACGTCGCACTTGTCATGCTGCTCTCGCTCGCGGCCTTGGCACTCACGACACGACCTGCGGCAGCCACGACGTTCAGCGTGAGCGCCACCAAGGACACGAGCATGACGCCGATGGGTTTGGCGGTGGGTGACGTCAACTCCGACGGTCGAGACGACGTCGTCGTCCCGAACTTCAATTCCAACAGCATCAGCGTCTTCCTCCAGGAGACTTCCGGCACGCTGACCGACGCTATCAACTATGAGCTCTATCCGACGACCAAGACGCCGGTCACCCGCCCGGGCATTCCGTGGACGGCGAGTCATCCCGCCGGCGTGGCAATCGGGGATCTGTCTGGAGACGGGCGGGGCGACGTTGTCGTGACTGACCCCTACAACTGGTCGGTCTACTATTTGGAGCAGGACAACCCGGGCAGCTATACGGATCCACTGGACAATACGCCCGATCTGTGGCAGCCAACCGATGACTATGGTTCGCCGGAGTTGCAGCAGCCGCCGGAGGGAGATCCGAATCGCGTCTTCACGGCAGTCTCAGAGCAGCACCAGTATGCCTTCGCGTATCAGTTCCATTTCGTCAACCTCCACCTGGATCAGGTCCCAGACAGGCTCAGCTTCGTCACTGGTAGGGGTGCCGTACGTCTGTTCTACGAGACGCCGTATACGGACTCGGACTTCTGGACGCCGATCATCTATACGGACTGGGCCGACGTCAACGGAGAAATGCAGGTGAAGTTCTCCGTCGACCCCGATGCCCAGCAGACATCCAGCACGTGGGAGATCGACGGCTATAGAGTGTGGTACGACTATGGCGGGGGCGGCGGAGTCCATCCGTTCTCGCAGCCCTACGGCGTGGAGGTCGCAGACGTGATTGACTTCCTGCCGGGCAATGAGGTCATTGTGGCCTCGCCCGAGCCCCTGCGCAACTTCGCCCGGTTTGCGGTTGACGGCGGAGGCAATATCGTCTGCCTTGAGGCGCCGGCCGACACACAGCCGAATATCATCAACGCCAGGTGCTACGGCGTGACGACGGGCGACTTCAACTATGACTTCATTACCGACTTCTCCATGGCAGGATGGAACACCGGGACCGGCTACGTGGCACTGCAGACCAGCACGGGATGGATGTGGAAGTCGGGCGAGCTTGACTGGCAGGTCGGCGCGAATCCATTCGGTGTGGCTTCGGGTGACCTGAACGGGGACTACCGTGACGATATCGCCGCCACAGCGTACGGAGACGATCAGGTGTCGTTTGCCTGTCAGAATACCGCCGGCTACATTGATCCGCCGGAGAGCATCCCGGTTGGCGACAAACCCATGGGCATTGCGGTTGACGACGTCACCGCCGATGGCAAGAACGACATAGTCGTCGCCAACAGCAACGACCGAACCATCGGCGTCATGTCGCAGTCCACGGACGGATCGTTCACGGCAATGGCCGCCTACGACGCAGGATGGTATCCGTACTACGTCAAGACCGGAGATCTCGACGGCGACGGCGGCAAGGAAATCGTCGTCTCCAACGCAAACGACGATACTATCAAAATCTTCCAGCCGAGCCCGGCCGTGTCGTGGGTAACACCTACCGCGGGCGGATCCCTGCGCGGGACGGCCTATCCGACTGTGTCGGCGCCGGTCGGCACGGGCATCGATCACGTCGACTTCGACCTTGATGGCATCCCGATCGCCACCGTATCAAGCGCCCCTTACAGGTTCCCGCTGGACACAACGGTGATCGGCGAGGGCACGCACGTTCTCCGCGCCACCGCAAGCGATGGACAGGGCCACTCCTACACGACACCCAACCGCTCATTCAAGGCCGACAACACGCCCCCGAGCATCTGGAACATCTACGCCACGCCGAACCCCTTCTATCCGCTCAAGCGCGACGGCTACAAGGACAACTGCTACTTCAGGTTCAGGCTTTCGGAAGCGGGGACCGCGAGAGTGTATATCTATAAGAGCGGCACGTTGGTGAAGACTCTAACCAAGAGCGCCAGAGCGGGATGGAACTCGGTGAAGTGGGACGGCAGGCAGAATTCCGGCCGTCGTCAGGTCGCAACGTACGCGTACAAGGTGCGGGCGACCGACTATGCCGGCAACACGCGGTTGAGCGGCAGGTACTACGTGAAGATCCGGAAGTACGTGCTCGTCAAAGTCGCACCGAACAAGGTCGTTCTTGTGGCGCATTAGCCAGCGGCATCCCAGCTTTCCGGCTCCAGAAATGAGGTGAGACCTCAGGATGGAGGGGCAACTCCAAGAGGTCTCACCCGATCATTATACCTTGGTCGCAAGCGACCGCTCAATCACCGTCAGTGACGAAGGCCGAGCTACTTCTTCTCGAACATCTGTATCTTCCAGGCTCCCCCCTCCTGGACGCACTTGTAGCGCATCTGTGTCACCGTGCCGTCCTGGCCGGTGACGATTCCTTCAACCGTGGCGACTCCGTTCTCGATCTTCACGTTCGAGAAGACCGAGTTCTTGCTCTTGAAGATGCCAGGGTTGTCCTCAACGATAGACGTGAAGTCCTCCAGCGACGTCGCGTCCTGGAACGCCTTGGACGTGTAGTCGCTGTAGGCTTTGTTGATGTTGCCGGCATTGAGCGCGTCGAGTTGACCCTTGATGGGGGCGACCGGCGCCTGCACGGCCTGGAAGAACGTCATCCCGCCAAAGCCAAGCAACGCCACGACGGCGACGACTATGATGCACAGAACGAAGAGGCAGCCGCAGCCGATGAACCACCATTTCTTGCTCTTCTTCTTCGGCGGTGCGGCGGCCGGAGCGGGCTCTGTCATCACGGCCGTGGCCGCAGGCGGCGGGGCTTCAGGCGCCGGCGGAGCTTCCCGTGCCGGCTCTGCCGGCGGTGTCTCGGGCGCCTGCGCGGACGGCGGCTGCGCTTCGGGTTCCGGCGCGGACGGCGCCGGTGGCTCTGAGGCTTGCGCCTCCGGTTGAACCGGCTCTTGCTCCTCGCTCGGTTGTTCCGGCTGATCGCCGGGCGGGCCCTGCGGTGTCTCCTCCATGTGCCGCTCTCCCTTCTGTTGACCGTGTGACCGTGACTACAACCTTCTCGCGGCGCGGTCGGACTTCAGCCCTCCGCGGACGCGGTCGGACACCTGCGTCGCAGCGAACATCATTCGTGTTCCCCGAGCGGGCTGCCCCTAACGAAAGAACAGACCCTGTAGCAGGTACGCAAGCCCAAGGAGCAAGCCGGTCGCGGCGAAGGTCAGAATATGCGTCGCCTGAGCCGGGATGATGCCCTTGGGATCGTCGTAGTTCTTCGACGTGACAAGAGCGGCCTTGATCGCCAGCGGGCAGCTCAGAAGACCGATCAGTGTGATCGCCGGTGGCAGGCTCAGAGACTCGACCGAAGCGATGGGTAGCACCAGCCCCAGCGCAGGGGGGGCGAGAATCGTCAGGTAGATGAGCACGAGCAGTGCGTAGTAGCCAACCGCGGCCCGCTTCCTTCCGAGCCGCACGATCAGGTGGTTCTTGCCGACCGCCTTGTCGGCGTCGTAGTCGGGGAACTCATTGATGTAGAGAATGCCCAGCACCAGCAGGCCGAGCGGAATCGACGGCCACAGCCAGCCCAGATTGGACAACGAGAGGGTTTGCACGATGAAGGCGCCGGCGACCGACATGGGACCGAACGACAGGCCGATGACGAGTTCCCCTAATCCCCGATAGGCGAATTTGAACGGCGGGGCCGTGTAGAAGAAACCTATGAACAGGCCGCCAAGTCCGATCGGGAGCAACCAGATGGTGCGGGTGACTACAAGATAGATTCCGGCCGCGAAGGCGATCGCGAAGGCGATCAGGGAGGCCACCAGTATCCTCCGCGCCGGGATGAGCTTGTCTTGAATCATCCGGCTGCCGCCGGAGAAGGGCGTGACGTTGACGTTGATGTCGTCGTCGGTGGTGAGGTGATCGTAGTAATCGTTCGCGAGATTCGCACCGACCTGAGCCGTCATGTTCGCGATGATGGCGAGAAAGAAGACGCCGAGCAGGAATTGGCCCGGCGGGAGTAGCGAGTAGGCGACGAGACCGCCAACCATCGCCGGCAGCCCAGCGGCAATGAGAAACGGCGCGCGCGATGCCTTGATCCAGAGTCCGATAGCGCCCGTGGTGACCACCTCCGTGCTCCTCAAGTGGCAGGGATGTCGGCTATTTCTACGCCTGGCGGCGCGGCACCTGCTCGTTTGAGACCGCGTGAGCTGAGTCGGTCTCGCCAGAGCGACGAAGGAAGATGACAGGGGTCTACGAGCGCAGAGTGGCGACGAGGCGCTTTGGCGTAAGGAGCAGGTCGAGCGCGTCCTCGGGACTCGTCACGACGAGATCCGCCGCGTTGATGGCGGAAACGGCCGCCCCTTCTTGGCCGATCACGGCCACACCGAGTCCCGCCGCTGCCAGCATCAGCACGTCGTTGGCGCCGTTGCCCAGCGCCGCGCACGACTTCGAGCCCAGCGTGCTGAGGAAATCGGCCTTCTGCTCGGCCTCGCGCCCGCCGGACTTCAGGACCATAACCTCGGCCCCCAGGCGAGACGCCAGCGAACCGGCCGTGCCAAACGTGTCGGCGGTCATCAAGAAGACCGTCAGTGAATCACCCAGGCGACGAACGCGCTCCCTGACGGCCTCGGGAACCTGGCCGTCGACGGCGATCGTACCGTTCAGGTCGAGCACGAGATTCTCAAGGCGAAGCAGTCCGGCGCCGGGTACGTCGATCTCAATCACGAAAGGCTCCTCTCTCGCGCAGGCGCGGACCGCGGCCCGCCTGGCGGCCTCTGAGGCGCGCGGTTGTTACTGCGCACGGATACGCTCTGCAGTATAATGCCCGCGCCGCCAACGGTCGAAGACGTAAGAAGAGGTAACCGCTCAAGCGCGCTGCCCGGGGGCGCACGACTCGTGAGAGGGTGAACGCATGAAGGGGAAGACAGCTCTGACGTTAGTGATAGGCGTCACCCTGGCGCTCGCCGCGCCGGCCGTTGCGGCGGCGAACACGGCCCGTCCCGCAAGCCCGGTCAAGCTCATCTTCATTCATCACTCTACCGGGGAGAACTGGCTTTCCGACACGAACGGCGGTCTCGGCGTCGCGCTTCGAGATCGCAACTACTTCGTCAGTGACACCAACTACGGCTGGGGCGACACCATGGCGCCCAGCCGCGACAGCGAGCCGATCGGCAGCACGACCGATATCGGCGACTGGTACACGTGGTTTCGCAGCTCGGCCGCCGCGTCGTACACCGCGGCTCTATACGACGAATCGGGCCAGAACTGCTCATACTCGCGTCTCGGAACCGACCCGGGCGGCGAGAATGAGATCGTCATGTTCAAGTCGTGCTTTCCCAATTCCGCCCTGCAAGGCAACGCGGGCGACGCGCCGCCCGACATCGGCAGCAACCTACTTCGGGGCCAAAGCTGCTATTCGGACGCGCACACCGTGGCGAACGCAAAGGGCATCTACAACGATCTCCTCAACTACTTCGCGGCCCATCCGGACAAGCTCTTCGTGGTGATCGCCGCGCCCCCGTTGCAGGATGCCACCTGGTCCGGTAACGCCCGGGCTTTCAACAACTGGCTGGTGAACGATTGGCTGGCCGGATACGCGGATGACAACGTCTTCGTCTTCGACTTCTACAACGTCTTGACGACGAACGGGGGCGCCTCGAACAGAAACGACCTGCTGTCGAGCTCGGGCAATCACCATCGCATCGTTCAAGGCGGCGTCGTCCAGCACAAGACGAACGGCGACAACGACGCCAATCCAAACGTGCTCGAGTACCCGAGCTCTGGGGGCGACGACCACCCGAGCTACGCCGGCAACCTCAAAGCGACCGCGGAGTTCGTGCCTCTGCTCAACTATGCGTACAACCGCTGGAAGGGCATCGACGGCACCGATTCGGTCGGCCCGACGACGATCGCGCGGCGCGCCGCGACGCTCTATCGCCGCCAGTACGGCAATCTGCTGTATCGCGTGGAGGACACCGGGAGTGTCGGCGCCATCGTCACCATACGCATCAAGAGATCTCGCAGCGTCGTGGCGACCTATTCACTCGGGCTCCGCCGAACCAACACAATGCTGTACGCACGCGTCCGCACGGCGCTGCCACGTGGGCTTTACTACTACTGTGTCTACGCGACGGATGAGGCCGGAAACCCGCAGCGAAGAGTCGGATACCAGAGGCTGTACGTCAGATAACCGGCTCAGCCTCCCTGCCCACAGCCGACTCTCAATGGACCTCGTTTGAGCCCGCTCGCTTTGGGTATTTCGCTGAGAAGCGCGACGTCTCTCGAGGAGCCCGACCGTGAAGACGTGGATCATCCAGCCGTATCACCCGGCCAACGTGACGTTGCGACTCAATGTCGCGCTGCGCCGCAAGGTCTTCATGCTGCCGCTGACCGTCACGACCCTGGCTCGCCTGGTCACCGATCTCGGCCACGGTGCGAGAGTCATCGACGAGAACGTCGAGCCGATTCCGTTCTCCGACGATCTGCCCGACATCGCGCTGATCACCACCATGACACCCACCGCCCCGCGCGCGTATCGCATCGCCGACGAGCTCAGGGCCTGCGGTGTGCCGGTCGTCCTGGGAGGAATCCATCCCACGGTCGCGCCGGATGAGGCGCGCGAACACGCCGACGCGGTCGTCGTTGGCGAGGCAGAACCCGTGCTGAGTCGCGTCTTCCAGGACTGCGCCTCCGGGACGCTGGCGCCGGTGTACGAGGCTGTGGGCGCCACCGACCTGGCGATGCTCGCACAGCCGCGTTGGGACTTGCTGAAGCGTCCCGCGTATCAATGGATCAAGTCCGTCGAGGAGATACGCGGCTGCGCCTACGATTGCTCTTTCTGTTCGGCGAACAAGATCTTCGGGTCGCGCGTTCGCTGCCGCCCGGTCGAACGTGTAGTCGACGAGCTTGCGTCGATGAAGGAGCGATTCGCCTTCTTCACCGCCAACGACATCTCGGCAAACCGCGCCTACGCGCGACGGCTCTTCGAGGGCCTGATTCCTTTGGGCAAGAAGTGGTTTTCACAGGCGTCGGCCGAGATGGCCGAAGATGAGGAGCTCGTCGAGTTGGCCGCGCGGTCCGGCTGCGTCGGGCTCTTGGTAGGCTTCGAGTCGCTGATCGGCGAGCAGCTCGCCAAAGTGCGCCACGCCGGCAGCGAGGATCGGCGCTCCCATTATCGGCGGATCATAGAGACATTCCACAAGCACCGCATCGCGCTCATCGGATGCTTCGTCTTCGGCCTCGACGAGCAGCGCGAGGAGATCTTCTCGTTGACGAAGGAGTTCATCGAGGAGACCAACATCGACGTGCCGCAGATGACGGTCGCGACTCCGTACCCGGGGACGAGACTGCGCGAGCAACTCGCCTCCGAAGGACGCCTCCTGCCGGTGGGATGGGAGCACTACGACGCGGTCAGAGCGACGATCGTCCCGCTGGAGATGTCCCTGGCGAGGCTGC
>DYIV01000146.1 GCA_020723435.1 Slackia heliotrinireducens | reverse complement strand
CAGGCCGCCAAGGTCGGCCGTCGCCACGTCCGCCTCCACGAACTCGAATCGCTCTTGCGCCCGGCAGCCCCGAAGGTTGCGCTCCTTGATCCGGCGCGCGTAGTAGTCGGTGAAGCAGTCGAGGCCGACGACTTCGTGGCCGAGGGCCAACAGTCGCTCGGAGAGGTGGGACCCTATGAAACCGGCCGTGCCTGTGACAAGTGTCTTCACGCGCAACCTTTCAGTGTCGCCAAGGCGATGCAACGATGTTAGCAGAAGCTACCTCCGCACCGCCCCAAGCAGCGATGGTATCGGTACAAGACATGACTTCCCAGTGATGACCTCAGCCGAGTCTCCAAGATGAGCTATGATCCCCAATCTGAACCGCTCGCCGAGGTCCCGCTCGAGTGATTTCATGGCGGCAAGCTCGCGTCGGCCGGGAGTCGCCGAGGCCTTGAACTCCACAGCTACGACATTCAGCCCTCTCTCCAGAAGCAGGTCGATTTCCGCACCTGCGCCCGTCCGCCAGAACCAGGTCGTCGGCCTGACATCCCCGAGGCTCGCCATTGTGCGGATCTCATTGATGAGCCAGGTTTCCAGGATCGAGCCGTCGCGTCCCTGCGACATGGCGTCGGCCCATGTGTAGATGCCCGATGCATAGGCTGCCAAGCCGCTGTCGGCGGCATAGAGCTTGGGTGACTTGATCAGTCGCTTGCCGATGTTCACGAAGAACGGGGGCAGCAGGTAGACCTGGTAGGCAACCGCCAGGATGTTCAGGTACCGGCGCAGTGTCTCATAGGCAAGCTGACTGTCCGTCGCCAACGTGCTTCGATTGAGGAGACCGCCGGAACGTACCATGACGAGGGTCATCAATCTGGCGAACTCGGGGAGGTTCTCGATCTCGGACAGCCGCCGCAGGTCGCGCTCGAGGAATGTTTGACGGTATCCGTCATACCAATCTCGCCGGTCTCCGGAGTCGAAACCGAGCGTCCCGGGCATGCCGCCCTCGACGGCACGTCGTCGAGCCTCGTCGGCCAGGCTCGCCGGGCCGGTCTGGAGCCTCGCGAGGAATGCCTTGGCGGTCTCGGCCTCGAACGCAAGGTCCACCGCCGAACGCATGGGGTTACCGACTATCTCAGACCAAGTGAGTGGCGCAAGGTCCAGGTAGTACGCGCGGCCCGCCAAGCTCTCGGTGATCGTCTTCATCCCCAGGAGGTTCGCCGAGCCGGTGATCAGGAATCGGCCGGGTCTCCTGTCGCGGTCTACAGCCCACTTTATGGCGAGCATCAGGTCGGGCGCCTGCTGGATCTCATCGACTACGAGGAGGCTGTCGGTCTGCGTGACAAACCCCTGAGGATCGCTCAGCGCATCGGCTCTGGTAAGCTCGTGGTCGAGCGTCTTGTAGACGCCACCAAGCTTCTCGACGATCTGTCCGGCAAGCGTGGACTTGCCGACCTGGCGGGCTCCGGTGATGGCTACCACGGGGAATGTCCCGAGAAGATGGAGGACCCTCTCTGTCGCATGACGTGCTATCAGCTCTGACATACCGTGCATTTTACCCATACAGTGGGTAGATTGCAAGGTATTCTCGTCGAGAACGCTCGTGACCCTGATCCTGGTGTCCCGAGATCAAGTCCCGGCCGCCGGCTTCTGCTACTATCTGACACTATGAACGTCACAATCATCGGAACCGGATACGTCGGTCTGTGCACGGGTGCCGTGCTGGCCGAGATCGGCCACACCGTCCGCTGCATCGACAACGACGAAGCCAAGATCGCGATGCTCAAAGAAGGCCGGTCCCCGATCTACGAGCCCGGCCTTCAGGAGCTGATCGACAAGCACGCCCCCGCGGGCGCCCTCGCCTTCGAGACGGACATCGCAACAGGGATGACCGACGCCCAGGTAGTCATCATCGCCGTCAGCACCCCCAGAAGCGACACCGGCGAGGCGAACCTCGTCTACGTCGAGAACGTCTCGGAGCAGATAGCCAAGAACCTGGCCGGCTACACCGTGATAGTCGAGAAGAGCACGGTTCCGGTGAGAACCGGCGAGCGCGTCAAGCAGGTCATCGA
Organism: Slackia heliotrinireducens; assembly: GCA_020723435.1. Taxonomy (GTDB): domain Bacteria; phylum Actinomycetota; class Aquicultoria; order DYIV01; family DYIV01; genus DYIV01. The sequence goes on along the minus strand of DYIV01000146.1, from coordinate 1,211 downwards.
GCGCAACAGCACCGGGGACCACCCCTTCGATGTCGTCTCCAACCCCGAGTTCCTGCGCGAAGGACACGCCATCACCGATACGATGAAGGCCGACCGGATCGTCGTCGGCGTCGAGAGCGAGCGCGCGGCCCAGGTCATGCGCGAGCTGTACGCGCCAATCCTCGAGGAATCCGGCGCAGCGTGGATCGTCACCGACATCCCGACGGCCGAGACGATCAAGCACGCCTCCAATTCGTTCCTGGCGATGAAGATCAGCTACATCAACGCCATCGCCAACATCTGCGAGAGATGCGGCGCCGACGTGCGGAAAGTCGCGGAGGGGATGGGGCTGGACAATCGCATCGGCCCGGGCTTCCTAGACGCCGGAGTCGGCTACGGCGGCTCGTGCTTCCCCAAGGACGTCGATGCGTTCATTCACATTGCAGGCGAGCTCGGCTACGACTTCAAGCTGCTGGAGGCGGTGCGTGAGATCAACGAGGCCCAGCGCGGCCTGTTCGTGGCCAAGATCAAGGACGTGCTGTGGAACCTGGAGGGCAAGCGCATCGCGGTGTGGGGGCTCACCTACAAACCCAACACCGACGACATGCGCAACGCGCCGTCGATCGGCATCATCGAGGAGCTCGTGGCCGGGGGCGCGCAGGTGATTGCCTACGATCCCAAGGGGATGGACAAGGCCAAGCAGGTCCTGCCGGAGGCCGTCGAGTACGCGGCCGACGCCATGAGCGCCCTGGACGGCGCCGACTGTCTGGCGCTTGTCACCGAGTGGGATGAATTCGTCACGGCGGATCTGGCCAAGGCGAAAGAACGCATGCACTTTCCTCTCATCGCCGACGGGCGCAACCTCTTCGAGAAGAGCGAGGTTGAGGCGCTCGGCTTCACCTACCGGGGCGTGGGCGTGTAGCGGTCTCGTGCCTCACTCGGCGGCCCCATGCCGTGGTCAGCGATCCAAGAAGTCAATGGCGTAGGCTTGCATGCCGTCTGGATGCCGCTCGGCGTAGCCCGCCAAAGCGGCCGCGATTCGGTTGAAGTTGTCACCCGGTATGGTGTGAGGCAGGATCAGCACTCCGTGGTGCGGCCGATGGTCGTTGAAGAACTGGGCTGTCAGCGCGATGAAGTCGTCGCGATTAAGCGTGACCATGCACCTGCCGTCTGAGGCCGCAAGGGTCAGCTGGTCGAAGCCGGTGGCTTGGACCATGTCCACCTCGTGGCAG
>DYIV01000145.1:1996-3267 GCA_020723435.1 Slackia heliotrinireducens | reverse complement strand
GCGCACGATGCGGATGTAGTGGTGAATCTCCGATTCCGTCGGGCGAGCCGAGAAACGGAGGTTCCGCGAGCCTCCCTCGGGGTTCATCCCGGCGGCGATCGCGAACGCTTCGATCAGGGTCGACTTGCCGGAGCCGTTCTCGCCGATGAGGACCACCGCCGTCGTCGCTGCGGCGTCGTACCCAGGGAGAGAGAGGCTGACGAGCGCTCCCGCATTCGGGTACTGGGCCATCAATTGATCGAGGTCGCCCATGGAGGAAGGCGAGATCAGGTGCCGCGGAACCGACGACGACGGCGGCGCCATGATCTTCACGGTGCTCTTGTTACGGCATAGGAGGTCGGTCACCGCAGTCGCAGGCGCGTTGAGCGGTGTGATCGATGCGGCAACCTGTTGTTGCTCGGACGTCCACGATGCCGGGCTGATCGTGTCGAGGAGAAGCATCTCATTCCACGGTCCACCCTTGCACGTAGGACCGGCGGTGATGTGTGCGAGGATCGCGGCGAGGACCTCATCGTCGCGGAGAGTGAGTTCGGCGCCGCAGACTGCTGGGCGGTCGCCGACTGCGAAATCGAGCGAGATGCGCCCGTCCTGAGATACCTCGGTCGATGAGCAGGCAGCCACGATCGAGAGAGCCGTCGCGGGCAAGCCAGCTGAGGTACTTGTTCATCGGTCCCCCGGAGATACTTTGGTTGCTCGCCATGCAACAGCGCTGCCCAACGGGAGGCGCTGCCACCGGTGTTTTATTTCAATGTCTGACAACGCCGTGAGCTCGAGGAAGTGCGGTCTCGCTTGCGGTGCCGTGGCCGATCGCGCTCGCATTGCCTTGCTGAACTGCAACGGCCAGATCGAGCGGTTGCGCGACAACCTGCGTCGCGACGAGGGATAACACCAGGCCGATGGGCAACGCCACACGAAGAGTCTGAGGCATCGGGCTCCCCCCAAGGAATTCAGTCTAGCCGAGGACAGACTGACCTGCCAGCACCAGCCGAGGTGTTGAATCGCGGATGGCTAACGGCTGGCGCTGTGCTGCCGGGGCAGGCCACCGACGCACCGATGAGGAGGGGCCGAGCCTGAGCGGAGCTCCGGCACAAGGCTCCGACGGGCACATGGCCCCGCGCCGCAGCGGCGCTTCGGCGCAGGTGCCGCTCCTCAGTACTCCCACGTCCCTTCCCGCGGACATGAGCAACGTCAGCATCAGCGCATTGCTAGGTGGCCGCGCGGTGACTTGGTCATTTGAACCGTGCATCGTCGACTTTGCCGACGTCGATACG
>DYIV01000145.1:0-1986 GCA_020723435.1 Slackia heliotrinireducens | reverse complement strand
GTTCCGTCACAGATTTTTGCGTGAGTCGTCCATTAGTGAAGAACTCGCCGATCTTCGGTATCTGCACGCCGTTGATTCTCTCGTATGTTAGGACCCGGCCTTCTTCGGTGACAACCGATGCACGATCGCCAGACTCCGTCTTCATCGAATAGAGAAGGTTGGTCGATGTGTCGAATGCCATGGTTAGGTTGCGCTTCGTGCGAAGCGGCACCAGCACCGCGATGACGGCGACCTTGCGTTTGCCCTCGGTTCGCGTCGCGACGTACTTCAGTGAGATCTTGGGATTGCTGAGCGGGTAGAGGTGGCTGAGGTGCGTTATTATCACATCGTCGAGAGCTTTGGCGTGTAGTTCCGCACTGCACGTCACCGGTCTTCCGGGGACCATGGCAACACAGCTCCCGGAGATCACGCGGTACTCCATGGGACTGTTCCTGTCCATCAAGACCATCTTGTCCGGCTCGATCCACTGGGTGATCATCGAGTCGACCTTCGTGCTGGTGACGGTGTCGTGCGACGTATAGCGGGCATAGACGCGGCGAAGTGCGAGTTCGCCGCCCGCAGCCGCGATCGCCTTCTTGACGACGGACACCGCCTCTGGATCGCGCGTGACCGCCTCCGCAGACACCGCCTGCGGGATGAGTAGTGTGAGGATCGGAAGCACGATGTATCGGGCAGCTTGCATGGCATTCCCTGTGGTTGAGGTTGGCTTCCTGTCGACGCCCAGAACGGTTGTCACTTCTGCTGGAACTTGGAGCGGCCTAACGGCTGGCGCTGTGCTGCGTCGCCGGGGCAGGCCGCCGACGCACAGATGAGGAAGGGCCGTGCCGGAGCGGTTCTTCGGCTCAAGGCCGCGACGGACATGGCACCGCGCCGAAGCGGAGCTTCGGTGCCGGGCCACTCCTCAGACCTCCCTCGCCCCTTCCCAGCCCCGACGCGGGCCACGTCCGCACCAGCGCATTGTTAGACGGCCCAACGGCTAGCCCCGTTGCAGTCACTGACGAGTGGAGACTACTTGCCTTCTGGCTTGCCGAGCGCTTTCAGGATACATGCACGCGTGAAGCCGAGGTCGCACGCCTGAGCCATATACGAGTAGGCCAGCTTCCTGTCTTTGGGAACCCCCTCTCCACGCCCATAGAGAAGTCCTATGTTGAGGCAGGCGTCTCCGGCGCGGAGTGCACAACCTTGTTTGTAGGCTGCAATCGCCTTCGCATAGTCCTGTTTCACGCCAAGGCCTTTGTGATAGAACAGGCCAAGATTGAAGCAGGACTGCTTCATTCCCAGCGTGCACGCGCGTGCCCAGTATTCGACCGCTTTGGATGGGTCCTTCCCCGTCCCCAACCCGTCGTTGTGCATCACCGCGATGTTGTGGCAGGAGCGGGCCCGTCCGCCTGCACACCCAACCTGGAGCAGTTTGAGAGCTCGCGAGAGGTCTCTGGGTATGTCGACACCGTTCAGTAGGTCCTCGCCCAGTGACGCGCAGGCACCGGGGTCTCTCTTCGCGCAGCCCTTCTCCAGATATCGGTATGCGCAGACGAGGTCTCGTTTGGTTCCTTCTCCGAATTTGCATCCCAGGCCGGCGAGGAAACAGCCGCGAGGATTGCCGCCGTCGCAGGCTGACTTGTAGAACGCGAACGCGCGGACTGCATCCTTGGGTACGCCGAGGCCGTCTTGGTAGATATCACCGACGGTGACGCAGGCCTCGAGGTGCTTCTGCTTGCATAGGGTCTCGCAGATCTCGCGGTTCTCTTCGCTACAACGCGACGCGCTTTGAGGAGCAGCGGATGCGGAGGTAGCGGACATGGCGATCACGAGCGAAGCGGTGATGGTGAAGGAGGTCCGAGTCAGTTGTCGGAGCTGCATGGTTGGTCCTCGTTGAGACGCGGTCTTGAGGGAGCCGACTTCAGGGTCCTGCTCGTCTCGGGCCGTCTAGCGGCTGGCGCTGTGCTGCGTTGCCGGGTCGGGCCGCTGACGCCCAGATGAGGAGGG
>DYIV01000025.1:22545-26276 GCA_020723435.1 Slackia heliotrinireducens | reverse complement strand
GTTGGATCCGATGATGAAGATGGTGTCGGCGAAGGCCAAGTCCTCAATGGAGTTGGTCATCGCCCCGGACCCGAAGCTTGCGGCCAGACCGGCCACGGTGGAGCTGTGTCACAACCGGGCGCAGTGATCGACGTTGTTCGTCCCGATCACCTGCCTGAAGAGCTTCTGGAAAGCGTAGTTCTCCTCGTTTGTGCACTTGGCTGAGGCCAGGCCACCGATAGCGTCCGGACCGTAGGCCTCCTTGATATCGAGCAGCTCCTTGGCCACAAGCTCGAGCGCCTCGTCCCAGCTCGCCTCGACAAACTCGCCGTCCTTCTTGATAAGCGGAGTCGTCAGCCGCTCGTCGCTGTTGACGAAGGCCCAGCCGAAGCGGCCCTTCACGCAGAGATTGCCATAGTTGGGACCGCGCTCCGGGGGCGACGTGACGTCGACTACCTTGCCCTCGCGCGCGTGCAAAGTGAGATTGCATCCGACGCCGCAGTAGGGGCAGACGCTGTTGGTCGCCTTGGTCTGCCAGGAGCGGCCCTGCCGCTCCTTTAGCTTGGATGAAAGCGCGCCGGTGGGGCAGGTCGAGACACACTGGCCGCACAGCTCGCAGATGGTGTCGGTGATCGGCATGCCCAGGCCGGTCGAGGGCACCGAGTCGAAGCCCCTATCGATGAAATCGTAGACCCAGCGGTTCTGCACCTCGTCACAGATGCGGATGCAGCGGCCGCAGTTGATGCACTTGTTGTAGTCGCGGACGAAGAACGGGTTGTCGTCTGTGAGCGGGTAGTCGTGCATCTGGCCGGCGAAGGTCTCGCGGTCGGCGCCAAGCTCATACGCAAGATCCTGCAGCTCGCAGCTGCCGGCCTGCTCGCAGGTCATGCAGTCGGCCGGGTGATCGGAGAGGAGGAGCTCCAGCACCGTCTTGCGAAGGTGTGTGAGATGGTCGCTGGTCGCCGTGACCACCATGCCGTCAGCTACCTTGGTGGCGCAGGACGGGACGGGGCAGCGGCCCCCTTCAATCTCGACTAGGCACACACGGCATCCGCCGTAGGCCTCAAGGCGCGGATCGGTGCAGAGTGTCGGGATGGGAATACCGATGGCCCGCGCGGCGTCCAAGACCGTCACGCCGGCAGGCACGGTCGTCTCGCGGCCGTCAATGGTCAGCGTGACCTGCTCGGCCTCGGCGATCTCTTCTTCTGTCATGTACGGCAGTGTGTGTGGACGCACGTGCTACCCCTTCGCCTTCTCTCTCTCGGCCTCGGTACGTGACTCCGCGCGCTCGCGATCGCAGCGCAGACACCGCCGCGCCTCGCCGATCGCCTCTTGCGCGCTCATCGTCAGTGTGACCTCGACGTCGGATGTCTTCCTCTCAGCAAGATCGAGCGCCCGCTCAGGCACGCGGCGCTCGGCCACGTCCTCCTCCGGCGCCTTCTCGACGAGCCTTCCTTCGCGCGCGATCAGCTCCGCCTCTCGCAAACAGACACCCGACAGGTACCTGTCGATCTCAAAGGCCGCCTTCTGTCCCGCGCCCACCGCCTCAACCAGCGTCTTCGGCCCGGTAAGCCCGTCCCCGCCGACAAAGACTCCCGGCCGGTTCGTCATGTAGTCCTTGCCGGCCTTGAACCAGCGGCCGCCTTCCAGCTCGACGCCGTCTTCCTCCGATATGCAGCTCACGTCGACGTCCTGGCCGATCGCGAGAATGATGTTGTCGATCTCGATGGCGAAGTCCGACCCCTCGATGACGACGGGTGAGCGCCGGCCGCTCTCATCTCGCTCGCCAAGCTCCGTACGGACGCAGCGCAGCGCCTTCGCCCTGCCGCCGTCGACGACGACCCCGGTCGGGGCGGTCATGTACTCGTAGAGGATGCCTTCTTCCTCGCCCTCGACGATGTCCCACTCATGCGCCGGCATCTCCTCGCGGCCTCGCCGGTAGACGACGGTCACCTGCTTGGCGCCGTGGCGCAGAGCGCTTCTTGCCGCGTCCAGCGCTACGTCACCGCCGCCGATGACGGCCACCTTCTCGCTCAGCGGAATCTCATCGCCCACCACGAGAGAGCGCAGATAGTCGACGCCTTGGATGACGCCTGCGGCGTCCTCGTTGTCGATGCGCGCCGCCTTGCCTTTGTGCGCGCCGATGCCGGCGAAGACCGCCTCATAGCCGCCCTTCATCAGGCTGTCGATCGTGAAATCGGTCCCGAGCGCTTTGCCGTACTCGATCTTGACTCCGAGCGCCTCGATCGCCGCGACCTCCTTGGCGACGAACTTCTTGGGCAACCGGTACTCGGGGATGCCGACCGTCATCATGCCGCCGGCGACCGGCAGCTTCTCGAAGACGGTGACATCGTAGCCGCAGAGTGCCAACTGGTAGGCGCATGACAGACCGGCCGGGCCCGAGCCGACGACGGCGACCTTCTTGCCGACGGGCGGCGAGGGCTTCTCATTGACGTACTCGTTCTCGTCGGCCATGAAGCGCTTGAGCGCGCGAATGGAAATCGGCTCGTCGACGTCGTTTCGCCGACACAGGACCTCGCACGGGTGATGGCACGTGCGGCCGCAGATCATCGCGAAGGGATTTCGCTCGCGGTGAACGCCGAGTGCCTCGTCGAACCGGCCGTTTGCGATGAGCGCCACGTAGCTGGAGGTGTCGATCCGCGCCGGGCAGGCGTTGTTGCAGGGCGCCTTCGCCAGCGCCTCGCACGCGCCGGCCGGGCAGCGTCCCTCCTCTATGTGGGCCAGGTACTCATCTTCAAAGTAACGGATGGTCGAAAGCACGGGATTGGGACCGGTCTGGCCCAGACCACACAGGCTCGCCTCCTTCACATCGAGCGCGAGCTGCTTCAGCTTGGCCAGGTCATCATGAGTCCCGACGCCCTCGGTGATCTTAGTCAGGATCTCCAGCATCCGCCTCGTCCCCACCCGGCACGGCACACACTTGCCGCAGCTCTCGGATTCGACTAAGTCGGTGAAGAAGCGGGCGAACTCGACCATGCACGTCGACTCGTCGGTGATGATGACGCCGCCCGAGCCCATGATCGCGCCGATCTCCTTGAGCGACTCGTAGTTGATCGGCAGATCGAGGAATTGTGCCGGGACGCAACCGCCCGACGGTCCGCCGAGCTGCGCGGCCTTGAACTTCCGGCCGTTTGGGATTCCTCCGCCGATCTCATAGACCAGCTCGCGCAGGGTTGTGCCCCCGGCGACCTCCACCAGACCGGTGTTGTTGATCTTGCCGGCCAGCGCGAAGATCTTCGTGCCCGAGCAGTGCTCGTCGCCGATCGAGCGGTACCAGGCCGCGCCGTTGACGATGATCGGCCCGACATTGGCCAGCGTCTCGACGTTGTTGATGTTGGTCGGCTTGCCCCACAGACCGGACTGGGCCGGGAACGGAGGTCTGAGTCGAGGCATGCCGCGCTTGCCCTCGATCGAGGCCATCAGCGCCGTCTCTTCTCCGCAGACGAAGGCGCCGGCCCCCTCTTTGATCGTGATATCGAAATTGAAGCCGCTGCCTAGGATGTCCTCGCCCACCAGACCCATCTCGCGCGCCTGCTCGAGCGCGATGCCCAGGTGCTTTACGGCAACCGGGTACTCGGCACGCACGTAGACGTAGCCGTGTTCGGCGCCGATGGCGTAGGCGCAGATCGAGAGGCCCTCGATGACGGAGTGTGGATCGCCCTCCAGAAGACTGCGGTCCATGAAGGCTCCGGGGTCGCCCTCATCGGCGTTGCAGATGACATACTTCGGCT
>DYIV01000025.1:0-22535 GCA_020723435.1 Slackia heliotrinireducens | reverse complement strand
TAGCCTTGCGCGCGAACTCCCACTTCAGGCCGGCGAGGAACCCTGCGCCGCCGCGGCCCTTCAACCCCGACTCTTTCATCTCATCGATGACCTTCTGCGGCGACATGCTGGTCAGCGCTTTCGCCAGCGCCGCGTAGCCGTCGCGCGCGATGTAATCCTCGACCTTCGTCGGATCGATGTGGCCGTTGTTTCTGAAGACGATTCGATTCTGACGCGCGTAGAATGGGATCTTCGTGGCGTGCGGCACGAACTCGCCGGTTAGCGGATCGACGTAGAGGAGGCGTTCGATGATCTTGCCGGCCGCCAGCGTTTCGGTCACGACCTCCGGCACGTCGTCGGGCGTCATGTGCTGGTAGAAGATGTCCTGCGGCACGATGACGACGATGGGCCCGCGCTCGCAGAAGCCGTGGCAGCCGGTCATTGTCACGTCGACCTTGTCGGCCAGGCCGGCCTTGGCGATCTCTTCTTCGAAGGCGTGGCGGACTTCGTGGCCGCCAAAGGCGCTGCAGCCGGTGCCGCCGCAGACGGTCACGGTCGTCTTGCCGGTGTCGTGCGCTGCGACCTGCTGCTTGCGATATGTCTCTAGGTCTTGTGGATCAGTGAACTTCGGCATCTAGCCCTCGTCCCTTGTCCTACCGATGATCTGCTCCATCCGTTGCGCGGTGACCTTGCCGTAGTACGTGCCGTCGATCACGGCGACCGGCGCCAACGCACACGCCCCAAGACAGGCCACCGTCTCGAGCGTAAACATCATGTCTTCGGTCGTCTCGCCGTCGCCGACGCCCAGGACTCGCTTGGCCGTCGTCAGAACCGACTTGCCTCCCCGAACGTGACACGCCGTGCCACGGCAGACGCGAACCGTGTGCTTGCCCTTGGGCACCAGTGAGAACTGCGCGTAGAAGGTGACAACGCCGTAGACCTTCGAGAGAGGGATGCGTGTAGCGCGCGAGATCTCCGTAAGCGCCTCGGCCGGCAGGTAGCCGTAGGTATCCTGCGTCTTCTGCAAGATCGGAATGAGCGAACCGTCCATGCCGGCTCTCTCGGCGAGCACCGGCTCGAGCAGTGTCAGATCTATCGCCTCGGTCTCGGTTTCGGCCGCGTCGACCCCCACTAGCACAGCTCCAGATAGCTCTGGCAGAAGACGGTGTCGTTGTTGATCACCTTGATCGTCTTGATCATGTTCATGAACTCTGTCTCCAGCGGATCGATGATCGCCGCGTCGAGCCCGTTGCAGGCCAGCATGGTGAAGAAGATGCCGTCCAACAGCGCCTTCGTCTCGGGAAGAGCGCCGTTGGAGATGTTGGAGAGACCCACGACCGTCTTGAGCGGCGGGTCGTTGAGCTCCTTGAACATCTTCACCGCGTTGATGCACTCCAGCGTCTGATACTGCGCGCCCGGCACGGTGATGGAAAGCACTAGCGGATCGAGATACAGATTCTCAAGGTCCACGCCGTGCTCCATGCACGCGGTCATGATGTCGACGGCCACCGCCATACGCTCGTTGGCGTCGCGCGGGATGCCTTTCTCCGTGAGCGCCAGGCCTATGAGCTTGGAATTGTACTTAGCGGCCAGCGGCATCATCGACGCGATCCGCTCGGGATCGCCTGAGGTGGAGTTGATCATCGCCTGGCCCTTGTGGACCGCTAGGCCCGCCTCCATCGCGACCGGGTTGGTCGTGTCCAGACACAGCGGCACATCGACGGCGCCCTGCACCGTCTCCACGAGCCACGCCATCATCTCGTCGCCGGCCTTCGTCGCCGGGCCGATGTTGATGTCGAGCATGTTGGCGCCGGCATCGACCTGTGCCTTGGCAAGCTCGACGATCGGCTCCGGATTCCGCTCTTTCATGGCCGGACCGATCGTCTTCGACATCACATTGATCTTTTCACCGATTAGTAGCATCTATAAGGACCTCCTGCCCTCTTCCTCGAATCCCCTACGCCGTCATCTGCTTCAGGTACGGCGGAATGTCGCCGGCCTCACGCACGCCGACAGTGATTTCCCAGTCGGGAAGCTCCTCATCCAGCTCGCCGGAGATCTGCGCGACGTAACCCGGTATGACCAGCTTGCGATGGCCGACTTTGTCGGCGATGCCTGAGCGGTTGACGAACTTCGCGATGCGATCGGGCACGAACTTGCCGGCGGCCCAAGCTGTCAGCACGGACAGGCCCTCGGCGTCCATGACGATGAGCCACGTCGGAACGCGACTCGCCTCTATCTCGCCGGACACCGTGAAGTACGTGAGCGAGAAATTGGTCGTCACAAGCACGGGAGAATCGGCATCGGGACTGTTGATCGGGTAGATGCCCTCCTCGACCTGCATCGGCTGCTGCGGATCGGTGTAGACGTTCTGGCGCAGCACGACCAGAGGCAGGGCCTTCGCCGCCTCGAGACTGCCCAGGATGACGATGCCCGCGTACTTGACGATGTAGGCGCCGGCCAGCGCCGTCTCGACGTAGGTGTCGTCCGTCTGCTTGCACGGAAAGGCGATGAACGGGAATCCGAGCGCGCGGAACTTCTCACGCAGGGCGGCGCGCCGGCCCTGGATCAGCTCCTTGAGCGTGTTGGCCGGCGAATCCCACGCCGGCTCGATGACGATGTCTTTGATGCCGGCGGCCTCGACTTTCGCCGTGATGTCCGCCGCCGCAACGATACCGTCGGCACACGAGACGCAGACCGGGCAGGAATGCTCTTTCGCCAGCGCGGTCATCGCGTCGCAATTGTCACCGGTGACGCCGTGCATCAAAGGGTTGGCGCCCTTGCACGCCTCCAGGCCGGCTTTCATCACGTCGGCGTTCTCGGCCATGAGGACCATCGGGAGACCCAGCGCGTCGTTGACCTTGCCGACCAGCGCCGCGAACTTGGCGCCGTCACCGGAGGCCGAGCGAACCGCGACGACGTCGGCCTTGAGCGTCTGGCCGATGCGCTCGAAGCTCGCCGCCTTGGTCTGGGCGATGCGCTCGTCCACCTCGCCGTCGGCCATGGCGTCTTCGATCACGAGACCGATGCCGCAGGGGTTGTAATAGGTCTTCTCGTGGCGGTACATGACGAGCTCACCGCCGACCTTCAGAGCGCTGTCACCCGCGCCGATGGTCACGAGACGGATGGGCGGAGCGCTCGCCTCGGTGAGCTCCGCCGCCGCCTCCTCACTGACGTGCGGACACGCCGACAGCTCAGCCTGACCGGCCGCGAGCTTCATGCCAAAGGCAAGACAGGTCGGCAGACCGCAGTCGCCGCAATTTGTCTTGGGCAGCTTCTTATAGATATCGAGTCCTGTTAGCGCCATGTATGTGCTCCTCTCTCCCTCTTTCTCACAGCTACTGCGCGGCGCCGGTCGCGCTCCGCTGTCCCAGCGCGAGAACGGGATGCGACGCATGCTCGCCTATGCCGCGTCTAGAACATCGGATCCATCGTCAGCGCGGGATGGCCGACCTTCTCCAAGTGGGCCACGACTTCCTCTTCCGTGAGCCCCACGCTCTCGTCGGCGATCTTGTCGATGAAGCCCTCTTCGCCGGCCTCGGCCGCCAGGGCCTCGAGCCGGCCGCGAATCATCTCTTTCAGTTCCTTGGGCATCCAAACGATGCGCTTGAATCCACCGTCGGCGGAGATGAACTTCTTGCTCGCGATGTACTGCTTGCCGATGCCGATGAAGCCCGGCACCTGCTGCCCGCCGCCGACCGTGCCGGCCAGCGTCGAGAACTTCATCCCGCACGGGGTCATCTCGCCGAACTCGCGGTTGACAATCATCACACCGTTGGCCAGCGGCAGCAGCGCCACGATGCACTCGAAGCAGCCGCATGACGTCATCGGGTGCTCCATCATCGAATAGGCGGAGAAGTTCTCGAGGTGCTGGTGCGACTTTTCGTAGACGACCTTGTTGACACCTTCCCAGATGCCCTTCTCGGCGTCGACCACGTCGCCCTTCTCCACGGGCTGGTTGTGTCCGGTCGGGTTGATCTCATACGATGCCCTGCCGTCCAGCCAGTTGTAGGCGCCGCAGAGTCCAAGCCGTTGCGGCGTAATGATGCACAGGTGATCGGGCGCGAACGACTGGCACAGTGTACAGGTGTAGAAGACGTCCACGCTCTCGTCGGTCATGCCGGCGACGCGCTCATCGCGCTCGGCGTAGGACTTGCGGGCCATCTCGATCAGCTCGTCCACCTTCGCCTGCTCGGTATAGATCTTCACCTGCACCTTGTCCACGATCGCCGGATAGTCCGAGAGCAGCTTGTCGTGGAAGACGCGACCCAGGTGCTCCAGCGTGAAGCCCTTCTCCTTGGCCGCCTTGCTCACGCGAATCCAGGCGATATCCCGCTGGCCGATGTGCATGACGCCCTTGGCGTAGTTTACAAGGTGGTGAATCTGGCGTTCGAGAATCGGCTCGAAGTCCTTCTGCATCTTCTTGCCGGCCACCTCAACGACGATGCCCAAAGGCATCGCGCCTCCCTCTTCGACCTCATCGAACGTCGGGCCGATGATCTCGATCTTGCCGTCGGTCACCTCGTCGAAGTCCTTCATGATCGCCAGCTCGAAGCAGGTCGAGTACTTCGAACCGAACTCGACGGCCACGTCCTCTTTGCGGATGCGCTCGCCCTCGAAGGCGGCGCCGTAGCAGACGGGCAGGTCGATCTCGGTGATCTGAATCTTGACGCCTCGCACCTCGATTGCCTTCTGCACCATCTCTTCGTGCGGAATCTGCGACACGACATGCTCGTAGGTGCACACACCTGTCGGCAGGATCTGCGGGATGTCCGTGTCGGCGATGACCGGAAAGCCGAAGTTGATCGCTCCGGCGGCCGTCGCGTACTTCTCGTCGTCGACCTCGCCAAGTGCGAGGACGAAGGCGAAGACCCGGTTCTTGTTGTAGAGCAGGATCTCACGAGCCGCGTCTATGTCTCCGGGCGTGATGCCACCGAAGGTCATGGCGGAACGCGCCGCGAAGCCCAGCGCGTGCACGGCGGCTGTGATGTCCTTTCCGTAGGGCACCAGGTAGGTGTCCCATCCCATCTGGACGCCTTCCTCAGCCAGCTGCTCGGCCATGGAGCGACCGTCGGTGGAGCCGGCCATGAAGACCAAGATGTTCTTCTCGCGCAGCTGGTTGGCGAGCTTGACCGCCTCTTCGTTGGTCGGCATGGCGCCTACACACGCGGCAAAGCCCGGCATCGAGCCGTCGACGAGCTTGATGCCCTGTTTGCGCAAGATCACGTCGTCGGTCGGACCCAGCCAGATACCATCGTTGACCAGGGGCTTGCCCAGAACCGGCTTGAGCGCCTCGATCGTCTCCTCGGCAAGCAAGGTGGCGATCCCGGCGTCGAGCGCGTGGCCCAGGTAGGGCAGCCAGACCGTCTCCGACGGCACGGGCGGCAGCAGGTCCTTGGCGATACCGATCACGTCCTGCAGCTGGCCCACCTTGTCGACCTTCAATCCGGTCATGGCAAGTATGAGCGGCAGGTGGTACGCGGTGTCGGGAAAGTGAATCTCGGTATCTGCGCCCGCGCTCTCCAGCGCCTGCGTCAAGTCCTCCTCGGCCTGCTTGTATATCTTGTAGGCGCCTTTGATTGCGGCAGTTGCGATTATCTTTGACATCGGTCCTCCCTAGATCCCCAGCGCCTTACGCTTCTTGTTGATATGGTCGATCATGAGATGCGCCGCCGCGACGGGGTCTTCCTCGTTGGCGAACATGCCGCCGGTCATCTCCTCGAAGCCCTTGAAGATGAGCTCCGATACGCCGGGACCGCCGCCCACGGGATGAGGCGGGCCGAAGACGGTGAAGACACCGCTGGCAACGACGTAGAAGCCGATCGCCATAGCCTTCTCGCTCATCCACTCCGGAGCCGCCCCCGCGACCGGCAGATCGGATATGTCCTCGCCCAGGCCGCCCTCGCGCACCATCTCGCAGAGCGCCACGAGGATTCTCGAGTTGTCGACGCAGCTGCCGGCGTGAAGAACCGGCGGAATCCCGACCGCCTCGCAGACCTCGCGAAGTCCCGGGCCGGCCATCTCGATCGCTTCGGGAGTCAGCAGACCCGCCTTCGCGCTGGCGACCGCGCCGCAACCCGTCTGGACGACGAGCACGTCGTTGGCGATGAGCTCTTTGACCATCGCGATGTGGCCGGCGTCTTGTGTGTAGCGAGCGTTGTTGCAGCCTACGACACCGGCGACGCCGCGGATGCGGTTCGGCGCCATGATCGCGTCGTTGAGCGGACGGTAGCTCGCGCGGAACTGGCCGCCGAGCATGTAGTTGATCGTCTCGTGAGAGAACCCGGCGACCAAGTCCATCTTCTCGTCCGGGATCTCGACGGCCTCGGCATCGCGGTTCTTATAGTTCTCGATGGCCAGGCGAAGGATCTTCTTGGCGACCTCGTAGGCGTCGCCTTCCTCGAAGTCGATGTGCTCGGCGCCGCGGATCTTGGCCTTGCGGCTCGTCGTGATGATCTTGGTGTGATAGCAGCCCGCGACCTCAGGCAGCGAGCTCATCACGCACTGCACGTCGACGACCATCGCCTCGACAGCGCCGGTGACGATGGCGAGCTCCTGGTGGAGGAAGTTGCCGGCGATCGGAACCTTGTTGCGCATGAGCACTTCGTTGCCCGTGCAGCACATGCCGGCGATATTGATGCCTTTGGCACCAACCGATTCGCTCAGCTTGATCATCTCGTCGTCCTTGGCGGCCTGCACCACCATCGCCGACAGCGCCGGCTCGTGACCATGGACGATGACGTTGACCTGGTCTTCCTTGAGAACGCCCAGGTTGACCTTGGTGCGAACCGGGCTTGGAGTGCCCAGCATGATGTCGGTCAGCTCGGTGCCGATCATCGAGCCGCCCCAACCGTCGGCCATGCCGCAGCGCAGCGACGACACCATGAGCGATTCGTAGTCCTGGTCGACGCCGATTGCGGTGCGGTGCATCAGCTCAACAACCTCGCGGTCGACACCGCGAGGTTCGATGCCAAGCTTGGCCCACAGCTTCTGCCGCTTCTCCGGCGCGCGGGCCAGGAATGTCAGCTTCCCGTCCTGCTTGCCGAACTCGGCGGATGCCGCGTCGGCGAGAGCCTCGGCCAACTGCTCGGTCGTCTTGCCTTCCGGCGTGATGCCGAACTCGGCGGCAACCTTCACCAGCTTTGCCTTGTCGGCGACGCAGAAGGGCTTGAGCTCTCCCTTTGCCGTCAACTTCAGCTGATGCGCGACCTCCCGGCCGTGGTCGGAGTGGGCAGCCGTGCCCGCCGCGACCATCCTGGCCAGGTTGCGCGCCACGATCGTGTCCGCGGTCGCGCCGCAGATGCCGCGCGCCGATTCCGGATCCTTTGGATTGATCCGGCAGGGACCCATGACACACATGCGGCAGCAGGTGCCCGCTTTTCCGAACGCGCATCCCTTCTGAGTCTGCACGCGGGAGAACGCGATCGTCACGCTGTCCCGTTCGGCCTTGGCGATCAGCTCCTCGGCTGCCTTGTCTATCGACTTCTGCTTCGTCACTTTCGTATCGGTTTCTGTAGCCATGTGAATCCTCCCTTGTGAGCCGGTGGCTAGCCGGCCAGCAAACCTATGGTGGTGTGGAGCACGTCCGCGGCCTTCGGATGCCGGATGATCAGAACATCGGCGCCGCCCATGAGCAGAGCCACGCCGGTGAGGACCTCCCAGAGGATGCCGCGCTCGGCAGCGTCGCCCCACGCCGGCTCCTCCTCGGCGGAGACCTTCGCTTCCTTCGACTTCCACGCTTCCTTGGCCATGTTGTTGATGATGGGCATCTGCAGAACCTTGTCGCCCTGGAGCAGGGCCGAGAGACGGTCGCGCTCCATGACCGAGAAGGTGTAGTCCAAGCCGTACCCAAGAGCTCCCGTCGACGGATCGACCAGGATCTTGTCGGCAGGCAGGCCGAGGTTGGTCATTAGTATGTTCAGCTGCTTGGCCATGTTTACGTCGATTGGCGTCTCTCCCGCCACGACGTGGCCGAAGCCCATGGCGGCGGCGGCGATCGTCTTGTAGTTGTCCTCCTTGACCGGACCGATGACCGCGTTTGCGCCCTGAAGCACCTCGCCGACCCGCTGGAAGACCTCGGCGTCCTTCTCGACGTTGCCGCTGCCGTAGACGATGAGCGGCATGCTGATCGCATCTGAGACCGCCTTGGCCGTCTCGGCCGCCTCGTCGGGCGAACGATCGGCGGCGTTGGGATCGGTGCCGACAAGCGATAGGCAGACCGCATCGGCGCCCCACTCGTCTTGGGCCTTCTTGGCCCATGCCACCGGGTCGCCCAGCACGTCTTGGCCGATCGCCTCAACCAGCGCTTCGGGCCAGCCCTCAGGCTCCACGTCCAAGACCTCGATGGCGATGATCGGGTGGTTCCCGGCCTCGCCCTCGAATCCCTGGAACGGCAGGACCTTCTGTCCGCCGACCTTGACCCCATCCGTGCCGAGGACCACCTCGCCGATCTCTCCGTTGTACTTCTCCGCTGCGGGCGAATAAACCATATCCTCGTTCCTCCTTCGCGCTCTCTACGCGGTGGCGGCCTTCGCCGCCGCTACGGTGTTTGACATCAGCATGGCGATAGTCATCGGCCCGACTCCTCCGGGCACGGGACTGATCGCCGCCGCGACCTGCGACGCGGCGTCAAAATCTACGTCACCAACAAGCTTGCCGTCTTCGCCTCGGTTGATCCCGACGTCGATGACGACGGCGCCGGGCTTGATCATGTCGCCGGTGATCATCTTGGCCCGGCCGACCGCGGCTACGAGAATGTCCGCCGAGCGGCAGACGCCCGCGAGATCGGCCGTCTTGGAATGACACACGGTAACGGTGGCGTGACGGTGAAGGAGCATCAGCGCGCACGGCTTTCCCACTGTGTTGCTTCGGCCCACCACGACCGCGTTCTTGCCAGCAATTTCTACGCCGGTTCTATCGAGCATCTCGATGACGCCTGCCGGCGTGCAAGGCCACAGATCACCCATCCCCATCATCAGCATTCCAAGGTTGACCGGGTGCGTCCCGTCGACGTCCTTGTTGGGTGAGACGGCGGCCATAATCTTCGTCTCGCTGATGTGGTCGGGCAGGGGCAGCTGCACGAGCACGCCATGAACCTCGTCGTCGGCGTTGAGCTCATCGACGAGCGCCAGGAGGTCGGCCTCGGAGATCGTGTCGGGCTTGAGGATCTTCTTTGACAGAATCCCCAGCTCGTTGCATTTCTTCTCCTTCTGGCCGACGTAGACTTGAGAGGCCGGGTCCTCGCCGACGAGCACGACGGCGAGCCCGGGGTTGATGCCGCGGTCGCGCAGCGCCGAGATCTCCTTCTGCAGATCGGCGTAGACTTGCTGCCCAATCTCTTTGCCGCTGATGATCGAAGCTGTCATCGTTGCCATCGTCTCCTCCCATGCCGACACTCGTCCGCATCGTCCAGGCCTCGGTGCGCCCCTCGCCTGTCCCGCTCGGTTCAATGCCCTACGCCGCCCCGCTCACCGTCCCGCGCGCAGCGTCCACATACTTGTCAAGAATCGTCGCCACGGCCCGATAGGCCACAGCGTCTTCCGGAAACTCCAGCACCGACTTGCCTTCCAGGTCGAACTCGGTCACCAGCTCGTCGGTGGGGAACACTCCCGCGAACTCGCAGCCCGTCGCCTCGATCTTCTCCAGCAGCGTCGGGCGTGGCTCGCCCATCACACGCGACAGCACCAAAGCGACGCGCTTGATCGGCAGGCGCATCTCGTCGACCATCCCCGCGACGCGCGCGGCGGTGATGATCCCGCGCGGACTCGGGTCGGTCAGTACGAAGAGCATATCGACGAAGGAGGTCAGGCCGCGGCTGATGTGTTCCAGCCCAGCCTCGTTGTCCATCACGATGTAGGCGTAGTTCTTCGAAAGCACCTCGATGTAGCGCTTCAGGATATCGTTGACGTAGCAGTAGCAGCCGGTGCCTTCCGGCTTCCCCATCGCTACGAGGTCGAAGTCCTTCGTCTCGACGAGCGCCTCCTGGACCCGGTACTCGATGTAGCTCTCCTTGTCCATGCCGCTGGGGATCATCCCCATGTCGCGCAGGATCTCGTTTCGGATGTCGCCGATGGTCAGCTCGATCGGCAGAGCCAGCACTTCGTTAAGATTTGTGTTTGCGTCGGCGTCGACGGCGAGAATCGGCGTCATGTCGCGTGAGAGCAGGTACTTCAGCATCAGGCCCGAGAAGGTCGTCTTGCCCGTGCCGCCCTTGCCGGCGATCGCCAAAGACAGCGTCATGACGATTCACCGCCCGCCGCGTGTTTGATGGAGTCGGCCAGTTCCGCGGCCACGCTCGGGAAGAGCGACGTGTCCGTATGAGGCAAGAACAGGGCCGATACGTATCGATTCATGAAGTCGGGGTTCGAACTCAAGTCCATATAGCTCATCTTCTGCACCAGCCCCACGCTGGCGTTCAGCTTTGTCGCCGAGCACAGGACGAGCGATGCCCCCGTCAGCGAACCGTTGCCGACGTAGGAGAAGGTAGAGCGGGCCAGATCGGGCAGCAGCCCAATCGTCACCGCTTTGCCTACGTTGAGCTTGGCTCCGAACCCACCGGCGATCTGAACCCGAGCGATCTCGCTCATCTGTACACCCACCGACTCCGCCAGGAGCGTGATCGCCGCGAAGATGGCCGCCTTGGCGCGCATCAAGTTGTCGATATCTATCTCGGTGATGACGATATCGTCGCCCGCGGTCGTCTCGGCGCCCCACGCTACGACATACTCGTAGCCATGCTCGGCCTTGCGAATGCGACTCGAGCTCACCTGCCGGTTGAGCTTCCCGTTGGGATCAAGCACCTTGGCCACGAACATCTCCGCCACCAGTTCGATGAGACCGGAACCGCAGATGCCGCATGGCACCGCGCCGGCGATGGTCGCCACGGTCGGCTCCAGCGACACGGGATCGATCTCAACGGCGTCGATGGCGCCTGGCACGGCTCGCATGCCGTGCTTGATTCCGCCGCCCTCGAATGCCGGACCAGCCGAACACGAACAGGCAACCATCCAATCGGAGTTGCCGAGCACCATCTCGCCGTTTGTGCCCACGTCGATGTAGAGTCCCAGTTCCTCGCTGCGCGGCAGGTCGGAGGCTAAGACGCCGGCGGTGATGTCGCCGCCGACGTAGCTCGCGAGACTGCCGACACAGTAGACGTAGGCGTTTGGCAGGCTTGTCAGGCCCAGCCGCGCCGCGCGAAGCCACGGCGGAAAACCGATGGTCGGCACGTACGGGGCCTCTCTGATGTAGCGAGGCGGCAGCCCGAGCAGCAGGTGCGTCATCGTCGTGTTGCCGGCCGCGACGACCGCGCTGACGTGAGACGCCTCCACGCCCGCCTCACCGAGCACGCGCTCGACGAGCCTGTTGATCGTGTCGGTGACCTGGCTGCGCAGCAGCTCCAATCCGACGCCCTTGCCCGCGTAGACGATGCGGCTGATGACGTCCTCACCGGAGCGAACCTGGTCGTTGTAGTCGGAGGCTTCCTCGCAGATTTCCCCGCTGACCAAGTTGATGAGCTGGACGACGACTGTGGTCGTGCCCACGTCGACGGCCACGCCGTACTGGCAGCAGCTCGTCGTGTCGCCGGCTTCGACGTTGGTCAGCCGGCAATGCGTCCCCTTGAACAGAACGGTCACTGTGACCTTCCAGTCAGCCTCGCGCACGAGGTGCGACAGACTCGGCAGGATGTCGAAGTCGATGTTGACCTCGGCCAGGCCGTGCCTGCTGCGCAGCTCGCGCAGGATGCGATCGGCGTCGCCCGTCGGGTCGTCCAACGACGGCGGCGTCAATTCCAGATGGAACTTGCGCGTCGGGGGCGCGAACTCGTCGCCCGCCAGCGCGTCGCGCACGTTCGTGAAGAGCATTTCCGAGAGTCCGCGCTTCTTGACGCCGACCATAGACTGCAGGCCCTCGTCGAGCACGAGCACCTCGGCGTCGCCGGTGACCTTGGCGCGACAGGCCAGCACCGTCCCCTCGCTCTTGGGATGGCGCAGGTGGTGGGGCGTCGGGTCTTCCTCGACACCCCCCACGAGCACCTTAAGCTGGCACGTGCCACAGACGCCGGTCCCACCACACGTTGCGTTGATCGGTACGTCCGCCTCGTGCGCGGCCTCCAGGAGATTGGCGCCCTCCGGCACCTCGGATTCGATTCCCTTCGGTTCGAATCGGATCTTAGCCACGTGATCCTTCTTCTAGAACAGGCCTACGACGTTTCCGTTCTCGTCGATGTCGATCTTCGTGCCCGCCGGAACGCTGGGCAGACCGGGCATGGTCCTCATGTCACCGCAGAGCGGATAGAGGAAGCCCGCGCCGACCGACGCGCGGATGTCCCGCACCGGCAGGCGATAGTTCGTCGGCGCACCCTTGAGCGCCGGATCGTGCGAGAGCGACAGGTGCGTCTTTGCCATGCAGATTGGAAGCCTGTCCCAACCGTACTCGGTGTACTGCTTGATCTTCTGCTCGGCAAGCGGCGCAAAGTCGACACCGTCGGCGCCGTATATCTCGGTTGCGATCGTCTCGATCTTCTCTTTGATGGGCATCTCATCGGGATAGAGGAACTTGAAGTTGCTCGGCTTGTCGCAGGCCGCAACGACGGCCTTGGCGAGATCCTCGCCACCGGCGCCGCCCTTTGCCCAGACTTCGCTCGGCACCGCGTCCTCCGCTCCGGCTTCCTTGGCAATCCTCCGAACGCGTTCGATCTCCGCGTCGGTGTCGTCGGTGAAGCGGTTGACTGCCACAACGACCGGGATGCCGAACTTCTTCATGTTCTCGATGTGCTTGCGCAGGTTCGAGCAGCCCGCCTCGAGCGCGGGCAGGTTCTCCTTGCGCAGGCCCTCGTCGAGAGGCTTGCCGGCCACGACGGTGAACTCGCCGCTGTGCATCTTTAGCGCCCGGACGGTAGCGACGATGACCGCGCAGTCAGGCGTCAGTCCGCTGTAGCGGCACTTGATGTTGAGGAACTTCTCCGCGCCCATGTCGGCGCCGAATCCGCTCTCGGTTACCACGTAGTCCTCGATCTTGAGCGCGATCTCGTCGGCGATGATCGAGTTGTTGCCCTGCGCGATGTTTGCGAAGGGACCCGCGTGTACGAAGCACGGCGTGTTCTCGACCGTCTGGATCAGGTTTGGCTTGATGGCGTCCTTCATCAAGACCGCCATCGATCCGGCGCACTTGAGATCCTCAGCCGTTACCGGTTTGCCGTCGTTGTCGAAGGCGACGATGATCCGGCCCAGACGCTCCCGGATGTCCTTCAGATCGGTGCACATGGCGAGGATCGCCATGACCTCACTGGCGACCGTAATGTCAAAACCGGCTTCGCGTGGGATACCGTTCGCCTTGCCGCCGAGCCCGACGACGATGTGGCGAAGCGCGCGGTCGGAGACGTCCACGACGCGCGGCCAGCTGACCGTCATCGGATTGATGTTGAGCTTGTTGCCCAGCAGGATCGATGAGTCGAGGAAGGCGGCAAGCAGGTTGTGGGCCAACCCCACCGCGTGCACGTCGCCTGTGAAGTGCAGGTTGAAGTCCTCCATCGGCACGCACTGCGAGTAGCCGCCACCCGCCGCGCCTCCCTTGATTCCAAAGACCGGCCCCAGAGACGGCTGCCTGATGCAGGTAATCGTCTTGGCGCCGATGCGGTTCATCGCCATCGACAGACCGATCGTCGTGACGGTCTTGCCCTCGCCCAGCGGCGTAGGCGTAATCGCCGTGACATCGATGTACTTGCCGTTCGGCCGGTCGGCGAGCCGGTCACGGACGTCGAGACTGACCTTCGCCTTGTACTTCCCGTACAACTCGAGGTCGTCCTCACTGAGACCAATGTTGCCGGCGATCTCAGTGACCGGAAGCATCGTCGCTTCCTGTGCAATTTCCAGGTCGCTCTTCATCTTCTGCATCACCCCAGTCGACATGTGCGAGCACCACCCCTTCGTTTCAGCTGCCTCCATTCAGGCATGGCTAGGTCATTGTATTGTAGGTCTCACCTGAGGGGGCTTAGAACGACTACTCTGTCAGTGGCGCGTATGCCAGGGCGAACGGCCACGATACTGCGTCTTACGTGGGAACTTTCACAAGCTCGCGAGGTCAGGCCGCTCACCGTACGGTTTCCATCCGTCGGCAATGCCGCGGTTTTCAGCCGTCAGCAATGCCGGACAAGGAGGGCAAGCAGGTGGAGTCGCGCCCCAGGGTCTACCGGACTCTGAATGTGGCCGTGTAGGCGTCCGCGGCGACGTGGTCGGCATCGCCAAAGCGGAAACGCGCGCGCCAAGTCCCACGGGAGTTGGGCCGGTACCGAACCGCCGCCCTGGAGCGGGTCGACGTGTTGTAGGCAAGACGAGCGCTCCGGTAGGCACGATATTGCCAGCGCCCGCCACCGAGATACTTGTAGAAGTAGAAGCCCGCCAGCCTGCCGTCGTGGCGCGGATAGACGTAACCGCTGACCAGGATCGAACCTCGATAGCGGATCGCACGGCTCGACCGGGCGACCAGCACCTTCGGCCTAACGCTCACCGCCATCCTAGACGACAGAGCACCGAGGTGGTCAGAGTCGCCGCTCCAGCTCGCTCGGTAGTACGTCCTCGAGGTCGGCGAAACGGTCATCTGATACGCGCCGGAGCTCTCGTCCCAACGCATCGCCGCCAGCGTCGCCCAGGTTGAGCCGTTGCTGCTATGCTGCACGTTCACGACGGGTGCCGGGGAATGCTCCGGCGTCAACGAAGAGTTGACCTGCAGGCTCTGGCCCCAAGTGATCGTCGAGCGGCTCACATACGACGCTAGGCTGCTTTCCAGCTTCGGCGTGGCCGACGCGGTGGAGCCGCTTGCGTAGTTGCCGTCATCATCATAAGCGTAGGCACTGTAATAGTAGGTGGTGAAGTTGGCGAGTCCGGTGTTCGTGAAGGAAGTGCCGGCGCCGTCGTAGACCTGTGTCCCATCATATCGGCTCACAGGCGCGGAACCCGTCTTGCGCACGATAAGCACGCCCGCGAAGTCCGCGGCCGAGGGATTGCGCCAGGTCAACTTGACGCTCTGATCTCCCGGGGTCGCCACGAAGCTCGAGACGTTCGATGGCGGACCCGCGTCGGGATAGATCGCCGCGATTCCCGCCAGATCGCCCCAGTGAAGCGTTCGTTTCTTCGTCTCACCGTAGGACGCATACCCGTACATCGTCTGCTCGGTATTGGCCGCGTTGTACAGATCACCCAGGACCAGCGTATGTCCGTTCTCGTGTGTGGCGATGTTGAGGAGGTCGAACCTGCCGGATTCGCCCGACGTCGACCAGGGCCACGCGTAGTAGTCGTAGACGATGTCGACATCGAGCATGCGGCCCCCGATCGACCAGTAGTACGTGGTCGCGATGGAGCCGCCGGTCGACCCTTTTGTCATGACGTTGTATCCGTCGTAGCTCGGTCCCCCACGACTCGTAGTCCCCTGATACTCAAAGTCCATCGAGGAATTGGGATCGTTCTCCCACGTGTCGAATGCGGTCTGCAACACCGAGCGCTCAGTCGACGTGAATGATGTGTTGATCCAGTAGGGCATCGGCAGGTCGCTCGACTGCCACTCCGTGCCTGTGAGCGAGTAGCCCGGATCGGAGCGTGCCTCGCTTCCCGGTGTCGCGTCTGCCGGCGTGGGCCCGCCCAGGTGCAGTTTGGCGCCGGGTCCGTCCACGACGTCGAAGGTCGCGGCATCGGTCCGTTCCAGGTTCACCTGCACTTCCTCCGACGGCGCAAACCGAGGCTGGTCGCTCACGGTCAGGCGCAGCGCGCCGACCTTGCCACCTGGCTCCCTGATCGTTACGTAGCCCGGCGAGTCGCCCTTCAATTCCTTGGTGACCCGGACTCTCGTGTAGGTGATGATGAGCCGGTGGTCTCGGTCCCACGCGCTCTTGGTGCTCACAACCTTGCCACGAACGACAACGTCGGCACGACGATTGACGTCGACCTTCGGGCCGATCGCTTCAGCTCCGGCCGGGGCGACGAGCAATGCGACACCGAGCGCGAGAAGCGCGGTCGCCACCAGTCGCGTGCGCCTCGGCTCTGTCTCGATGATCGCAGCCCTGCATCCCATGGCAACCAACCACTCTTCGTGTTCAGTCCTATGAGTAGTTTCGGCCGTTGGGAAATACAGCTTTAGCTGCTGGATTGCTGATAGGGTGCCCGGAGGCGGCGCCCTCTAGAAGAGCTTCGGATCGGCACCCGGGCCGTCGAGGCCCAGATGCTCGTAGGCGCGAGGAGTGGCTATGCGACCGCGCGGGGTGCGTTGCAGGAAGCCCAGCTGAAGCAGATAGGGCTCGTAGACATCCTCAACCGTGTCCGGCTCCTCGCCGATCGCGGCAGCCAGAGTCTGCAGCCCCACCGGCGCGCCTGAGAACTTCTGGATCAGGGTGAAGAGAATGCGCTGGTCGAGCTTGTCCAGCCCCTTCTCATCAACCTCGAAGAAGGCGAGTGCGGCCGCTGCGGCATCCTTCGTGACCGAGCCGTCGTGCTTCACCTGGGCGTAGTCTCGCACGCGCTTGAGCAGCCTGTTCGCGATTCTCGGCGTCCCGCGCGAGCGGCGCGCGATCTCGGCCGCGCCGTCATCGTCTATCTCCACGCCCAGTAGTCCCGCCGAACGGCGCACGATTGCCTCCAGCTCGCCCTCGGCGTAGTAGTCGAGGCGGCAGGTCACTCCGAAGCGGTCGCGCAGCGGAGACGTGATCAAGCCTGTGCGGGTAGTCGCCGCGACAAGCGTGAACTTGGGGATGTCCAGCCGCAGACTTCTGGCGCTGGGACCTTTGCCGATCACGATGTCGAGCTGGAAGTCCTCCATCGCCGGGTAGAGAATCTCCTCCACCGCGCGGTTGAGCCGATGGATCTCGTCGATGAAGAGCACGTCGTACGGCTCGAGATTGGTGAGGATCGCAGCCAGGTCGCCGGCCCGCTCGATCGCCGGGCCCGAGGTCGCCTTCATGCCAACGTCGAGCTCGTTTGCGATGATGCCCGCGAGCGTCGTCTTGCCGAGCCCCGGCGGCCCGGACAGCAGCACGTGATCGAGCGCCTCCGAACGGCCCGCCGCCGCGGCGATGAATATCTCCATCGATTCCCTGACGCGCTGTTGGCCGATGAACTCGGCCAAGCGGCGCGGGCGCAGCGACTTGTCGTACTCGACGTCCTCCGACGTCAGCTCGCCTGCGAGTATGCGTTCTTCCTCTGTCACAATTGCCCTCTCGTCGTAGCCCCGCTACTGTCCCAGGTTCTTCAATCCGTGCTTCACCAGCTCCTCGGCCGTGGGCTCTTCACCGTCGACGTCGTAGCCTTCCAGCGCCTTCTTCGCCTCCACAGCTGAGTAGCCGAGAGCCGTCAGCGCGTCACGGGCCTCGACGTAGGTTGTCTGCGACACACCAACCATCGCGGCGCCCGCGATCTCGGCCGCGCCGCCGATCTTCTCCTTCAACTCCAACACCAGCCGCTGCGCGGTCTTCTTACCTATGCCGGGCACCGATGAGATGAGCGACACGTCCTCCGTCGCAATCGCTTTCCGCAGATCATTCCCGCAGAAGGCCGAGAGAACGGCCAGCGCCACCTTCGGGCCCACGCCGCTGACTGAGATGAGCAGCTCGAACAGCTCCTTGTCGGCGGGCTCGGCGAATCCGAACAGCTGCAACGCGTCCTCACGCACGTGTAGGTAGGTTCCGAGCGTGACTTCCTCGCCGCGCGACGGCAATCGCCCCGCCGTGGTGCTGGGCACGGCCAACTCGTAGCCGACGCCGCCGACGTCGACTATCACGTAGTCCGGTCCAATCTCAGCGAGCGTGCCTCTGATCCTACCTATCACTGCTGCTTCTCCCTGCTAGTGGCAGGTTGCCCTCGTTCTCGCGCTGCTCGGCCGGATGTGTGCGCACGGACTACCTCGCCTTCTGTGCCGCTTCCTTCGCGCGCCGCATGTGCGCGTGGCAGATCGCCAGCGCGAGCGCATCCGCGGCGTCATCCGGCCGAGGCGTCTCGGTCAGGGAGAGAATCGCTTTGACCATGTATTGGATCTGTCCTTTTTCCGCGCGGCCGTAGCCCACGACCGCCTGCTTGACCTCGAGCGGAGTGTACTCCCCAAGTCTGACACGAGCCTGTGATGCGGCTAGAAGTATCACGCCGCGCGCCTGGCCCACGGCGAAGGCCGTCTGCACGTTTGTTGAGAAAAAGAGCTGTTCTACGGCGACCTCATCGGGCCGGTGCCGGCGAAGCAGAGCCCCGATCTCCTCATAGACCTGCTCCAGCCGCCTCACGACGCTGCGCCGGGCAGGCGTCTCGACGCACCCGTAGTCCAGCGCCGTCAGCTTGCCCCCCTGCTCCTCGACGACGCCGTAGCCGGTGCGCCCAAGGCCCGGATCGATCCCCATTATGCGCACGACGCCGCTCACGGCAGCGTTCCCAGCGCTAGGAGCTGGCTGACTGTCACGAACTTGTAGCCCTTGGCTCGAAGACCCGCCAGTACGAGCGGCAGAGCCTTGAGGCTGTTGGCGCCCGTTTCGTGCATGAGGATGATGTCGCCG
This sequence comes from Slackia heliotrinireducens, assembly GCA_020723435.1. Taxonomy (GTDB): domain Bacteria; phylum Actinomycetota; class Aquicultoria; order DYIV01; family DYIV01; genus DYIV01. The sequence continues at coordinate 4,036 of DYIV01000025.1, read as the reverse complement.
GGACTCGCGCTCGATATCACCCGATCGGCGATCTCGGCCGCGCTGCCGTCGCCGGTGTCCTGACTGTGAATCGACCACAGCGCCACCGCGAGCTTGCGCGACCTCGCCGCCTCCACGACTTGGCTGTTGTACTTGCCTACCGGCGGGCGCATCAGTGTCGGCTTCTGTCCCAGTATCTGCCCGATGGTCTCCTGCGACTTGTCGAGTTCCTCGGCGATCTGGTCCGAGGAGGCGACATCGAGCTGCAGATGCGTCGCCGTGTGATTGCCGACTTCGCTGCCCTGCATCGCGATATCGTTCACCCAGGCCGCGTGCTTGGCGATGCGGTCCGAAACCAAGAAGAACGTAGCCTGGGAGTTGTACTTGTTGAGGATCTTCAGGATCTTGGTGAGATTCCGAGAAGGCCCGTCGTCGAACGTGAGCGCGACCGCTTTCTCGCTGACGTGGACGCTGGTGATGATTCGTCCGGAGATGTCGTAGGCCGGTTTTGGTGAGATGGCGTTGGGGCTGACCAATCCGGCCCCATCGGTCGTCTGACGACTCACCGTCTCCAGAGGCGTCAGCCTGCCGATCGAAGCGACCGGAGTCGGCGTCTTCGCGACCGAGCCGCCGGTGCGCGACATCACGATCCAGACGACACTGACGATGACGCCTAGCAGCGCAAAGAGTATGAGCCCAACGTCAGATCTGCGCAACGAAGTCCCCGCCGTATACGAACGTGTGTTCTATTATATGCCGGCGGGACTCTGTAGGCAAACCCAGTCCGCTACTCTCCCGCCACCTGCTCCATGACGTCGGCCGGGATGTCGAAGTTGGAGTAGACTTCCTGCACGTCGTCATGTTCTTCCAACGCATCCATCAGACGCAGCGCCTTCTTCGCCGTGTCCGCGTCAAGCTTCTGCGTCGACTTGGGCAGCATCGTTACTTCTGCCGAGCTGAAGGTGATGTCGTTCTCCTCCAAGGTACCCCGCACCGCCATGAGGTCGGCTGGATCGCAGACGATCTGGAACTGATCGTCTTCGGCCGTCATGTCTTCGGCCCCCGCCTCGATGGCAATGCCGAGCAGATCGTCTTCATCAATGCTGCCGTTCTTCGGAACGAGAATGACCCCCATACGCTCGAACATCCAAGCGACCGACCCGGTCGCGCCCAAATTCCCGCCCGCCCTCGCGAAGATGTTCCTGATGTCGGCGGCGGATCGGTTCCGATTGTCGGTGAGGACGTCGACCATGACCGCCACTCCGCCCGGACCGTAGCCCTCGTAGGTCACCTGCTCGAAAGTCATGCCTTCAAGCTCGCCGGTACCACGCTTGATCGCCCGCTGGATCGTGTCTGCAGGCATGTTGTTGTCCTTGGCCTTCTGAATCGCGTTGGCCAATGTCGAGTTCATGTCGGGATTGCCGCCGCCCTCGCGCGCCGCGACGATGATCGCGCGTGTTAGGCGAGTGAAGACCTTGCCGCGCTTGGCGTCGGCCGCGCCCTTCTTGTGCTTGATCGAACTCCACTTTGAATGTCCGGACATGTCTCCCTCTTTCCGTGCGTGCCCGCGACTTCCTCCAAGAAGAACCTGTGGACGCGCTCGTCTTCGGTCAGTTCAGGATGGAACGCCGTCGCAAGCAGGTTCCCTTGTCGCGCCATGATGACGCGACCGTCGCGGGTGGACAGCGTCTCAACGTCGGGACCTGTCGACTCGATCCACGGGGCCCGGATGAAGACGCCCCTGAACGGCCCCGGTCCAAGCACCGGCACGCGCAGGTCGGCCTCGAAGCTGTCGACTTGGCGTCCGAACGCGTTGCGCCTGGCGACGATGTCCATAAGACCGAGCAGCGGCTGGCCGGTGAACTCCACCGTTTCGCGTGCGATGAGGATGAGCCCCGCGCACGTCCCGTAGACGGCCATCCCCCGGCCGTGGCGCTCTCTGATGGCGTCGACGAAGCCGTAGGATTCGATGAGCTTGCCGATCGTCGTGCTTTCCCCGCCGGGGATGATCAAGCCTTGGACGTGCTCAAGCTGGTCGGGCTTCTTGACGGCGACGCTCTCGGCGCCGCAGCGCGCGAGCATCCGCTCGTGTTCGCGGACATCGCCTTGGAGGGCTAGTACGCCGACTCTCATCGGTACTGGATCAACTGCTCTTTCGGAATCTCGCTGATTTCGAGGCCGTGCATGGGATCGCCGAGCTTCCGCGACACCTCGGCAAGCAGCTTGGGATCTTCGTAGTGCGTCGTCGCCTGCACGATGGCCTTTGCGCGCGCGGGCGGGTCGTCGCTCTTGAAGATGCCGCTTCCGACGAAGACGCCGTCGGCGCCGAGCTGCATCATGAGCGCCGCGTCCGCGGGGGTCGCCAGACCGCCGGCTGAGAAGTTGACGACCGGCAGGGCCCCCGTGCGCGCCACCTCCCGGACCAGCTCGAACGGTGCGGCAAGCTCCTTGGCCGCCGTCATCAGCTCATCGTCACGCATTCCGGACAGTCTGCGAATCTCGCCGGTGATCGCGCGCATGTGTCGCACGGCCTCGACGACGTTTCCAGTGCCGGCCTCGCCCTTGGTGCGAATCATCGCCGCGCCCTCTCCGATACGCCGCAGCGCTTCGCCGAGGTTGCGCGCGCCGCAGACGAACGGCACCTTGAAGGCCCACTTGTCGATGTGATTCTCCTCATCGGCCGGCGTCAGCACCTCGCTCTCATCAACATAGTCGACCCCGAGCGCCTCGAGAATCTGCGCCTCCACAAAGTGGCCGATGCGAGCCTTCGCCATGACCGGAATGGTGACGACCTTGACGATCTCCTCGATGACAGTGGGATCGGCCACGCGCGCGACGCCGCCGGCTGCGCGGATGTCGGCGGGCACGCGCTCCAGCGCCATGACGGCGACAGCTCCCGCCTCCTCGGCGATCTTGGCCTGCTCCACGTTGGTGACGTCCATGATGACGCCGCCCTTGAGCATCTCCGCCAGGCCGGTCTTCACTCTCAGCGTTCCAGTCTCTGTCACGATTGATTCTCCCCTACGGATGGCGCTCCCCATGAGCGCATTTCAATGATACCACCGAGCTAGACGGGCGCAAACGCGACCCGGCGCACTAGCCGATCGTTGGCTTGATGCGCGGCGGCACAATCTCGATCCACACGTTGCCACGGTTGAGAAGGGCTCTCCTGCCCGCGGCGTCACTGAAGACCGGCGGAGCGCCGCGGCCCGTTCTCCACTTGCCGTTGATGCGCTTACCGTCGACGAAGATCGTCGCCCTGCCCGACCCGACGAGGTTGAACTTGAGCGACTTACTGCCTGCGACGTCCTCGACCACGTCCGTCACCGTCTCCTTGGCGTGCAACAGAATGAGATTGCGCGCCGCCAGTTGAGCCCCGGTCACGTTGTCCGTGTGAGCCGAGCCTTCCTGAAAGCGCAGGTACGCGTTCTTCTTCCGGCTGTACTCCCAACGCACGTCGGTCATGTCGCCGTAGGGTATCTTGACCGTCGCCACCGGGCGGGCGGCGCGCCGCTCTCCATCCTTGAAACCGAAGCTCGGCAGACGCGTGGGCTTATACATCCCCTTGCGCTTGGCTAAGCTCCACAACAGGGCCGTGCTCGTGTAGAGATTGTGGGGAGCGCTGCGAAAGCCGACGCGCCAGTAGGCCGGGTCGTTGAAGTACTGGTCGAGATCGGCGATGCCCGCCTTCTTAACCGCCTGCAGCACCGCCCACACGCCGCCGCAGTGAGCGAAGATGCCTTTGTACTGCGGGACAACCTCGACGTCGGCGAAGCGCGCGCTGCGTATCGGCCCGATCGTCGCCGCGGACCGGCTCTGGTAGATGGCAATGTAGCGAGTGACGTCATAGCCCTCCATGGGCACCTCGTATATGACATCGGCCCGATCGAGTCCCGACTGCGGGCGTGCCGGCGGTTCATTCTCGACCTTGACCGCAAGCGGACGGCGCAGGTAGGCCTCGGGCGCCAGGACGACTCCGGACAGCGGAGCAAAGAACGATTCCGGCGCCTTGGGCCTCCAGGTCACAACCAGCACGTCACGAATCTTCACAGGCTGC
>DYIV01000144.1 GCA_020723435.1 Slackia heliotrinireducens | reverse complement strand
CGGGCGAGTTCCAGATGGTCTCGACCGACGACGGTTTCCTGGTGATCCCGATCTCTGGCGATGGCCAGACTCTTCGGGCGCAGGTCGTCGCCTTCCACCTGGAGACCCCTCGCTCCGCCGCCTGGGCGCCCGCTGACCAGAAGGGCATCTTCCACTTCCTCATCGGCGATCCCGCCGCCTGGCGGCCGAGGCTCCCCGCGTACGACCACCTCACCTGGCAGGACGCCTGCCCCGGGCTCGACATCCGGCTGACGTGCGAAGGCGGCGCGCCGCGTTACGACCTCCTCGTGGACGATCCGTCCGCGGTGAACGACCTGCGCATCCGGGTGGACGGGGCGGATGCGCTCGAGATCGGGCCGGAGGGGGAACTCATCGCTCGCCTCCGTGAAGGGGCGCTTGTTCAGTCCCGCCCCGTGGCCTACGTGTCCGGCGAGGACGGCACGCAGGAGCAGGTCCCGGTCTCCTTCCGGCTCCTGGGAGGCGACCGCTACGGCTTCGAGGCTCCGTCCTTCGCCGGGCGGCTGACCATCGATCCGAGCTTCAAGTATGCGTCCTACCTCGGCGGACTGGACGATGACGCCCCCGACGAGTTCTGGACGTGGACCAACCCCGGGGAGTTCGACCAGCGGCCGGGCGCCATCGACGTGGACTCCGTGAACACCGTCCTCGTCTGCGGCCAGACCCTCTCGCCGCTCTTCCCCACCACTAGCGGCGCGTACGACACCACGGGCGTCCCGACCGACGCGGTGGTCACCGCCTTCTCCGGCAGGTTGCGCGACTTCGAGTTCAGCACGTTCCTCGGCGGTACTGGAAACGACGAGGCGCACGGGCTCAAGGTGGACCAGGAAACCGGGACCATCTACGTGGTGGGTCACACGCGCTCGACGGACTTCCCGGTCATGTCCCAGTTCGGCACGCCGTACAGCTCCCAACCCTCCGGCCAGTACCCGTTCGGGTTCATCACGGCGATCGACTCCGACGGGGACGAGCTCCTGCACTCGAACGTCCACGAGGGCGCGGTATGGAACGACGTCGCCGTGCTGCCCCTCCCCGGCGAGCAACGGGCCGCCGTGTATGCGGTCGGGTACGCTGAGGCAATCTTCTGGGAGACGATCGACGCGACGTGGAACGTGGCGCACAACATGCTGCCCTACAAGCCCACGCACAACGGCGGCGCGTTTGACTTCGCGGTGCTCCGGGAGCAGGCCGGGGGAACGCTGCTCAAGGCGGCGACGTTCATCGGCGGGCAATATGAAGACCAGGGACTGGCGATCACGCTGGTCGGCGATGAGGGCGATGAGCCCGTGGTGGGCGGCAAGACGCAAGCATACCTCTCCGGCCCGCCCCCCTGGACCGTGATCAACTACCCGATCGCGGATTGGGATCCGCCGCCGCATGCGTCGTGGTCCCGCTGGTGGGCGCTGGGTGGCTATTGGGTCGGAGCGGTCACGCGCCTGAACGCGGACATGCAGATGAAGAACCCCATGTACTCCGGCGCGTTCAGCGGCGCACTGGCTCACTCGGCGGTGCTCGACCTGGCGACGGCATCGGACGGCAGCAGCGTGATCGCTGTGGGCTGCACCCGGGTTGTTCAGCTCTGGAACGGAATATCAGACCCCATGAACCCGAACGACTCGGGATTCCCTACGACCCCGAACTCGTACCAGCCGACGAAGTACAACGGCAGCGCCTACGTCGGATTCGTGGCCAGGATCGAGCCGCAGGGCCAGTTCCTCAACTGGTGCACCTACCTCCAGCCTGTGCCGGAGAGCACTTCGGAGTGGGAAAGCGTCTCGGCCATCGGCGTGGCCCTCTTGCCCAACGACGACGTGGTGGTGACCGGCATGACCGACAGCCAGAACTTCCCCGTCTTCGGGGGAGGGGTCGCGCAATATCGCGACGCGTTCCTGGCCGTGCTCTCGAGCACAGGGAACAGCCTGCTCGGAAGCCAGCGGTTCGGCGGATCGACGTACACAGATCTTGACGAAGCGTACGCCGTGGCGATCAACCCGAGCGGGGCCGCCGCATACGTCCTCGGCGCCACGACGGGCTCGTCTCTGCCGATTCCACCTCCGCCCTCGCCCCCGCCAAAGCAACCCAACTCCGGCGGTTCCAGGGACCTATTCGTCGCGACCTTCCAGGTGCCTTGAGCGGACGATCACAACTGCGGGAGAAACCGACGATGACAAGATACCTGACATTCATCCTTCTCCTGTGGATCTTCTCGCTCATCGGCGGGAGGGCACAAGCACAGGGCGTTCTCTGCTCCTGGCTTGGCAGCGCGAACGACAGCGCATTCGGTGGCAGCCTGTGCAAAGTCGGCGACTTCAACGGTGACGGCTTTCCGGACCTCGCGCTGTCGGATCCCTACGATTCGACAGTGGCGCTGAATGCCGGAGCTGTGTTCGTCTACTCCACGACCTCCTGCACAAGTCCTCTCGCCGCGTTCTACGGGCAGAACGCGGGCGACGCCACCGGCATGGTCTCTTCGGTCGGGGACGTGAACGGGGACGGCTTCGACGACCTCCTGATCGGGATCCCTAACGACAGCACCGTCGCCAAGTTTGCGGGCATGGCGCGCATCGAAGGGGGCGGCGGCGCTGGCACGCTCTGGGCGGGATTCGGAGGCGCGGCCGGCGACGAGTTTGGTGGGGTGCTCACCGGCCTCGGGGACGTGAACCTCGACGGGTTTCCGGACTGGCTCGTCGCCAGCCCGGCGGCCGACGTGCTAGGCGTGTCTGAGACGGGCCGCGTGCAGGTGTTCTCGGGAAAGGACGGCGTGATCCTGTTCGACCTGCACGGCACGGTCTGGAACGCTACCTACGGTGGCTCTGCTGACTCCGTGGGGGACGTCAACCAGGACGGCCGCCCCGACTTCATCGTGGGCGCCCCGGGCGACTACCCAGGCGGCTCGATCTCTGAACTGTCCGGCCTCGACGCGTCCGTTCTGCGCTCCTGGATCGGCGCCAACTACGAGTTCCTCGGCTTCGAGGCCCGCGCTGCAGGCGACGTGAATGCCGACGGCATGTGCGAAGTGCTCGCGTGGTCTCTGAGCGGAGACGGAGGAGGTTACCCGGGGATCTCCCTCCTCGACGGAACGAGCAGCGCGGTGCTGGAGAAGCACGTCGGCATTTCCTTCTCCAATGCAGCAATGGACGGCGTTGGCAACATCAACGGCGACGCCGTGGCCGACTACGTCCGCTTCGGCGTCTGCAAGGACCTGGAGATCCGGCGCGGCGGCAGCCTCGACCTCCTGGCCCGCACGCCCGGCTGGATGGTCACGGGCGTCGAGGACGTCGACGGCGACGGCTTCGGCGACTACTTCCGGCGCGTGCCCA
>DYIV01000024.1 GCA_020723435.1 Slackia heliotrinireducens | reverse complement strand
CGCGTCGATGGCGGCGTTCGGCGTCTGGCGGCCGTGAGACAAGGCGCGGGAACGCGCGTGAACTTCAAGATCTACCGCCCGCGCGCGGCCCGATGAACCCCGTGCGCCGCGCCGCGACCCGCTGTGCGGCACAGCCAAGTCTATGAGTGTGCCCGGGAGCCGGGCTCACGTTGCACGAACCGCCCTCTGACTGATAGAGTCGCAGGCGCGAGGGTCCCCGAACGTGACAGAACCCCAGGGAGAGAAGGATGGCGAAGCGACGCATCTGGCCGAAGATACTGATCCTAGTGGCGACACTCCTCATAGTCGCCGCCTTGCTAGGAGCGGCACTGTGGCTGAACTACGTTCGCTCGCCGCAGTACTCCATCGCGATGCTCGCCCATGCCGTCGCGACGAACGACTGGCCCGGCGTTGAGCGCTACGTCGACGTCAAGGCCATCACCGACGCCGCGGTGGAGGAGGAGTTGAACAGGGGGCTGGGCGACGCGCGGGGACCGTTGGAGGAGCTCGTACGCACGGTAGCCGAGAGCGCGAAGCCGTCGCTGGCGTCGGCTGCGACTGACGCGCTTCATGAGGCTGTCGTCGAGAAGGGCGACTGGGGTGCTCCGGCCGCAAGCAAGATGGCGAGCATCATGGCGGTGTCGGCCTACGCCGACGCGGAAGTCGACGGCGACACCGCGCAGGTGGTCGTCACTCCCCCGGCGGGTGTAGGTCCCATTCGCTTCCAAATGGCGCGCGCCGACGATCACTGGCGGATCGTCCAGGTCGAGGATATCGTCCAGCTGGTCACGGGGCTCACGCGAGTCACCGGCGTCGGCTCTTCCGGCAGATCCCATCCTCTCTTCGACCTGAACCGTTTGACCGCGGCAGACGTCGTCAAGGCGCTGAAAGAGCTGGGCGTGCCCGTCACCGACGTCGCGACCCTGTCGGCCGAGACCGATCCGGACCGAAAGCTGGGCAGACCGGGACAGTACACGCAGAAGGCCGTGTGGACCGAGACAGGCATGGGAGCGCTCGATCCGGAGAAGCCCGCCGGCACGGTCGAAGTGTACGCGTCCGCGGAGGAGGCGGCGAGCCATAGCCGCCCGTCAACCGCGACCACCATCTCATACCAGATTGGAAACGTGGTCGTCGTGGTCGACGGGGCACTGACACCTCAGCGGGCCGCGGCCTACGCCGAAGTCTTCAAGCGAGTGGAGTAGCGCGGCCTCAGAAAGGTTGTGGCAACCGCTCCATTGATGGGAATACATGGCAGTACCATGAAATCCACGGGAACAGTGGTACTGGCGATACTCTTCCTTGCGGCGGGGATCATCGGCGGTGCGGTGGTGAACTCCATCGGCTTCTATCCGGCGCTGGAGAAAGCCTATCCGCACTCGGCAGTGCTAGGTGCCGGATTCGCTTCGGTCTTCGCGCTGGTCGTCGGGCTTGTCCTGCTGCTGGTGTGGCTGGTCAAACAGATGTACTAGTCTCTGCTACAATGTCTCCCGTCCCACACGAGCGGAGGCTGGAAGATGTCGACGGGTATCACGCGCGAAGACGCGCTCGCCCTGCTTCACGAGCACGTCAAGAATCCCAACATGATCAAGCACTCGATCGCGTCCGAGGCCGTCATGGGCGCGCTCGCGGATCGTCTCAGTGAGGATCGCGAAAAGTGGTCCATGGCGGGACTTCTGCACGACGTGGACGTCGAGATCACCAACGCGGACTTGGCCGTGCACGGACGCGAGGCCGTCCGCATCCTGGAAGAAGCCGGGGTCGATTCCGAGATAGTCGACGCCATCAGGCTTCACAACGAGGAGTCGGCGGGCGAGGCGCGATCGAGCGTCTTCCACCACGCGCTCGCCGCCGGAGAGACGATCACGGGCCTGATCATCGCCACGACGCTCGTCTACCCGGACAAGAAGCTCGCCAGCGTCAAGCCGAAGTCCATCACCAAACGCATGAAGGAGAAGGCGTTCGCGGCATCGGTCAACCGCGAGGTCATCATGGAGTGCGAGCAGATCGGGATCGACCTGGCGGAATTCGCGGATATCTCACTCCGAGCGATGCAGGCGATCAACGAAGACCTCGGCCTCTAGCGCGCCCTAGTCTTCGCCGCCTGAGCCGTCCTTGCGGTTCACCGCCCGAATCCACGCCCTGAGTCTCCTCAGCACGGCCCTGCTCCTTGGCATCACCACGACGACGGCCCGATTGGATATGGCCGGCCCATAGGTCGCGTCGCCTGGCCCCACCGGCCAGCCTGAGAAGCCCGATGAGCCGAACCGCGGACCCCCGCCTCACGTAGACCGGGCTCCTGCCCAGCGAGAACGCCAAGCCGCTCGCGTGGCAGCCCGCGCAATACTCGCCGTGGTGGTGATCGTCGTCTTCATCATCCTCGTCCGAACCGAGTCTCGGCGCGGCGCGACACGTCACCGAATGGCACCGGGTGCATGGCGCTCCGCAATGCGACGAAGGAGCCCGGGCCCCATTGGGCAGCGGGGCGCGGCGGGCGCGACAACCTGATGACACGATGCACAGCTCGCACCGTAGTGGTTCGCCGGGGGCGCGGTCGCGCCGACGAGTGGCGGCGTCGGACCGGCGAGAACCCAGTGGCAGCGGCGGCGCCGCCGCGCCCGGCGGGAGGGGCGGTCCTGTCGCCCCGAAGGCGGGCAAGACGACTAGAAGCAGGGTTCCGCCGAAGACCAGCAAGGCCGAGACAGCTCGTCTCACCGGTGTGCCGGAAAGCATCGTCCTCCTCGCACCGAAAACGGGAACGGGTGAGCGCCGCCATGGGCTCTCTCAAACACAGAGCATTATAGTCCCCGTTTCTAAGGAGGCTCTCAGAAAGGCGGGAAGGCGAGCCCCGGACGCCCCTCCCTTCCCGCGGGCGAAAACGTTAACCACAAGCCTGTGTTGACGTTGCTCGTCTGCTGCGGTTAACCTTAGGAACGTGGCAACCGGGGGAAGGAAGGGGGAACCCGTAGGGTCAAACCGACGAAAGGAACACCGATGAACCTGCGCAAGACTCTGGCAATGCTCTTCCTCATCTCCGGAATCCTCGGTCTTACCGTCGCCAGCGCTTTCGTCTACGCTCCCGGCGGTGGCGGTTTCCCAGGCAGCCCGCTCGCGTTCGGTATCTTCTGCGTCGTGCTCGCCGTCATCGGCATCGTCTTCTTGGTCTCTTGGATGTTCTCGGAGCTCGTGGGCCCAAGCGTCCAGCGCATGGCTGCTCCGGCGACGGCTCCCGCGGAGAGCGCTCCGATTGGTGAGACGGCCGAGTAGCCGCGGTAGCTCATAGAGCGCAAGACGGACAGGCTTGCCTGTCCGTTTTACTTTCCCGGGCGGGACTTGAAGCTCATGAAGTCGACGGGGGGTGACTCCGTCGTTCCCATTCCCTCAACCGTGACGCGTATCGTGCCCTTATTGCTCTCGGGATGAGACTCGAAACCCACGTCCTTGATCTCGAGCGTTGCGCCGGGCGCTATCGTCATACGCTCGTCGGGGCGCCCGTAGTCGGCGCCGTCGGCCTCCTGCCACTCCGTCCGAGCGTAGGTGGTACCCCCCACCTCGGCGACTCCGGCCTTCACGACATCCTTCTCTCTGCCATAGGAGATCCCGTCGAGGCTGATATGCAGCGGCTGCTGCGTCTCATTGCGCACGCTCAGATCGGCCCACCAGCGGTAGTACTGGACGACCTCCGTGCCGCGATACGACCTTGCCCGCTCCCCGTCGACCACGCTTATGGTCAGCGGTTTCGACATCCCGCCGGAGCAGCCCACGACAAACGCGACCGCCAGGCAGACGCAGGCGACAAGATAGGACCGGTTGGTGCGCACGTTGGCGAGAACCTCCTCCTCCAGAGCGAGCAAGCCGCAATGATGATAGCACTGGCGACGGAATCGGGCGACCGGCCGACCCGCGGCGTGTCGCGGCGGCCCACCTGCGGTGGATGAGGGCGAGCGCCTAAGAAAACCGCCCGTCAGCGCCGATAACTGATATCATATTAGGCAAGTTTCTCTGGGTAGCTCTCCTCGTCGCTGGTTTGTGGACGCGGCTGGCTCACAGGAATCCATCATGAACACCAAGTTCCGAACCCGGACGTTCTGGATCCTAGCGTCCGCGCTATGCATCGCGATAGCCGCCGCGGCGACAATCGCCGTCCTGCGCTGGCAGGCGGAAGACGCGCGGAAGAACCAGCTAACCCTCAGCCTCCTTCGGATCGAAGTCCACCACTCCGAGTACCTCGCGTGGCGCGTCGTCACCGAGACGACCGTCACGGCGACGGACAGTGAGGAGCTGTCCGGCGGCCGGCGCGAGATTGCCCGCCTGTTGGCGCAGCTGCCGAAGAGCGGACCCGGCATCGACAGGCAGCGGCTGACCGAGCTCATCTGGCAACACAACACCGCGATCGACGAGGAGTTCGCGCTCATGGCCGCCGGACGCGTTGCGGATGCCGTAGGCCAGAGAAAGGCGGAGACTACTCGCGCGTTCGAAGTGCTCGACGAAGCGGTGACGGAGGCCGGCCGGACCACCTCGGCGCTGGCGGAGCGCAGCATTCGCACGGCCGACCTGGGCTCGGCTCTCGTCGCGATTCTGGCCATCGTGCTTCTTGCCGAGCTCCTCCGCCAGTTCGACAAGACCCGTCGCTCGATGGAGAGAGCCGAAGCCGAGAGGGCGGCCATCGAGATAAGCGAGGAGCGTTTTCGCAGCCTCGTACAGAACTCCTCCGATGTGACCATGGTTCTGCGGCCCAACGGCAGGATCGAGTATGTGAGCCCGTCGGCGGTCCACGTCCTTGGCCTGCCCTCCGCCGACCTCGCCGAAAGGCTCGTCTTCGAGCTGGCTCATCCTGAAGACGCAGAGCAGATTGCGGCCTGGCTGGCGGAGTGCTCGGACGCGCCCGGTGACACACAGCTGACGGAGTTCCGTTTTCGGGACGACGGCGCCGGATGGCGCTACGTCGAGGCGGTCGGCAAGTACCAACTCGAAGAGGCGCCGGTCGAGGGGATCGTGGCCAACGTCCGCAACATCACTGAACGCAAGAGATCGGAGGCGGAGCTGGCGGCGCAGCACGCCGAGTTGCGGGCACGCAACGCGGAGCTCACCGCCCTGCAGGAGGTCTCGGAGGTCGCCAGCCATTCCACGAGCATGGACGAGCTGCTCAAGCAGGTGCTGGTGAAGATCGCCGAGATTGGCATGCTCGGCCGGTGCCGCGTGGGCGGGGTCTTGATGGTCGAGGGCGAGCGGCTGCGCCTGGCCTCCTACGTAGGCTCACCGAGCAGCGAGTTCCTGCGAGCCCACGAGAACCTGCATATCGGCGAATGCCTGTGCGGCGTCGTCGCTCAGACCGGGAAGATTCTCATCTCCACCAACTGCAACAACGATGGCCGCCATACGATCCGCTATTCCGGCATGCCGTCCCACGGCCACGTCATTGTCCCACTGCGCGTCATGGACCGGGTCGTCGGCGTGATCTACTTCTACCTCCCCGCCGACACCGAAATCGACGAGCGGATGCAGCACACGCTGCTGGCAATCGGAGAGCAGGTGGGCACGGCCATCGAGAACATGCGTCTGTACGAGAGGACCAAGGAGCTGTCGCTGCACGACCCGCTGACCGGGCTGGCGAATCGGCGACTGATGCAGATCGCGCTGCAGGAGAACTTTGCGCGGGCGCGCCGCCTGGGCCGCCAGTTCTCGATCATCATGATGGATCTCGACTTCTTCAAGAACTACAACGACCGCTACGGTCATGGAGCCGGGGACATGCTCCTCGCGGAGATCGCCAAGCTCGTCTTGAGAGAGGTGCGCGAGATCGACCTGGTTGTCCGCTTCGGCGGTGAGGAGTTCGTCGTGATACTGCCCGAAGCGAAGGTCAGCGATGCCGTGGAAGTGGCGGAGCGCATCCGAAATCGCGTTGTCGCGGCGGACTTCTTCCACGCCGAGGACCTGCCGCCGTCGCATATCACGATCAGCCTGGGCGTGGCCTCCTACGGTGAGGGAGTATCGAACGAAGAGGAGTTGATCGCCATGGCCGACCAGGCCATGTACGCCGCGAAGCGATTCGGCAGGAACCGTGTGGAGGTCTACCCGGCCTAGGAATCGGAGTGACGGCGATTCGCGAGCTCGCCCGGGCGCTCGCGGGCACGCCCGGATGCGCGCGGTTTCACCCACGCCCTAGCACAGGCGCGCGTGATAGCTCTGCAGCGAATACACCTCACCCCGGGAATCTCGGTAGGCGGCTATCCCCCGCGCGGCGGCTATCGCGGCTGCGGTCGTCGTGATGTAGGGCACCCTGTGCTTGATGGCCGCCTTGCGGATGTAGGAGTCGTCGTACTGACTCGTCTTTCCCGCCGGCGTATTGACCACGAGCTGGATCTCTCCATTCTTGATCGCGTCTGCGATGTTGGGGCGTCCCTCATGTAGCTTCATGATGGGTTCGGACGGAATGCCGCGCCGCTCCAGGAACGCGTGCGTCCCTTCGGTGGCCACGATCTTGAACCCGAGATTCGCGAACTCACGCGCCGCTTCCACTATCGCCGACCTGTCGTTCTTGTTCACCGTGATGAGCACGCTGCCCTCCGGGGGCAGGCACAGCCCGGTTGCCTCTTCGGCCTTGAAGAAGGCGAGGCCAAAGGACTCGGCGAGGCCAAGCACCTCTCCGGTTGAGCGCATCTCCGGGCCAAGAAGCGGATCGACCTCCGGGAACATATTGAACGGGAAGACAGCCTCCTTGACTCCGAAGTGGGGAATCGGTCTGGACGTGATGTCAAGATCGCGCAGCCTCTTGCCCAGCACCAGCTTCGTGGCGAGACGCGCCATCTGGATGCTGCAGACTTTGGAGACGAGCGGAACCGTCCGAGACGCACGCGGATTCGCCTCCAGAACGTAGACGACATCGTCGGCGATTGCGTACTGCATGTTCATCAAGCCGACAACGCCGAGTTCGACGGCGATCATCCTTGTGTACTCGTTGATCGTGTCGAGGTGTCGCTGCTCGATGCTCACCGGAGGGATTACGCAGGCCGAGTCTCCGGAGTGGATGCCGGCGAACTCGATATGCTCCATCACCGCTGGGACGAACGCGTCCGTCCCGTCTGAGATGGCATCCGCCTCGGCTTCGATCGCGTCCTGCAGGAACTTGTCGATGAGGATGGGCCGCTGCGGCGTGACGCCTACCGCTGCCGCGACGTAGTGTCTCAGCATCTCCTCGTCGTGCACGACTTCCATCCCCCGGCCGCCAAGCACGTAGGACGGTCTGACCATGAGCGGGTATCCGATTCGCCCGGCAACTGCCAGCGCCTCGTCGAGTGTGCTGGCCATCCCCGACTCCGGCATCGGAATGCCGAGCTTCTCCATCATCGTCCTGAATCGATCGCGGTCTTCGGCAAGATCGATCGTCTCCGGTGACGTGCCGATGATCTTGACGCCGGCGGCTTCCAGCTCGCTCGCGATATTGAGCGGCGTCTGACCGCCGAACTGCACCACAACGCCCGCCGGCTTCTCCTTCTCGTAGATGCTCAGAACATCTTCGACGGTCAGCGGCTCGAAGTAGAGCTTGTCGGACGTATCGTAGTCTGTTGACACGGTCTCCGGATTGCAGTTGACCATGATCGTCTCGTAGCCCTCGTTGCGCAGCGCGAAGGCCGCGTGAACGCAACAGTAGTCGAACTCGATCCCTTGCCCGATACGGTTGGGACCGCCACCCAGAACCATGACCTTCGGCCTGTCGCTCGTCGCCACCTGGTCTGGGGCGTTGTAAGTGGAGAAGTAGTATGCAGCATCCTCCACACCGCTGACCGGTACGGCTTCATAGCCTTCTGCGACTCCGAGCGACGTACGCCGTCGCCGGATCTCGCTCTCGTCGGTGCCAAGCAGCATCGCCAAGTAGCGATCGGCGAAGCCATCCTTCTTGGCACGTACAAGCAGTTCGTCTGGGAGGAAGCCGTCGCCCTTGCAGGCAAGTATCTCCTCCTCCAGGTCCACCAGCTCCTTCATCTGCTCGATGAAGTAGGGCTTGATGTGAGTCCCTTCGTAGAGCTCGGCCACGCCGGCCCCTTTGCGAAGCGCTTCGTACATGACGAACTGCCGCTCGCTCGTCGCATCCTTGAGAAGCCCCATCAACTCCTCCAGCGACTTGGCGTTGAAATCTGTAGCGAAACCCAGACCGTATCGCCCGCGCTCCAGCGAGCGAATCGCCTTCTGGAAGGCCTCCTTGTAAGTCTTGCCGATGCTCATGACCTCGCCGACGGCTCGCATCTGAGTGCCCAACTTGTCCTCGGCGTCGCGGAACTTCTCGAATGCCCAACGGGAAAACTTGACGACGACGTAGTCGCCGGAGGGCGTATACTTCTCCAGCGTTCCGTCTCGCCAGTACGGGATTTCGTCAAGGGTGAGCCCCGCCGCGAGCTTCGACGAGATCAGCGCGATGGGAAAACCCGTCGCCTTCGACGCAAGAGCCGACGAGCGTGACGTTCTGGGGTTGATTTCTATGACCACGACGCGCCCGGTCTTGGGATCGTGGGCGAACTGGATGTTCGTCCCGCCGATGACCTCGATCGCCTCGACGATGGCATACGAGTACTTCTGCAACTGCTCCTGGAGCTCAGGTGCGATGGTGAGCATCGGAGCGGTGCAGTAGGAGTCACCGGTGTGCACCCCCATGGCGTCGACATTTTCGATGAAGCAGACGGTGATCATCTGGTTCTTGGCGTCCCGCACGACCTCAAGCTCGAGCTCTTCCCAGCCGAGCACCGATTCCTCAACGAGGATCTGGCCAACCAGGCTGGCCGCGAGCCCGCGCGCCGCGATGGTCCTGAGCTCCTCAACGTTGTATACGAGCCCGCCGCCTGTGCCGCCCATGGTGTACGCGGGGCGAATGACTACTGGATAGCCAAGCCGCGAGGCGACGCGCTCCGCGTCGTTGACGCTTTCGACCGTCTCACTGGCGGGCATCTCGATCCCCAGCCGATTCATCGTCTCTTTGAAAGCAAGGCGGTCTTCCCCGCGCTCGATCGCGTCCGGGCCGACGCCGATGATCCTGACTCCGTACTCCTTAAGCACGCCAGCCCGCGACAGCTCGGAGGAGAGGTTGAGCCCCGACTGCCCGCCCAGGTTGGGCAGAAGGGCATCGGGCCGCTCCTTGGCGACGATCTTGGTCATCGTCTCCAGGTTGAGGGGCTCGATGTAGGTTACGTCCGCCATCGTGGGATCGGTCATGATCGTCGCCGGATTGGAGTTGACGAGCACGATCTCGTAGCCGGCCTCGCGCAAGGCCTTGCACGCCTGCGTGCCCGAGTAGTCGAATTCGCAGGCCTGGCCTATGACGATCGGCCCCGAGCCGATGATCATCACCTTCTTGATGTCGTCTCGTACGGGCATGCAGACTCCTTCCGACGGCATTCCGAGTCTCTTTGATGCATGGTGGGTAGGTCGCGAGAGGTCTTCGACGTTACAAGCCTGTTACCTGTCCTCGAAGCACTCGTCGTAGTGGCCGAGCATGTCCGTCGATGGCCTGGCGGAGGCCCCCGACGGCGACTGCTCGTGCTGCCTTGGCGGGCTGCGGCGATGGCCGCTGACGAGCCCGTCGATGATACCCAGGTGGAGCCTTCGGTTCTCGTCATCGCGCCCCTCGTACTTGGCCCTGTCTTCCGGAGGCACGTCCTGAAGGAACTCGGTGTCGAGCCACGTCTCTACGATGGCGACGGCCTCCTTCGTACTGACATTCTTGCCGTCCTTGTCTTCAGCGGGAATGCACAGCACGTCGGGATTGCACTTGCGGGTGATTTCGTAGGCCATGTGCGGTGACGACGCGGTCATCGCGACGATCCCGAAAAACATGTTGGCGACTGAGGCCACGGCGCTGCCGAACTGGTCGATGAGAACCGCGCTGTCGGCAAGGCCCTTGTCGATCTGGTAGCAGGCCCTCCTGGCCACGTCCGCATAGCTGTCGGCCTCGCCCCCGTGCGGGCACGAAACCACCTTTATCCCGCGCCTGCGCAGAAACTCCACTATCGCGGCGTGTTCCTTGACCCCGCGATGGTCGGTGGCTACGACGATGGATTCCTTGGGGATGCTCTTTGTCACGGCGTCGTCCTCATCCGGCCGATCGCCCTCGTGGGACCGGTCGGCAAGCCACTTGGCTACCAGGACGAATGATACTCCGGGCGGACCTCCCTGTCACTGGCCCGCGCTCGCGAATGCCCACTCTGCGTGCTCGCAATCGACCGTTCGTCGCGCGGTCCTTGCACCGTCCACAAAAGGGGAGTGTAATGGTCAAGAAGACGACAACCGCGCCTACCTCGCAAGGGCAAGACGCCTCAACAACCGCCGCAGACCCCCACAAGGACCCACGGGTGATGTCCTATGTCGCTGCGCCACAATCCCGGAACGGACCCCCAAGCCCCCAAGCTGAAGACCTTCGTATTCCTGGCCGTCGCCGGGTCGCTTGTGGCAGTGACCGGCCTGGGGCTGGCAGTCGTCGGCGGCGCCCCGAAGGACGGGAATCCCACACGTCAGGCCCGCTCGCTCAGAGTCGTGGATGATACGGCCCGGACCCCTCGATCGTCTGCCGACAGCGCCGGACGGAGCGCGGGCGGAAGCGGGCGGGCGGAGGCGGGCTCAAAGGGCGCGACGCCGTCGGAGTCGCTGGACGGGTTGCGATCGGCGGTACAGAAGCGAGATTGGAACAGCTTCCGGGACTACGTCGATGAAGACGCGGTCATCGAGGCCTTCCTCAACAAGGTGGACAAAGAGGGGCTCACCGGACCCGGCGGTAACGTCATCCTCAGACCGGGCCTGGACCCCATGACCCGGGCGCTGATCGGACGCATCGCGTTGCAGACTCTTCGCAGAGTGGTGCAAGGGGAAGCCGTCGCCTCGGGCGTCAACGGCGGTACCGTAGATAGAGCGCTCGATTCCATGCGCGTATCCGGCGTCGTGAGAAACGGCAGCGTGGCGCGGGTCACAATCACGGGCGGACCCATGCGCCGGGCGGTGCTCAAGATGCGGTTGATCGATGGCGAGTGGCGTGTCGTCGCCGTGGAGGACTACGGCTAGGTTCCGGTGCCGGTCTGCCTTTGCTTCAACTCCGAGCCACCGCTCGTGCTTATCGTGCCGAGGGTCGGGTTGCCGGAGTAGGTCAGGGCCGAACTGCCGCTCAGGTTGGCGTCCAGCCGGCCGTCAAGCTCAATGCCCGCCGTGCTCGACCCGCTAAGCTTCACGGTCGCCGAACCGATCGGAAAGCTCTCCAGGTTGGCGTCGCTCGACCCTTCGCAATCGATCGACATGTCGCCTCCCGTGCCGTCCAGCTCCGCCCTGCTCGATCCCTCCAAGTAGAAGGCGCCGTCCTTCATCTTGATCGTGCCTTCCAGCGTGCTCGAGCCGGAGAGGCGCGCTTCGACCTCGCCGAACGTGCCGTTGATCTCAGCGGAGCTCGACCCTGAAGCGGCGACGTCCAAGGGGCTGTCAGACTTGAAGCCCTTGACGTGCCCGCGCGAGGACCCGGACAGCTTCAGCTCCTTCAGCTCGGGAAGCGTGACCGTGGCCGTGAGATTCGTCTTCACGTAGGTGGCGGGCTTCAAACCGATTCTCAGCGTCTCCCCGCTGACGCCGACGTCCAGGTACTCCGTGAGGTTGTCGTCGACCGTCACGCTCACTCTGTAGGAGTCGTTCTGCTCGATGACGACGTCGAACGCGTCACCGACCTCGATCTCGGTGAAGTCCTTCAGGTCGTATGACTTCGTTGCCTCCTTCCCCGAGCCGGTGAGGGCCGCCCCTCCCGCGCAACCGGTCGCGCCGGAGACGATCCCGACGGACAAGACGAGACTCAACGCGCAACCGGCCACTCTCCTGAGCAAATCGACCACTCCTCCTTCGGTCGGAACAAGACGCATCGCCGCAGGCGCGCACATCAGCGACGCCCGTTCCCCGCGAACCTTGCGAGTGCCTTTCGCCCTCTGCCTTTTCATGTCCTGCCCGCGACCCCATCGCCCCGCCTCAGAACCCCATCCGGCACGCTCTGAGTGTTGCGCAATTGTTACCGCTCTGTTACATCTCTGTTAAGTCCCTGAATATCGTTCTCGGGATTTCTGCTCCTACAACGGTGTTTGAGCAGTAACAAGCTGCCGACTGGTCCTTGAGGCAAGGCGATGGGGTGCGAGCAACGGAGCTCGTCCTCCATGTTATGTGGACGCAGTGCCAAGGGAGGTGAGCGTGCGGCCCGTCGGCGCAATAGGCTTCTTACTGTCCGACAACCAGCTATCTGGACTGTCCGCGCCCGCGCGTTGGCCGGACACGCCATGCGTCGCCCATCGGCGACGTGGGCAGCCAGCTAGTGGAAAGGAGCGCACGTGAATCTTCAGCAACCGAACGCAAACGATGCCACTCAGACATTGAATCGTTCTCGCAGCGTCTCTCCCCAGTCAGGAATCTGCACTCGCTGCCTTGACGGCTGTCGCGGCAACTGCGAGGTCTTCAAGGCCTCCTTCCGTGGGCGCGAAGTCATCTACCCCGGGCCCTTCGGCGAGGTCACGGCGGGCGGCGACAAAGAGTATCCCATCGACTACTCGCACGTGAACATCATGGGCTACGCCCTGGGCGCCACCGGTCTGCCGGGCGGAGCGACCGGCGATCCGGACAACACTCTCTTCCCAAACGCCAACACCGAGACCGAGTTCGGCGTCACGAACAAGGTGAAGATGAAGGTCCCGGTCTTCACCGGAGCGCTGGGCTCAACAGAGATCGCCCGCAAGAACTGGGAGCATTTCGCCGTCGGCGCCGCGATCAGCGGCATCTCTCTGGTCTGCGGCGAGAACGTGTGCGGCATCGATCCCGAGCTCGAGCGCGACAAGAACGGCAAGGTCACCAAGGCCCCGGACATGGAGCGGCGTATCGAGAACTACCGCCGCTACCACGACGGTTGGGGCGACATCCTAGTGCAGATGAACGTTGAGGACACGCGCCTCGGCGTCGCGGAGTACGTCGTTGAAAAGCTCGGCGTCGAGACGATGGAGCTGAAGTGGGGTCAGGGCGCCAAGTGCATCGGCGGCGAGATCAAGGTCAACACTCTCGAGCGCGCACTGGAGCTCCAGGCTCGCGGCTATCTCATTACCCCGGACCCGTCCGACCCCGCCATCCAGGCATCCTTCAAGGACGGCGCCATCCGCCAGTTCGAGCGCCATTCGCGCCTCGGCTTCATCGACCATGGGGGATTCATCAGCGAGGTCGAGCGTCTTCGCGCCCTGGGCGCCAAGCGCGTCACCCTGAAGACCGGCGCCTACGGCATGCGCGAGCTGGCCATGGCCATCAAGTGGTCCAGCGAGGCGAAGATCGACATGCTGACCATCGACGGCGCACCCGGCGGCACGGGCATGAGTCCCTGGCGCATGATGGAAGAGTGGGGCATCCCGACCTTCTACATCCAGTGCATGACCAACATGCTCATCGAAGAGCTGGCGAAGGATCCGAACGCCTACATCCCCGATATCGCCATCGCCGGCGGCTTCTCCACCGAGGACCACCTCTACAAGGTGCTCGCGATGGGGTCGCCTCACACGAAGGCCGTCTGCATGGGCCGCGCGCTCATGATCCCCGGCTTCGTCGGCAAGAACATCGAGCGTTGGATGAAGGAAGAGGACCTGCCCAAGACCGTCGCGCAGTTCGGCTCGACGAAGGAGGAGATCTTCGTCGCCTACGAGACGCTGAAGGAGAGGTACGGCGACGAGGTCGACAAGATGCCGCTCGGCGCCATCGCGCTCTACACCTTCTCGGACAAGCTGAAGGTCGGTCTGCAACAGCTGATGAGCGGTAGCCGCAAGTTCGACATCCCGTCGATCTCGCGCAGCGACGTCTTCGCGCTAACGGAGGAGGCGGCCAAGATCTCCGGCCTCGACTACGTGATGGACGTGCAGCGTGAGGAAGCGCTGCAGATCGTCAGTGGCGAGCCGGTCCCGGTGACCGTGTAGGCAAGTTCGAACCGTACCAAACACCCCCGGTCCGAGCGGGTCGGGGGTGTTTTCCTATGGCCAGCCGTCTTTGCATTGCACTTCCTGGGGGCCGTCGAAGTCGCGCAGCATCCTCTCGAGGTCGTACTCATACGTCCCACGGCCGCGTGAAGCCGTGTGGTACTCGGCCGAGCACGACAGCGTCTGCGTCGGGCAGATATCCTGGCACAGGCCGCAGAAGCAGCACCATTCCATCTTGAAGTCCCAGCGCGTGACCTTGCGCGTTACGCCGTCGTCTTCCTTCTCGACCGTGATGCAGTTGTCCGGGCAGACGCGAGCGCACAGGCTGCATCCGACGCACGCCTGCGTCTGACACCGCAGGCAGCGCATCGCCTCGACCTTCGCCATCTGTGGCGCAAGACCCAGCTCCTCCTGCAGATGAGGATCGCGCAGCCGCCGGTGCGGGTCGGAGAGTGGCATCAGAGCCCGCGGCTCCTGAGACGAAGTCTCTCGTTCCGCGAGGCCCGAGCGCACGTAGCGGTAGAACCTGGGATGATACTGGGCTTCGCGTTTGGCCTTCAGGTCTTGGCCCTCCAGGAATCGATGGACGGAGATGGCCGTCTCGTGCGCCGCGCTCATAGCCTTGATGATCGTGCCGGGACCACCGCTGATGTCGCCGGCCGCGAAGACGTCGGGAAACGTCGTCTGGGACGTGGCTCGATCGAGCACGAGGTTGCCTAGGGGATCGATGCCGATGCCCGTGCCACTCAGAAACTGCGTGTCGGCGCCCTGGCCGACCGCCCAGATGACGGTGTCCGCTTGCATCTCGTCCAGCTCGTCGATGAACTTGGGACTGAAATGCCCCGCCTCGTCGAAGACGCGCGAGCACTTGCGAATGCGGAGGCCTTTCGTTTCGCCCTTCTCGTCGACAAGCACTTCCTTCGGGCCCCAGCGGCACATGTGGATGACACCCTCGGCCAGCTCCTCCTCGACCTCCCGGTCTTGAGCCGGGGCCTCGTCCGGCATCTCCAGCATTATCTTGAATACCTTCTTCGCGCCGAAGCGCAGCGCCGAGCGGGCGCAGTCGACTGAGACGTCTCCGGCGCCTATGACGATGACCGTATCGCCGACCTCCGGTTTGCCGCCCATGTTGCACTGAGGCAGGAACTCCATCGCGGCGATACTCCGGGGCGCGTCGACGTTTGGCACGGTGATCTTGCGCGGCCTCGACAGTCCGATCGCCAGCACAACCGCGTCGTAGTCCTCGCGGAGCTTCTCCAGCGGGATGTCCGGGCCGACGTCGACCTCGCAGTGGAACTCCATCCCCATCTCGCGCAGATCCTCGACTTCGTTGCGAAGAACGTTGCGGTCGAGGCGGTAGATGGGAACGCCACTGAGCAGAAGCCCGCCCGGCTCCGGGTAGCGATCGAAGGCGGTGACGCCGTAGCCGAGCCGGAGCAGATCGTAGCCGACCGTCAGCCCGGCCGGGCCCGCGCCCACCACCGCGACCCGCTGTTTCCGAGTCACATCGCTGGTCAGATGCGGCCTCGGCCGCGCATGGTAAGCGTCGTATGCGGCGCGATGCAGCTGCCTGATCGAGATAGGCTCCTCGAAGTAGGAGCGGCGGCAGACGTTCTCACATGGGTTAGGGCAGGCAAACCCCAGCACGCCGGGCAGGGTGTTGCGCTCCCGCACCAGTTCGTAGGCGCGGGCGGCCTCACCGGCGGCGATGAGCGCGTTCTGTCCCCGGCCGTCGACGTTGCCGGGGCATTCGCCGATGCACGGCGCCAGGCGACGCTTGGCGTCCAGATCGGCCAGGAGCTTGTTGTATTCGATTGGCGACGCACTCGTGACCGGCGGCGGCTCGTCGTTCATGATGCCGCGCAGTCGCAGAGGTCCTCTCCAGCGCGGCGAAACCTCGAGCAGCTCGTCCGGATACTGCGTGGTGAAAGCGGGGCGAAAGGCCTCACGCATCGTCTGGCGCCCGCCGCGCCACATACCGTAGAAAGCGCTGAAGAACCTGCCCACGCGGGACTGGCCGCCGTTGCCGTTCATCGGTCGCACTCCCCCATCACCGGATCGATCGTGGCGATGATGATCACCAGATCGGCGAGCGTCACTCCCTGGCACAGATGCGGCAGGAGGCGGATGTGATAGAAGGCCGGAGGCCTGATCTTCATCCGGTAAGGCTTGTGCGACCCGTCGCTGACGAGAAAGCAGCCGAGCTCCCCACGGGGCGACTCGACGCGCGCGTAGGCCTCGCCCGGCGGCGGTGACGGCAGCCTGGTCACGCCCTCCGCGATACAGGGCCCGTCGGGAATCTGTTCGAGCGCCTGTTCGATGATGCGCGCGCTCTCCTCGATCTCCTCGAACCGCACCTGCATCCGATCCCAGCAATCGCCGTTGGCGCCGGTCGGCACGGTGAAGTCGAACTTGTTGTAGACGGAGTAGGAGAAGTCTCTGCGCAAGTCCCATTGGACGTTGCTGCCGCGAAGCGTCGGGCCGGCCGCTCCCAGACGGATCGCGTCGGCGCTGCCCAGCACGCCCACGCCCTTGGATCGCTTCTTCCAGATGTGCGCGTTGAGGAACAGATCGAGGAAGCGCTGGTAATCGGCACGAAGCAGCGCGAGCGTCTCGCGCGTGGCCTCGGCGAAACCCTCCGGCAGATCGCGGGCGACCCCGCCGATGCGCATGAAGCAGTAGGTGAGCCGAGCGCCGGTCACCGACTCGAGAAGCTTCAGAATCCGCTCGCGATCGACCATGGTCCAAAGGAAGAACGTGACCGCGCCGGTGTCATTGCCCATGCTGCCCAGCGAGATGAGATGCGAGGCGATCCGATTGAGCTCGCCCACAATGACACGGATGTACTCGGCGCGCTCGGGGACCTTGATCCCCAGCAGTTTCTCGGCCGCCATGCAGTAGACCCAGTTGTTCATGATGGAGCAGGCGTAGTCCATCGTTCGGTCGGTGAAGGGCACGACCTGGTGGTAGGTGCGATTCTCCGCGATCTTCTCGAGCGAGCGGTGCATGTAGCCGACGTAGGGCGTCAGGCCCACGACGCACTCCCCCTCCGTCTCTACGACGAGGCGCAGCACGCCATGCGTGGCCGGGTGAATCGGGCCCATGTTGAACATGAGATCATGCTGTTCGGATCGGGTCGTTTTCGTGTGAGTCATCCGCTCGTCACTGTCCGGCGCCCCGCAACGTGTTCGGCGCAGCCCGCTCTTTCACGCTCTTGCGGGGTGCTTCATCGCTCCTAGAAGTACTCCGGCAACTTCACGACCTGCTCGTCCTGGTAGTCTTTTCGCAGCGGATGGCCTTCCCAGTCGTCGGGATTGAGGATGCGGGACAGTTTCGGATTGCCGTCGAAGACGATTCCGAACTGGTCGTAGACCTCCCGCTCCTCCCAATGGGCCACCGGCCACAGATCCGAGACCGAGTCCAGCCGCGGCACGTCGCGCCCGATCGAAGTTCGAAGCCGGACGTTGGTCTTGTCTCTGAAGGAATAGATTTGATAGACGACCTCGAATCGGTCGCGCCAGTCGATCGCCGTTAGGAACTCGAGCCGGTCCAGACCCCCGCGCAGCAAGGCCACCGCCGCGTCGCGAACCGCCCCCGGCTCAACCTCGAACTCGAGCGTGCCGTCGGCGCGGGTCCGCTTCTCTGTGAGGCGGTCCCTCAGCGCGTCGACCAACCCAGCGGTGAGCTCCTCGTGTGTCACAGGCGGATCGGCTCCCTCGCGCAGTCAACCCCGGTTCTCACAGGCGGATCGGCTCCTTCTTGTCGGTGCCCGCCGCAATCTTGCGCTGCAGCTCCAGCAGCCCGTCGACGAGCGCCTCCGGCCTGGGTGGACAGCCGGAGATATAGACGTCGACGGGCACGATGCGATCGACTCCCTTCAAGACGCTGTAGGAATCGTGGTAGAAGATACCGCCGCTGGTGGAACAGTTGCCCATCGCGATGGCCCATTTGGGATCGGGCATCTGGTCCCAGATGCGCTCGATGACCGGCACCAGCTTGAAGGTGATGGTGCCGGAGAAGATGATGAAATCCGCCTGACGGGGCGAGGTGCGCGGCAGAATGCCGAAGCGGTCCAGATCGATGAGGGAGGCGTTGGTCGCCATCATCTCCAGCGCGCAGCAGGCCGTACCGAATGCAAGCTGCCACATCGATCGGCTGCGCGCCCACTCCGAGACCGCTTCCAGTGTCGTCGTGACGATGCCGGCGCCGCGAACGCGATCTTCGGGTGAGGAGTTCGTCATGTGCAAGACGATTCGTAGTCGCGCAATTATTCCCTTCCAGAAGGTTACGAGACTCCCTTCTTGAAATGAGACAACCGTGCTTATGTCACAACGAGATGCCGGCGACCTCATATTCATTCTCGGATTCGCTCTCGTGGGCGTGGCCGCACCCGCCGCACTGCTCTTCATCGGCCGCTGGTTGAGACCGTCTTCGCCGGGCAAGGTGAAGATGGAGCCGTACGAGTGCGGGCTTCCTCAGGCCTCCCCGCCGCGAAGGCTCTTTCGGATCCGCTACTACGCATTCGCGCTGCTCTTCGTCATCTTTGACGTGGAGACGGTCCTTCTGTTCGCCTCCGCTCCGGTCCTCAAACGGTTCGGCGCCGCCGGGCTGTGGAGCGTCGGCGCCTTCGTCGCGCTGGTGACGCTGGCGCTGGTCTACGCCTGGCGGATGCATCTGTTGGAGTGGGAATGATGGTAACCCTGGCCACGAGCGTCGTCTGGGCCGTCGGGCTCTTCGTCGTTGCGGCTCTGAGCGTCATGCTCGGCGTCTACCTGGAGCGCAAGGTGGCCGGCCACATGCAGGCCAGGCTCGGCCCAATGCGCACGGGTCCGCACGGGATCGCGCAGACGCTGGCCGACACCGTCAAGCTCCTCTTCAAGGAGGACCTCATCCCCGGCAAGGTCGACCGGCTTGGCTTCATCGTCGCGCCGCTGCTCGCCTTCGCGCCGGCGCTGATGTCGTTGATGGTCATCCCCTACGCCAGACCGTTTGTCCCTCGCGATCTGAACGCCGGAGTGCTCTACTTCCTCGCCGTCCCGGCGATCGGCGTTATCGCCGTGATGGTCGCAGGGCTGTCGAGCGCGAACAACTACTCCCTGCTCGGAGGCTTGCGCTCGGCCGCGCAGCTCATCAGCTACGAAATCCCGCGCTCACTGTCGGTGCTGTCGGTCGTGATGCTCGCCGGGAGCCTGAGCACGGTGACGATCCTGGAGCGACAGACACACGTGTGGTTCGCGGTTCTGACTCCGATCGGCTTCGCGCTCTACATCATCACGACCATCGCCGAGCTCAATCGCACACCTTTCGACCTGCCGGAGGCGGAGGCCGAGCTTGTCGGCGGCTATCACACGGAGTATTCGGGACTTCGCTGGGCATTCTTCATGATGGCCGAATACGCCGGCTTCTTCGCGGCGAGCGCCTTCGGAGCCGCGGTCTTCCTGGGCGGCGGGAACGGCCCATTGCTGCCGCCGATCGTGTGGTTCGTCATCAAGACCTACGCCATCATTCTCTTCATGATGTGGGTGAAGTGGACGGTGCCGCGCTTTAGGATCGACCAGGTCATGACGCTGTCTCGGAAGGTGCTCATTCCCGTCGCGCTTCTGAATCTGGCGGTCACCGCAGTGGTCATGCAGTACGTGTGAGGGGAGTCTCGTGGGGGCAGGCGACATCTTGTTCTTCCTGGCGGCCGCCGTGTCGATCGCGGCCGCAGTCGTAGCCGTCACCGACGAGCGGCTGCTCCACAGCGTGCTCGCCTTCGGCGTCTTCCTCTTCGCCATCGCCTGCGCCTTTCTGATCATGGGCGCGGAGTTCGTCGCCGTGGCGCAGATCTTCGTCTACGTGGGCGGCGTCGCCGTGCTCATCCTCTTCGGTGTGATGCTCACGGCGAGCCGGGGCGCCCAGCGGACGGTCGAGACCGAGCACCCCATGTGGGCTATGGTCTGCGCGCTGGTGCTTGCCGGCACGCTGATCGCCGTGGCCGCCGCATACCGTCCGGCGACGGCGGTCCAATCCCGTGCCGTCGACGTCTCGCTGCTCGGCAACGCGCTGCTTGGACCGCAGCTTGTCGGCTTCGAGCTTATCGGACTGATCCTGCTCGCCTCGGTCATCGCGGCGCTGGCCGTCGTTCGCAGGGAACCGGGCAGATGACACGGTTCTTAGTGCTGTCGGGGCTGCTGCTTGCGATCGGGGCCTACGGCGTGATGACCAGACGCAACGCCATCTGCACGCTGCTCGGTCTGGAGATCATGCTCAACGCCGGCAATCTCAACCTGATCGCCTTCTCCCGCGTTTCGCCGTCGCCGGCGGTCGGCCAGACGTTCGTGCTCTTCTCCATCGGCATCGCCGCCTGTGAGGCGGCCGTCGGTCTTGCTCTAATCCTGGCTATGTGGCGGCGCTACCGGACCGTCGACATCGACAAGCTGGTCTCACTGAAGGAGTAGCGTGAACCCGATCCCTATCGCCATACCTCTTCTGCCGCTGGCGGCCTTCGCGATCCTCGTTGTCTTCGGTTCCAGGCTCGGCCGGGCGGCCGCCTATGTGGCGATCGGCGCCATCGGCGCGTCGGCGGCGCTGTCGGTCTACGTGTTGTCGTGGACCTTCGGCGGCGTCGCTCTCGACCAGTCGCTGCAGTGGTTTGAGATCGGCTCGGTCGCCGCCGACTTCGGCATCAGGATAGACGCTCTGTCCGGACTGATGCTTCTGGTGGTGACGGCGGTCAGCCTGCTGGTACACGTCTACTCGATCGGCTACATGGGAGGCGAGGCGCGGTACTCCGTCTACTTCGCCTACCTGTCGCTCTTCTCGGCCGCGATGCTGATGCTGGTCGCCGTCGACAACTTCCTGCTCCTCTACATCTGCTGGGAGCTGGTCGGGCTCTGCTCCTTCCTGCTCATCGGCTACTACGTCGACCGCCCAGCCGCCGGGGACGCGGCGAAGAAGGCCTTCATCACCACACGCATCGGCGACCTCGGACTGCTGGTGGCGATTCTCGCCATCTACGCCTCCGTCGGCTCCTTCCGCTACAGCGAGGTATTTGCCGCCGCACAGGGGAAGCTCGGGGCGCCGGCGGCGATGGCGACCGTCGTCGGGCTGCTGCTCTTCGCGGGCGCCATCGGCAAGAGCGCGCAGATCCCGCTGCACGTGTGGCTCCCCGACGCGATGGAAGGCCCCACGACGGCCAGCGCGCTCATCCACGCGGCGACCATGGTCGCCGCGGGCGTCTATCTCGTAGCCCGAGCGTTTCCCATCATCAGCCGCTCTCCCGCGGCGCTGGAGACGATCGCCGTCGTCGGCCTGGCCTCGTCTTTCTTCGCCGCCACCGTCGCGCTGACTCAGACCGACGCCAAGCGCATCCTGGCCTACTCAACCATCAGCCAGCTGGGGCTCATGTTCGTGGGCGTCGGCACCGGGGCATGGGTGGCCGGCATCTTCCACCTGACGACCCATGCATTCTTCAAGGCGCTGCTGTTTCTGGCAATCGGCAGCATCATCCATGGCACTGGCGAGCAGCACGTCGAGAGGATCAGAGGAGCTGGCCGTTCGATGAGAATCACCGCGGCCACGTTCGCCTTCGGCGCCCTCGCGCTCGCGGCCATCCCGCCGTTCTCCGGCTTCTTCAGCAAAGAAGAGATTCTCTCCAACCTCTACTCGACCGGCAGGTACTGGATGTTCGCTGCGGCGCTTCTCATCTCGTTCTTGACCGCTCTCTATATCTGGCGCCTGGGCTTCGGTGCGATCTTCGCGCCGGAGCCGGAGGGCGACGGCGCCAAGGCCCCCCACGAGTCGCCGATCACAATGACGGTCCCCCTCGTGATCTTGGCCGCGGCGGCGCTCGGTGTGGGCTTTCTGGGTTCGCCCTTCTCCGGAGTGTTTCAGAAGTTCTTCGATGAGCCGCCGCCTCACGTCATTCCCGTGCCCTTGACGCTGTCGTTCGTCACGGCGGTGGCGGGCGTGGCCGTTGCCTGGTGGGGTTATGGCGCCGGTCGCAGGCGTCTTGACGACGTGCTCAAGCGCGCGCCGGCTCTCTACGATCTTGTCCAGGACCGCTATCGCATCGATGAGATCTACGTCAACTTCCTCGTCGCGCCGCTGGTCGCATGCGCGCGATGGACCTACGAACGCTTCGACAAGAACACCATCGACGGCGCGGTCAACGGTGTGGGAGTCGCCGCCGACGCGCTGGGCGGCGTGCTCAGGCGAGTGCAGACCGGGCGCGTGCGGGACTACACGGCGTGGATGCTTGCGGGCGCCGTAGGCATGGCGGCGATCGTCGCGGTGGTGGTGTTGAGATGAAGCTGCCCTACCTCAGCCTGCTGCTGGTGTTGCCTCTCGCCGGCGCCTGCGCGGTGCTGGCCGCCGGACGATGGTGGCCGCGTGCCACGCGCTGGACAGCGCTTGCCGCGGCACTTGCCGAGGTGGCGCTCTTCGCGGTCACGGTGACCGCCTATCTGACCGGCCCGACAGCGACCGCACCGGCCGGAACGATCGGTCTCATCGAGCGCTACGGTTGGTTCGCGCCCTACTCCGTCGACTACCTCGTTGGCGTAGACGGACTCAGTCTGCCGCTGATCGGCCTGGCGGCGCTCTTGGCGGTCTGTGCCGTGCTTGCCTCGTGGAGCGTCGAGGAGCGCCCGGCAGGCCTCCTTGCGCTGCTGCTCGCGTTGGAGTCCGCCTGCGTCGGTGTGCTCATCAGCCTCAACCTCATCCTCTTCTACGTCTTCTGGGAAGCCGTGCTCATCCCCATGTACTTCATCATCGGGATGTGGGGTAGCGGCAGGCGCGACTACTCCGCCATGAAGTTCTTCCTCTACACGCTGTCGGGAAGCGTTCTGATGCTCGGTGGTTTCTTGGTGATGTATTTCGCGCCCGGCTCCGGCCAGACGTTTGATATGACCGGCCTCGCCGGGCCGCGGTTGGCGACGGAGGTCCAGCTGCTTGCGTTCCTTCTGATCTTCGCCGGCTTCGCCGTCAAGGTCCCGATCTTCCCGCTGCACACGTGGCTGCCGGACGCGCACGTCGACGCGCCGACCGGCGGCAGCGTCATGCTCGCCGGGATCCTCCTCAAGCTCGGCGGCTACGGCCTGCTTCGGGTCTCCTTGCCGCTCCTGCCGGAGGCGTGGGCGCGCCTGTCCGGCCTGATCGCCGCACTGGCGGTCATTAACATCATCTACGGCGCCGTGATGGCGCTTGCGCAGGATGACTTGAAACGGCTGGTGGCTTACTCATCCGTGAGCCACATGGGCTTCGTCGTGTTGGGCGTCGCCGTCGGCTCGACCGCGGCGCTCGGCGGAGCGCTCTTCCAGATGGTCAGCCACGGGCTGGTCGCCGCCATGCTCTTCATCCTCGTCGGGGCGATCTACGAGCGGGCGCATACACGCGAGATCGCCGCGCTGGGCGGCCTGACGCTGAAGGTGCCGATCATCGCTGGCACGCTTGCCTTCGCCTCATTCGCCGCCCTGGGACTGCCGCCCCTTTCCGGCTTCGTCGGCGAGTTCCTCGTCTTGGCCTCGTACTTCTCAACCGCCGGGCTCGCGGCCGCTACTCCCGGTATTAGTCTCGTCCTCACCGCGGGATACGTCTTGTGGATGCTCCAGCGCGTAACGACCGGCGAGATCCCTGAGCGTTTCGCGGGAATGGCCGACATGCGTACTCACGAGGCGGCCGCTCTGATGCCGCTTGGCGTCCTCGTCCTCGTGCTTGGCGTATCGCCGCTGATCGTCATGGCGCCGGCCTCCGGTGCGCTCGCGGCGGTAGCCAGCCGACTCATCGGAACGGGGTAGCGGATGGGCGCCTTCACGACAGAGACGATCGCTCGCGGGTGGGCTCAGGCGGGGCCCTTCGCCCCGAAGCTTCTCGTCCTTGCCTGCGCGATACTCTTCGTCCTCGCCGCCGTGACGCGCAAGCAGTGGGCGACGCGGGCCGCCATTCCGGCAAGCGCGGCGATAGTCGCCTCAGCGGCGCTCATCAATCTCGATCAGTGGGAGCGCACGGGCGCCTACTTCGGCGGATGGCTCCTCATCGATGGGCTCAGCCGCTTCGTCGACCTGGTGCTGCTGGCCGCCGCGACCCTGGTGATGGTTGGATCGGCCGGGCGTTTCGCGCGGCGCAATCCCCGCGCCGATTTCTTCGCGATGCTCTTCTTCTCGCTGTGCGGCGCGACGATCCTCTCCTCGACGACAAACCTGCCAGGGATATTCTTGGGGATCGAGCTGACGGCGCTGCCGGCCTTCGCGCTCGTGGCCGTCCAGGCCAAGGAGAAGCGCGCCTACGAGGCGGCCGTGAAGTACTTTATCGCCGCCGTCTTCGCCTCGGCGCTGCTGCTGTACGGCTTCTCTCTCATCTACGGCACGACCGGAACCGTTCGGCTGTCGGGCCTTGGCGGAATCGCCACGACGGGCCTGCTCGTCGTTGGGATCGCCTTCGCCCTCGCCGGTTTCGGCTTCAAGCTGGCGGTATTCCCGTTCCACTTCTGGGTGCCCGACACATTTGAGGCGACGCATCCGCAGGTCGCCGCCTACCTGGCGATCGTTCCCAAGATCGCCGGCATCACGGCGCTCGTGCGGATCGCGACCGCGCTTTCCGGACAGCGGCCCGGGATTTCGTGGACGCTGGCGATCGTCGCCGCCATCACGATGACTTTCGGCAACCTGGCCGCGCTTCGCCAGGACAACATCAAGCGCATGCTCGCCTACTCCGGCATCGCGCACGCGGGCTATGCTCTGGTCGGCTTGGGAGTGGGCACCGCCTTCGGATCCAGAGCCGCCGTCGCCTACTTCGCGCTTTACGGCCTGGGCGTCGTCGGAGCGTTCCTCGTCGTCGCCGCGACGACGCAGTCAGGCATCGGCGAGACGGTGGGGGACTTCGCGGGGCTGGGATCGCGCAACCGGTTCCTGGCCGCGACGATGGCGCTGTTCATGCTCTCACTCGTCGGCATTCCGCTCTTCGCCGGCTTCTACGGCAAGTTCCTGGTCTTCGCCGGAGCCGTTAAGGCAGGCGTGGTGTGGCTGGCTATCGTCGGCCTGCTCAACAGCGTCATCTCCTTCGGATACTACGGCAAGGTCATTCGTCAGATGTATCTCGTCGGGACGGAAGAGGCCAAGCGTGTGCGCACCGACATGCCCCTCGCTCTCGCGATCGGCGTCGCGGCGGTCGGTGTCGTCGCCGTCGGCGTCGCACCCGGGATCCTCACCGCGTTTCTGAAGTAACGGCCGCCGCGTAAGAAAACCCTCATCTAATCCTTAGCATCCTCTCATGCTCCGGGCCGATTCTCACACTCAAGAAAGGCCGGCCGGCCACGAAATGCGCAAACGATGCCCGATCGCAGAGTGAGAGGAGAAGACCCATGAGACACATGATTCAAAGAATCCTGGCCCACCGCAAGGGACTCATCGCCGCGGCGGTCGCCGCGGTGGCGGGCCTGTTGGGAACGGCGGCACTGGTATGGGCGGCCCCGCCTCCCATACCGCCCGACCAGACGCCGCCGCCCGGACACTACACGACCGGGTGCAGCGGATGCCACGAGATCGTCAGCCCCGCCCCGGACCCGACGCCCGAGCCGACACCGGAGCCGACGACGACTCCGGCGCCCAATCCGCAGCCGGGCCCGACGGACGACGATGATGACGACGGTGACGAGGCTCTCTACGAGGATCACGACGAGGCGGATGATGACGCCGATGAGGCCGACGACGGATACGTCTCGGATGATGAGACCCACGACGACGAGTCTCTCGACGAGTCCGGCGATAGCGGTCAAGATGACGATGACGACGCGACCTCGGACCAAGAAAGGGAGCGGAACCACGACAGGGATGATGACCACGACCGGGCTCAAGACCACGACCGGGGTGACGACCAGCGCCATCCAGGGGAAGATACTGACATCGACGACTAGACACGGATCGCGATGAAGACGCTCAACACGCGACGCATCATCACAGCAACGACGAGCGGGGTGGCGCTGATCATCAGTGCCATCTCGCTCGTTGCCGCCTTCGGCGCCCCGCGCGCACATACGTCACAAGAGATCCCGCGCATCACCACGAAGCTGGAGGCGGGCCTCGAAACAACGGCGGCCGGCGCAGTCCGATCGCGGCGGAATCCCGACGCCGCCGGCACGGTCGACGCACGGAAGAGACCGCGGCCAGGCCCCGACGCGGCCAGGCCGCCTATCGCATCGCCCCCCGGGAGCGGCGCAACGGCGGACTCCTCCGGCGATGAGGCGACAGGCCGCGAAGTCGTCAGTCCTCGAGTGCGCGAGAGCACCGACTCCGACGACGATGACCACGACACCGAGGATGCAGACGGCCGCTCCGGCACAGGCCGTTCCGGCGACGCTGAAGACGGCGCCGAGGAGTAGCCGCACGTCAGCGTGAGCAAAGGCAGTGGATGAGGATTCTGCTGGTCGAAGATGAGAGCCGTATCGCGTCGTTCATAGTCAAGGGGCTGCGCGCGGAGGGTCACGTCGTTGAACACGCCGAGACCCTGGCGGACGCCGTCCCT
>DYIV01000143.1:2975-3379 GCA_020723435.1 Slackia heliotrinireducens | reverse complement strand
CGGTGAGCTCCTTGAGGATGTCCGAGAGGAGCGAGAGCGCCTTCTGGAAGCGGTCCAGCCGGTCCTTGGCCATCCGGGCGCCCTTGGCCACCTCGGCCTTGGCCGCCTTCTTCTTGCCGGCCTTGGTCGCCTTGCCCAGGAGCTCGACGCCGCCGTCGATCTCCGAGCCGAGGTCGTCCGGCAACGCCTCCCCGTCCCCATCACCATCCGGCTTCCCCGCCGCCCTGATCTGCTTGGCGAGCGCCATCAGCCGCTCCATGGCCTGGGTCAGGGTGGCGAGCAGCGACTCCTTGAGGCCGGGCGCGAGCACGAGGTCCGCCTTGCGCCGGGGCTTGGGCTCGTTCTCCTGGCCGTCGCAGCCCTTCGCCCGGTGGGCCTCGTCCTCATCGGGATCGTCGTCCGGC
>DYIV01000143.1:0-2965 GCA_020723435.1 Slackia heliotrinireducens | reverse complement strand
GCGCCGTCGGCCTCGCCGGGATCCTCGTCGTCGGCGGGCTTGCGAGCCTTCTCGGCCTCGTCGGACTCCTCCTCGGGATCGGGCTTCTTCGCCTTCTCCTCCTCGGTCGGCTCGTCCTCGGGGCCGGGCTTCTTCTTGGCCTTCTCGACCTCGGTCTCGTCCGTGTCGGACATGCTGTCGCTCCTCTTCACGACCAGGAACCGGCGCTTGTTCGCCGCGCGGTCCACGAGCGAGACCTCCTCGACCACGATGTCGCGAAGACGATGGATGTCACCGGGCTCGCGGTCTTCCTGGTGCTCGCTGGTCTCGTGCGGCCTGCTCATCAAGCCGAGTATGGAACTTCCATATACTGGCTGTCAAGAGGATGTCCCGGCCCCCCTGGGCCGCCCACGGCGGCGTCTCTGGAAGCGCCGGCCGCCAGCGTGGTCGGCTTTGGCCGTCTCGTGTACCATCACTTCGCCACGGGAGGAGGAGACCAGGGATGACACGAGGGCTGAGCGAAGAGTTCTTTTCGGACCTGCACGCCGGCTTTCTCGCGCCGCTGCGTCAGCGTGTGATCGCGGACAAGAGCCTCTGCCTGGAGTTGAGGGACGACTGCGTCAACGTCTACTACCGGGGCGGAAACCTCCTGCGACTCGCGCGCACGGCCAGTGGTTATGTTGCCAGCTTCGACACCGAGTACTTCTGCGGTCGCGCTCCGTCGATTGCGCCTGCGCCGCTCGTCCGGGATGCGGGAGACGTCGCCAGGTGGCTGGACGCGGTACCGTCGATGAAGCAGGCCATGGATGTGTTTCCGAAGGAGCCCGCAGAACGGGAGGTGCAGCAGCTTCTCGTGCGCGACAACAACTTCGGGGCCGTTGCGCGATCCACGGACTTCTACATCTGCGACATCGAGTACGCGAGTGGCCACGGGCGCTTCGATGTCATCGCCGTGCGGTGGCCCTCCACGCCGGCGGCGAGAAAGAGACAGGATTCCCACCGGCTGGTGGTGGGCGAGGTGAAGTTCGGAGACGGCGCCATCGAAGGTGCCGCCGGACTTCACGCGCACGTCAACGACATCAACGAACACCTGGCCGATCCGGCCAACCTGGCCGCACTGAAGCGAGAGATGGTGCGGGTCTTCAACCAGAAGCGAGCGCTGGGCCTCGTCGACTGCGAGAAGGACCTCGTCAGCTTCAGCGACGAGCCACCATTGCTGTTGCTCCTCCTGGCGAACCACGACCCCGACAAGTCACGACTTCGAGAGCTGCTGCGGGCGCTCCCCCCGAGCCCCCACGCCGAGCTGCGCCTCGCATCATCGTGTCTGCTTGGCTACGGTCTGTACGACCCGGCGATCCTCACGCCCGAGAACGCCCTGGCCCGCTTCGACAGCTGCATCTGATGGCGGCTGGCGTTCCGGTCCTGACCGTCCACCGCGCCACCCACGAGATCGGCGGCAACTGTATCGAGATCGCGATCGA
This sequence comes from Slackia heliotrinireducens, assembly GCA_020723435.1. GTDB lineage: Bacteria > Actinomycetota > Aquicultoria > DYIV01 > DYIV01 > DYIV01. The sequence goes on along the minus strand of DYIV01000143.1, from coordinate 1,505 downwards.
TCAGCACCGGCTCGTCCTCGACGCCGGAAGCCGACTTGACGCCGGCGGCGCGACGGCAACTGGTCCCGCGGTACCGCCGACCCTGGACCTTGTCGCGCCGGTCGACGCTGTCGTCATCTCTCATCCGCACCAGGACCACTACGGACTGCTGCGCGACCTGCCTCCTCACTGGCCGGTGTGGAGCGGAGAGGCCGCGCAGATTCTCATGCGCATGACGGCCGCCCTCCGCGGAGACCGCCTCGAGCAGGAGTTCCAGACCTACCGAGCGGGGTCCGCATTCACCGCCGGGCCATTCACCATCGTGCCCTGCCTGACGGATCACTCCGCCTTCGATGCCTACATGCTGCTCGTCGAATGCGCGGGAAGACGCATCCTCTACTCGGGCGACTTTCGCCGTACGGGCCGCAAGGCCGTACTCGTCTCGAAGATGATGTCGTCGTCCCCAACGCCATTGGACGTTCTTCTGCTCGAGGGCACGACGCTCGGGCGCACCGAGGGGTTTCCCACGGAAGCAGAGCTGGAGAACGAGTTCGCTGCGCTCTGCCGGCGGACTTCTGGTCGTGTCTTCATCACCTGGTCAGCACAGAACATCGACCGCACCGTGACCATCTATCGCGCGTGCAAGCGAACCGGCAGGACACTCGTCCTTGACCTCTACTCGCTCGACATCCTCGAGCGCCTGTCCAGGTTGCACGACAGCCTGCCGCGGCTGGGGTGGCCGCAGATCTTGGGCGTCGTCACCGCCAGCATGAAGCGTCTCTACGAGAGCCCGTCCCGGTTGAACACGCCCGATTTCGTCGAGCGGTGCGCGAAGTCCGGCCACGCGATCGGCGCCGCCAAGCTGACTGGAAGGAAGGACGTGGTGGTCATGTTGCGACCGTCACTGCTGCGCGACTTCGAGTGCAAGGGACTCACGTTCGAGCAGGGAGATGCGTGGATCTTCTCCATGTGGGCTGGCTACCTGGCAACCGACGAGTACTCGGAGATGCGACGCATCGCCGACAACGCCGGCGCTGCCTTCGCCCAGATCCACACCAGCGGCCACGCGTCCGGCGCCGACCTCGAGGAGTTCGCCAGCCGACTGGCTCCTCGCCACCTCGTCCCGATCCACAGCCTTGTCTGGGACGACCATCTTGAGCGCTTCTCCAACGTCCGGCGACTCGCGGACGGAGAGCCGTTCGCCGTCGTGTGACGACAGCGCGATCACGCCAGCGCGCTGCGCTGAGCCGAGCCACCGATCGAGAACCCGGCCAGGGACCCATCCTTCACCTGTCGCCAGAGTTCGTCGTCCTCGACGCGGACTGCCAGGACCCAGGTCCCCTTCTTCACCTGGCCGCCGCCGATCGCGAGGTCGGCCGGCGCCACGTAGGACTCGAGGATCTTCACCCGGTCGTTGACGAGTTGGCGATGCATGAGGCCGACGTTCTGATACTCCTCCATGAAGCGGTGAGCGGCCTCGCGGACCTCGGCGGCGGAGTAGATGTCCTTCTGGGCGTCCACGGTCT